>DASVDW010000044.1:0-26059 GCA_036380925.1 Acidothermaceae bacterium
CAACTCGACGACTGACGACGACACGCCTCACCGAGCCTGCGCAGCGCGGCACTCTCACGTCACACGTCGTTCGGGTAACTCGATCTCGAGATACCGGCCTGACGAGACGATGTCGCGCAGGCGACGCATGCCCTCGTACACCTCAGCGAACGACGTGGTCAGCGGCGAGCAGCCCAACCGGACGAGATCCGGCCGACGGAAGTCCGGCACCACCTGATGCTCGATCAGCGCCCGCGAGACGCGATACGCGTCGGCATGCCGCAACGACACGTGCGAACCTCTCTGCGCATCGGAGCGGGGCGACGCGACTTCGAATCCGAGCGGCGCCAGCCACTCGTCGGCGAGCGCGATGACCAGCGAGGTGAGCGCGCTGCCCTTGGCGCGCAGGCGAGCGATCCCCGCCTCCGCCAACAGTTTCACCCCCGACTCCACCAGGGCGATCCCGAGCACCGAGGGCGTGCCGACCAGAAACCGCTCGATCGACTCGACCGGCGAATAGACCGAATCCATCTCGAACTGCGCCTGCTGACCGAACCAGCCCCAGATCGGCTGCCGCGCGATCGACTGCAAGTCCGCGCGCACGTAGAGAAACGCCGGAGCGCCGGGCCCGGCGTTCACATATTTGTACGTGCAGCCCACCGCGAAGTCGACCGCGCACGCGTCGAGAGAGATCGGCACCGCGCCGACCGAGTGGCACAGATCCCACAGCACCAACGCCCCAGCGTCATGCGCCGCCGCGGTGATCTCGGCCATCGACGCCAGCGCGCCGGACCGATAGTCCACGTGCGAAAGACACACGAGCGCCACGTCGTCCGACAACGCGGCAGCGACCGCGTCGACAGAGACGCCGTCAATCTCGACCACCCGCAACCCGCGGGCCGACGCAAGCCCGGCGAGAACGTAACGGTCAGTGGGAAAGTTGCCGGCGTCGGTGACGATCGCCCGCCGGGAGGGACGCAGGTCGAGAGCGGCGGCGGCGAGCTTGTAGAGGTTGACCGACGTCGAGTCGCTCACCACCACCTGACCGGGCGCCGCGCCCAACAAAGCGGAGCCGAGCAGATCCCCGACCGTGCGGGGCAACGAGATCCACGACTCCCAGGAGCGCACCAAACCGTGCGCCCACTGCGAGTGCACGACGTCGAACAACCGGTCCGCCGACGCGACCGGAAGCCGTCCCAGCGAGTTGCCGTCGAGGTAGATCACGTCGTCGTCGGCGCCGACGAATCGCCCGCGATAAGCACGCAGAGGGTCAGCGCGGTCGAGCTCTTCGACGTCCCTCTTTGAAATCACACAAGCTCAGTCGGACGACGAGGGTTCGCCGGTGAGGAAGTTGTCGTAGATGTCTTTGCACTCAGGGCAAACCGGAAAACGCTTCGGGTCGCGCGACGGCACCCAGACCTTGCCGCACAGCGCCGTGATCGGCGTGCCCATCACCGACGCCTCCACGATCTTGTCTTTCGGCGCGTAGTGCGCGAAGCGCTCGTGGTCGCCGTCGTCGTTCGACAGCCGCGGAGCGGGGGTCTCCGTCTCCGGCAACGTCATGGTCTCGCCCAGCCCGGGCAGCGTCTCGATTTCGCTCACGGTCGCAATCCTAGTTCTGGGTTGGATCCAGGGGCATGGTGTGCAGCAAAGCCAACTCGCCGCGCTGCCGCTTCAGCACCCGCGACCACAACGTGTCGGGCCGCGCGGTGAACGCGTCGTCCGGCTCGGCGTCGACCACCAGCCAGCCGCCGAGCCGCAGTTCTGTCTCGAGCTGCCCGGCCGCCCATCCGGCGTAACCGGCGAACAGCCGCAGCCCGTCAAGCACATCGATCAAGTCCTCCGGCGCGCTGTCCAGGTCGACCGCGCCGATGCGACCGGTGAGCCGAGTCCACCCCGACGGCGCCTCCGAGCGCACCCGGCCGAGACACACCACCACCTGCGGCGTGACCGGACCGCCGACGTGGACGACGGCAGGCTCGCTCACGACGCTCGCCCATCGCGGCACCGCGTCGTCCGCGGAGATCTCGCTCGGTCGGTTCAAGACGACGCCGAGCGCGCCATCCGCATCGTGGTCGAGTAAGAGGATGACCGACCTGACGAAGTTCGGATCGTCGAGCGTCGGCGCGGCAACCAGGAGCTTGCCGGCAAGCGAAGCGCCGTCGATTTCGACCACCCCACCATGATGCCCAACGCGTGCCTCGGAAGCGCTGACCACCACACCACGCCGAGCGCCGCGGCCAGCAAGTGGCCCCACGCGGTGACGTCCGGGTCGGCGACCAGCGCGCCGCCCAACCCGCCCCACATCAGCGCCAGCGCCGCCAATCTGGCCCGATGCGGCAGCAGCCCGACAGCCGCCGCCACGATCGCGGCGAGCCCGTAGCTGACACCGACGTCAAGACGAGACAACGCGGACGACGGAAGCGCGCCGGCCAGCACACCGACGGCGACCGCGCCCTCCGTGAGCAACGTCGCCCCCACATGGCCGCTGAGGAAGATCCCGAGGGTGGCCCGCGTTCCGATCTGCCGCTCCAACGCGGACGCCGCCACGCCGATAAGCACCGCCGCCACGACGAAATCGAAAACGCTGTCGACCCACATGCCGCTCGCGACAAGCACGAAAATCGGCCTGCTGGCCAGATGCGTGACGTCGGTGCTGGACGCGTGCAGCACATCCGAACGCGTCTGCGCGTCGAGCGCCCCGAGCGTGAGCGAACCCGCGGCGAGCAGGCAAAGATAGACGAAGGTGAACGGTGACTCGCGCCAGTTGGGCCACCAGGCGGCAGTCCGCATACTCGCCACCCTCCCAACCAGCGACCGCCAGCGCCAGCTGTTTTCCTTCCCGCGAAGCGATATCTCACACGACGACGCCGGGTCGCCCATCGTCGTCGACAACCGGCAAGCCCGCGGCCACCCACGCCTCCATGCCGCCGACGACGTTGACCGCCCGCCAGCCGCCACGGTTCAGCGCGTCGACGACCACCACCGACCGGCCGCCGATGTGACACACGCAGGCGATCGTCCGATCCGTTGGCAGTTCCTCAACCCGCTGCCCCAACTCGGACATCGGGATGTGCACCGCCTGCGGCGCGTGCCCCCGCTCCCATTCGAAGTCTTCTCGGACGTCGAGCAGCAGCGCGCCGGCCTCGACGGCAGTCGAGGCGGCCGTGGCGCTCAGTTCTGGCACAGAGTCGAAACGCATGTCATTCCTTCGCGGGTTTCACGGCGGCCAGCCGCTCGGCGCGCAGCGCGTCGACGGCCGGAAGATCGAGCGGCGGAAGCGACGACCCCACCACCCAGGACAACAAAAGGTCTGCCAGCTGCGGGTTTCTGGCCAAACCGGGCCCGTGCAGGTAGGTGCCCACGATCCGCCCTTGAACGGCGCCCTCGAGCTGGCCGACCCCGTTGCCCACGCCGGCGCGCACTCGCGCGAGCGGCCGCGCGCCGGCGCCCAACGTGGTGCCACCCGCGTGGTTCTCATAGCCGGTGAGCGGTTGGGTCAACTCAACGAGGGACGACGAAACCGGTTCGGCCAGCAACTCGCCGACCGCCCGCTTGGGTAACCGGCCGGTTGTCACGTCGAGCAGTTCGAGCCCCGGTTCGAGCACGCCGTTGGAACCCGGGAACTCCTTGCCCAGCAGCTGATATCCGGCGCACACGCCGAACACCGCGGCGCCGCGCTCGACGGCCCGCGCGAGTCCGCGGTCGCGCCGCAACGCGCGCGCGGCCGCGACCTGCGCGTCGTCTTCGCCACCCCCGAGGAGGTAGAGGTCGGCGCCGTCGGGCACCGGCTCGCCGGCGTCCAACTCAACCGGCTCGACCTGCAGGCCGCGCAACCGCGCGCGCATCGTGAGCACCCGCAGGTTGCCGCCGTCGCCATAGGTGCCCAGCAGCATGGGATAGATCGAGACAAGGCGGATCGCCGCGTCACCCGGCATCGCGCGCACCCCCTGCTCGGCGCAGCATCTCGCGGAACGCGGTGTAGGTGCCCACGGCATCCAGCGGCTGACCGCTCGGCTTGATCGCCGTCGGCATCGCGGCCCAGGGATCTTCGACGGTCAGGTGCTCCACACCGGCGTAGGCGAGCCGCACCGCGAGATCGTGCCGCCGCTCCCCCGTCGCGACGACCAACCGACCGGCGAGGTTCTCAAACGGAACGTCCCACAGCCAGGACGGATCCTTGCCGTCGGCCGCGCGGGCGTTGATCGCGATCACCACCGGCGCGGGAGCGGGCGCCAGCATGCCGAACATCTCCGCCCACCCCGCGGGATTCTTGCCGAGCAGCAGCCGCACGCGGCGACCGCCGAGCGTGACCGTCTGGTAGCGGCCGCCCACCGAGCCGATCGGCGCCATCGCCGGCGACGCGATCTCCGCGGGCACGCCGAGCGCGTGGGCGGCGACCAGCGCCATCACCGCGTTCGCCTCGTTCGCCCGACCCGGGAGCCGCAACGCCAGCTCGCGCCGGGCGCCGCCGGGATCCACCACCGCGCCGTCGTCCAAGATCCACGACGGCGAGGGACGGCGAAACCCGCACTCGCAACTCCAGTCGCGCCCGTCGCGGCGCAAGATCGCGCCGCAGGAGGGACACAGCACCGAGTCGGCGGTCCAGGCGTTCCCGACCGACACCCAGGTGACGTCGGAGATCACGCTGGCCGCCCACACGATGTGCGGGTCGTCGGCGTTCGCCACCGCCGTCAGACCCGGCATCGCGGAGAACGTCGCGCGCCAGCGCCGCGCCACCATCGCCACCTCGCTGAGCCGGTCGAGCTGGTCGCGGCTGAGGTTGCCGAGCACGAGCAGCGCGTCCGGAGCGGCCCGCAGCAGGCCTGGCAGGTAGGTCTCGTCCGCCTCGAGGACGACGGGCGCGTCGTCCGCGACCCGCTGAGCGGGCATCGCGAGCGCCGCCACCAAACCGGCGGGCATGTTGGCGCCGGAGTTGTTGGTGAGCACCGGGCCGGCCGCGCCCATCGCCGCGGCCAGCAGCTTCGTGGTGGTCGTCTTGCCGTTGGTGGCGGAGACGAAGGCGACGCGTCGGCCGAGCAGCAGTTGGACGAGCGCGTCGGGGCAGGCGGCCAGCACCACCCGGCCGCCGATCACGAAGCCGTCGCCGCGCCGCAGGGTCCGCGACATAACGCCCGCGAGCCGGCCGAGACCGGTGGCGGCGCGCAACCGCGCGCCGGATTTAGTGGGCAGCGGGCTCTTCCGAGCGCTGCGCCGAGTCCGAGAGCTGCGCCGAGTCCGAGCGCTGCGCCGGCGCTCCAAGCGTCGGTTGCTCGGACGGCGACTCGGCCGCGGCGCGCTTGCGGGCGGGGGTCTCGACGCGGGCGGTCACGTCGGCCATCGCGTGGGTGACCCAACCGAGGATCCCGCCCAGCGCGGCCACGCCGACACCCACGAAGAACAGCCACGGCAGCGCGGCGACCAGTCCGATGCCGCCCGCGAGGAAGCCGCCGCACACCAAGACGACGACAACCCAGGAGACCGGGCGGCCCTTGATGTGGCCATTCCACTCGGCGATCGACGTGGAGTCGGGATCGTGGCTCGTGGGACTCATGCGATTCCTCCGCGGGCGATGGTCGGACGGGTGTCGACTTCACCCTCAGGCTTGCTCGGCGCGGCGTTCGCCGGCCAACCGAACGTGTCGCCCCGGCGGCGTGGCCGCTGGGCGAGCTGGACCCCCGGCAGGATCCCGACCCGGCCGGCCGGGATGGGCACCGGCGTGGTCACCGGCGGATGACCGGGCACGGCGGGCAGCGCGCCGGCCGCCGGGATCGCCGCGGCGGCGCTGTGGCCACCGGGCGGCGGCGGCTCGAGCGCGGTCGAACCAGGCGCCTCGACCGGCTCAAGCGCGCCGTCGTCAGGTCGGGGTTGCGTCATGGCTCCTTGGATACCACACCGACCCCGCTCGCCGACGCTCGCGTCCGCGAGTGACCCTGTTAGCTAGCCCACTCCAGCAGCGAGTCGGGCGAGTCGGGGTCGCGCAGCTTCGCGAGCGCCTCCTTTTCGATCTGGCGGATCCGCTCGCGGGTCAATCCGACGTCTTGGCCGATCTCGTCGAGGGTGTGCGGGCGGCCGCCCACCAGCCCGAAGCGCAGCGCGAGCACCCGCGACTCCCGCGGGTCGAGCCCGGCGAGCGCCCGGTGGATGGTGTCGATCATCGCCTGGTACTCGATCGCGTCGTGCGCGCCAGGCGCCTCGGCGTCCTCGATCAGGTCGCCCAGCCGGGTGTCCTCGTCGTCGCCAACCGGATTGTCCAGGCTGACCGGCTGCCGCGCGTTGCGGAGCATCTCCTCGATCTGCTCCGGCGTGCGGTCGAGCTCGGCGGCCAGTTCCTCAGAGGTCGGCTCCCTGCCGAGCCTTTGGTGCAGATCGCGCTGCAAGCGGCCAAGCTTGTTCAGCTGCTCGACGACGTGCACGGGCAGCCGGATCGTGCGCGCCTGGTCGGCCAGCGCGCGGGTGATCGCCTGCCGGATCCACCACATCGCGTAGGTGGAGAACTTGTAGCCCTTCATGTAGTCGAACTTCTCGACCGCGCGGATCAAGCCGAGGTTGCCCTCTTGGACGACGTCCAGGAACGACATGCCGCGGTTGGAGTACCGCTTGGCCACCGACACGACGAGCCGCAGGTTCGCCTCCAGCATGTGCGCCTTGGCCCGCCTGCCGTCGTCGCGGATCAACTCCAACTCGCGGCGCAGCTTGGCCGACAGCTTGGTCGCCCGCAGCTTGTGATCGGCGTACAACCCGGCCTCGATGCGCTTGGCGAGGTCGACCTCCTGCGCCGCGTCCAGCAGCGGCGTCCGCCCGATCTCGTTGAGGTAGTTGCGCACCGGGTCGGCCGAGACGCCGGGCTCCTCGCTGTCGAGGTCGACCTCGTCTTGGGCAAGTTCCTCAACCTCGGCCAGCTGGGGGTCGCCGTCAGCCTGGTCAGCGGTTATCGTGGAGCGAACCTCGACCTCCTCGCTCGTGGCGGGGGCGGCAGCGGTCCGCTTGCTGTCACGCGTGGTGATGATGTGCTCCTTCAGGGGACACGAGCTCGTTGGCTCGTTGATTTGCGCCCGGCGCGAAGTCAACCGGGCCGTACTGATACAACGCTTGACGCCGCCCGATGTTCCTAGGTTGACCGCTTCGGTCATACCCTCGATCCGAGAATGATCACCTGCGGCCGACGGCCGGCTGCCGTCAGCCCGCGATAGGTGTGACGTCCGCCACCACCGTGTCGTTCCCGCGGCGAACCGCTTGACCGACAGTTAGCCCAGCTGTGGGAGATCTTTGAAGTTCTCCAGCGACTCCGGGTTCGCCAACGCCTCCGTGTTGCGCACCGGCCGACCATGCACGACGTCGCGAACGGCCAGCTCCACCAACTTTCCGCTGCGGGTGCGAGGCACGTCGGGCACCGCCACGACGAGCGCCGGCACGTGGCGAGGTGAGCAGTTGGTGCGGATCGCAGCCTTGATCCGCCCGACAAGCTCGTCGGAAAGTTGGCGATCATCGGCCATTTTGACGAACAACACCACGCGCACATCGCCGCCGACGTCCTGTCCGATCACCACCGACTCGGCGATTTCGGGAAAAAGCTCAACCTGCCGATAGATGTCGGCGGTGCCGATCCGCACGCCCCCTGGGTTCAACGTGGCATCCGACCGGCCGGTGATCACGAACCCGCCGTGCTCGGTGCGCGCCAGCCAGTCACCGTGCCGCCACACGCCAGGGAAGTCGGCGAAGTACGCCGCCTCATAGCGGCTGCCGTCGTCGTCCGCCCAAAAGCCGAGCGGCATCGACGGGAACGGCTTGGTGCAGACCAGTTCGCCGGTCGCCCCGACCGGCGCCGGCCGGCCCTGCTCGTCGTAGACGTCGACGGCCATGCCGAGCGCCGGGCCCTGAATCTCGCCGCGATACACCGGCCGGGTGGGGTCGCCCAGCACAAAGCAGCCGCAGATGTCGGTGCCGCCCGAGATCGAGGCCAGATGCACGTCGGGCTTCACATGCTCGTACACATAGTCGAAGTTCTCCGCGCTCAGCGGCGAGCCGGTCGAGGTGATGGTGCGCAACGCGCGCAGGTCGTGGTCGGCGCCCGGACGCGCGCCGGCCTTGCGCAACGTGTCGATGAATTTCGCCGACGTCCCGAACAAAGTGATCCCAAGGTCGTCCGCCAGGCCGAAAAGCGAATTCGCGGAGGGATGCGCCGGGGAGCCGTCGTACACGACGATGGTCGCCTTCGACGCCAGCGCGCCGAGCAGCCAGTTCCACATCATCCAGCCGGTCGTCGTGTAGTAGAAGACGCGATCCCCGGCGCGGATGTCGCAGTGCAACCGGTGCTCTTTCAACAGCGTGAGCAGCAAACCGCCGGCCCGATGCACGATGCACTTCGGAACGCCGGTGGTCCCGGAAGAGTAGAGAACGAAGAGCGGCGCGTCGAACGGGAGCGGCGCCGGCGCGAGAGGAGCTTTGTCGCGCAAGAAGCTCTGCCACAGCACAGAATTCGGCAGGCCGCGCGTGGTTGGCGAGTCGGCCAGGTGCGGCACCACGACCACTTTCCGCAGGCTTGGCAGCGCGGCGGCGACCTCCCGCAGCCGAGCGAGGCAATCGTGCGCGCGTCCGGCGTAGACATAGCCGTCGGCCGCGACTAGCACCTTGGGCCGCACCTGACCGAACCGGTCGAGCACGCCGCTCACGCCGAAGTCGGGCGAGGTGGAGGTGAAGACAGCGCCGATTGACGCGGCCGCGAGCGCCGTGACATAGGCCTCGGGGATGTTCGGCAGCCATCCGGCCACCACGTCGCCGCGCTCGACACCAACCTCGCGAAGGCCGTGCGCGGTCGCAGCGACTTTCGCTCGCAACTCGCGCCAGGTCATGGCGGACCGCTCGCCGTCTTCGCGCGCCGCGAGGATCGCGGGCGCGTCGTCGTCCGTCGCGGACAGCAGCGTGTCGACGACGTTCAGGGTGGCGTCGGGGAAGAACCGCGCGTCGCGCATGCGCGCGGCGGGCGCAAACGCGCGCTCCCCCGGATCGCCCACCACACCCGCGAAATCCCATAGCGCAGACCAAAAATCGCCTGGACGCTCGATCGAGAACCGGTGCAGCGCCACCGAGTCGGGCAACTCGACGCCGCAACGCTCGGACAGCGCCGAGCGGAACGCCGTCATCGCCGCATTGGCGACACGGTCGCGAGAGGGGATCCAAAGCGCGGCAGAGTCGGGCATCGCGTCGCCTACGAAGACCGGAGGCTCGGCCAGATGTCGACGCCTCCCTCGACGGCGTGGCGGTCAATCTCGACGAGCTCGTCGTCGTCAAAGCTGGTGTTGGCCAACGCCCCGACGTTTTGTTCGAGTTGCGCCACGCTGCTCGCCCCGACGAGCACGGACGTGACCCGAGGGTCGCGCAGTGCCCACGCGAGCGCCATCTGCGCGAGCGTCTGGCCGCGCCGCCGCGCCATGTCATTGAGGGCGCGGACGTGCCTCATGGTCTGGTCGGTCAGCATGCCGGCGGTGAGGAAGCGGCCTTGCGCGGCGCGCGAGTCGGCGGGAATCCCATGGAGGTAGCGGTCGGTCAGCATTCCTTGCGCGAGCGGCGAGAACGCGATGCAGCCGACACCCTCACGGCCGAGCAAGTCGAGCAGTTCGCCCTCGATCCCGCGGTTCAGCATGGAGTAGGACGGCTGGTGGATGAGCAGCGGCGTTCCCATGTCACGGAGAATCCCGACCGCCTCCTCCGTCCGCTTGCCCGAATACGAAGAGATGCCGACGTACAAGGCCTTTCCTTGCCGAACCGCGGTGTCGAGCGCCGACAGCGACTCCTCCATCGGGGTGTCAGGGTCGAACCGGTGGTGGTAGAAGATGTCGACATACTCCAGGCCCATGCGCTGCAAGCTCGCGTCGAGACTGGCCAGCAGGTGCTTGCGGGAGCCAAGGTCGCCGTACGGGCCTGGCCACATGTCCCAACCCGCCTTCGTGGAGATGACGAGCTCGTCGCGATAAGGCTTGAAGTCCTCCCGCAGCTGCCGCCCGAAGTTGGTCTCGGCCGAGCCAGCCGGCGTCCCGTAGTTGTCAGCCAGGTCGAAGTGTGTGACGCCGAGGTCGAACGCCCGGCGCAGGATCTCGCGCTGCGTGGCGAACGGCTTGTCGTCGCCGAAGTTGTGCCACAGCCCGAGGCTGATCGCGGGCAGCTGGACACCGCTGCGACCGCATCGGCGGTACGACATCTGCTCGTACCGGCGCTCGTCAGCCTGAAAACCCACGCGTGCCTTCTTCCATCCGGTGTTGGCGATCGCCGGGGCTACCCGACCGTCACGGCCGTGACGCCATTCAACGTACCGACCAGAACGGTCTTACCCGACAGCGTCGGCGAGGCGAAGTGCGGCAGCGAACCAACCGCGATGCTCGCACGGGTGGCGCCGCTCGCGGCGTCCAACGCGACCAGTGAGCCACCGTCGGTGGCGTACAAGGTGCCGTTCGCGTACACCGGCGGCCCGGCGGGCCCCGCGTGCCAGGTGACGGCCATCGCGTTCCCCGACACCGTGACGGCGCGAACACCGTCGGAGCACGGCAAGTACGCGACGTTGCCGTTCACCGCGGCGCCGCCGAACGGCCGGCACAGGCTCGTCTGCGCCAGTTGGCCGCCGACACCGCCGAGGTGTGTCGGCGACAGCAGGTAGCCGGTGCCGCGCTTGCCGGCGACGAGCACCGCGCCGCCGACGAGCACCGGCGACATCGAGCCGAGATCGAGGTCACCGTCGTTGTCGGAGGCCCAGGTGCTCGGCGCGAAGTAGTCGAGCCGAGTCAGCGTCGGCGACAGCCGGGTCACCGAGTCGGAGCCGTCGAAGGTGGTGTTGGACGCGCCGTTTCCAACGGCGACCAGGATCGTGCCGTCGGTGTCGGCAACCGGGCCGGCGGGCGCCCAGATGCCGCCCTCGCGGGTCGTCGGAACGGCCCAGCCGATCGGGTTGCCACCGCCGTCGGTGGAGACCGAGACCACCTGGCCGATGTATTGCCCGCAATCGCCGGCCAACCCGCCGTACGCGACGTAGACCCTGCTGTTGGCGACCAGGATCGCGGCTCGTTGCTGGGTGGCGAGCGGGTTGCCGGAAAGGGGATCGAGCGTGCGGCTGAACACGAGCGCACCGTCGGTGAGTCGAACGGCGGCGAGGATGTGATGGCCGCCCGCGGTCTCGGCCACCGCGAACGCGACGCCGTGCGCCGGGTCATACGCCGGTGTGCCGGTGATTCCGAGCGGGTCGATGTTTCCGCACGGCAACGACGAGAGCGGGATGGGGTCGGCGACATGGCGCCGCCACAGCACCGCGCCGCTCGCCAGCGACAGCCCGTACAGCGAGCCGCCCTCGGTCGCGGCCACCACGGTGCCGCCGATCACGATCGGCTGACCGTAGACGGCGCCGTCCAGCGCCGCCTTCCACGCCGGGTGAAACGCCGCGAACGCCGGGGTGCCGGTGGTCGCGCCGCTGCGTTGCGCGTCATGGTGGTAGGTCGGCCAGTCGGTGGGACCGGCCGCGCTGGCGATCGGCGGTTTGCTCGGCGGGTTGCCCGATCGCAGGCCGCTCACGACGGCGTCCGAGATCGCGTTCGGCCCGCCCAACACGGTCACCGACGGCGCCTGCACCGCCTGGATGGTCTGCCAGGTGTGGGCCGTGAGGTAACTG
The DNA here is from genome assembly GCA_036380925.1 of Acidothermaceae bacterium. Lineage (GTDB taxonomy): Bacteria > Actinomycetota > Actinomycetes > Acidothermales > Acidothermaceae > JAICLV01. The sequence goes on from DASVDW010000044.1 coordinate 11,633, forward strand.
CCGGGGGCCAAGAACAGCGGCCGGTCGGTGACGCCGGCCCACGCGGCGCCGGCGAGCGCGTCCGCGAAGTCGAGCCCGGTGGCCAGCAACGCGCCATTCGACGCCGTCGTGCCGCCGCGCACCTGGACCAGCGTCGACGCGATCTCGTCCGCGGTGGCGTACCGGTCGGAGCCGGCCATCCGCGACTTCTGCGCGCCGCCCGCCGCACTCACCGCTGCCGCGAGAACCGCGTCGCTCACGGCCGATGTGCCGCCGAGCGCGACGACCGCAGAGGGATGCAGCCGGGTGATCTCGGCGGCGGTCGAAGCGGGCAGCGACTTCGGGTCGGTTAGCAATAGCGGGCCGCCCGCGACCGCGGCCAGCGCCGAGCCGGCGAGCGCGTCGGGAAACGCGACGCCGGTCGCCAGGTAGACGTTGACCGCCCCGTTGGGATAGGTCGCCTTGGAGATGGCCGCCGCGGTCGCGTATCGGTCGGCGCCTTGCCAACGCTGAACGTCGACGCCCAACGCGGCAACCTGCGAGGCGACCGCGCTCGACAGTGCCGCGGCGCCGCCCAGCAGCGCGACGTGGGCGGGCTTGAGCCGGCTGATCTGCGCTTGCGCGGACGACGCGAGCGAGCCGGACGGCGTGAGCAGGATGGGAACGCCGAGGCGCCCGGCGGCAGCGGCGCCCGCGACCGCGTCAGGGAAGTTCTGACCGGTGGCCAGCAGCAGCGTCGAGCCCGCCGGCAGCGCGGCGGGCCAGCCGGTCTCCGCGATGGCCGCCGCGGTGGCGTATCGGTCGGCCCCGGAGACGCGGGTGACGGACACGCCGGCCGCCTGCGCGGATCCGGCGGCCACCACCGGGACGGCGGCCAGGGCGGTGAGCGCCGCGACGGCGCTAGCGAGTCGGCTGCGCATGCGGCTCACCCTAGGTCGGCGAGCTCGCGCGGGTCGACCTTTGTCAGCTCAATCCGGCCGATGGAGCCCTCGACGACGACGGCCGCGACGACGTCGGGACTCAACGCGACCTCGCGCGCGTGCCACCCCCCCGGCACACCGCGGTGCGGAGCGTCGTCCGGCACGAAGTCAGTCGAACGCAGGCCGAACCCGATGCCGACGCCAATTGCCTTTCCGTACGCCTCTTTGCGGGTCCACAACCGAAGGAATCCCTGACTTTGCTGGGATTCCGGCAGCTCGTCGAGCCAGCGCAACTCGGCGGGCGAGCAGACCCGTGCGCGCAGAGACGGACGCGAGGGGGCGCGGTCGAGCGGTTCCGCGTCGATCCCGACTCGGGTCGTGGCGAACGCCGCCGCGACCAGCCGGTCGGTGTGCGTGAGCGAGACGAACGCCGGACGCGCCGCGCCGAGGACGACGGGCTGGCCGGACTCGGCGGTCTCGACCCGCGCCACCCCGGCGCCGAGCCGCGCGTCGACGAGTCGCCGCATCAGCGACCGGCCGAATTGCCGCCGGACGCCGAGTGGCTCGGCGTCCGGCGTTTCGACGTACGCGATGTCGACGGCGACGGGCACGTCGCCATTGTGTCGGCTACGAGTTCACCGCGTTGCTGCCCAAGGTGACCTTCACGGTCATCGGCTTCCCGTCGCGAATCACCGTGAGCGTCACCGAGGCGCCCGGCTTTTGCGACCGCACCGCCTGCTGCAGGTCCAAGCTGTCGCTGATGGTCGTGTCTCCGAACTTGGTGATGATGTCGTTCGCCTTCAGCCCCGCCTTGTCGGCCGGGCTGCCCGGCTGCACCGCGACAACGCCGGCGCCGTTTTGCGCGTCCGCGATCTGCACACCGAGGTACGTGGTGCTTTGGGCGCCGCCGCCGTTGGAGCTCTTGCCGGCCTTCAGATCGGGCAGCGCGTTCACGACGGTGTTGCTCGGAATCGCGAACCCGATGTTTTGCGCCGGCTCGCTGCTGCTGCCCGTGGCGACCGCGACGTTGACGCCGACCACGTCACCGTTGGTGTCGACGAGCGGGCCGCCGCTGTTGCCGGGGTTGATCGCCGCGTCGGTTTGCAGCAGGCCGCTAAGGCTGTTCTCGCTGTCCCGCAGGCTGCGCTCCGTCGCGGAGATGATCCCTTCGGTGACCGTCGGGGAACCGCCGTATCCCAAGGCGTTTCCGACCGCGATGACGCTGTCCCCGACCTGAACCGTGTCGGAGTTGGCGAACGTCGCGGCGGTGAGCCCGGAGACTCCGGAGACCTTGATGACCGCGAGGTCCTTCGCGACGTTCATGCCGACGACCGTCGCGTCGTGCGTGCCGCCCTTGCCGGGCAGCGTCACCTTGATGTTCGACGCGCCGTTGACGACGTGCGCGTTCGTGACCACCTCGCCGTCCGAGCTGACGATGATGCCGGTCCCGGCGCCGTCGGCCTGGAACCCGCCGAACCCTCCGAACCCGCCGAAGCCGCCGCGGCCGTTCGGCGAGGTCGTCACGGTGTCGTTGATGATGACGACCGACGGCTCGATCTTGGCCAGCGCCGATTTGACGCTCGACGAGAGTTGCGCCGCCGACGGCAGATTCGCGACCGAAGTCGACGAGGCGGGTGTCGCGCTGGCGGCGCCGTTGTCGTCGATGGCGTGGACGACGGCGCCGGTCGCAGCCGCGGAGATGACGACGGCAGCGGCCAGCGCGCCGGTTTGCCTGAGCCACGGGCGCGGGCGCCTCGGCTGGCTCGCCACCAGGTCCGGCTCCGCCGCAGCCGGCTCCGCCGCAGCCGGCTCCGGCGCGGCCGGCTCCGGCGCGGCCGGCTCCGGGCCCGAAGAGGGTCGCGACCACCACGGCATGGGCTCGGGCGCTTGCCCTTCGGGTCGATCTTCGGGTCGCTGGTCGTCGTAGGGGTTCACCGCTCGCTCCTCGCGTCGTCCGCGTGCTGTCACGAGCAAGATTCGGCGGGCCAGCTGGGAGTTCGCTGAGTCGAACATGAAATGCGGCAAAGAAAGCGGCGGCCGCCGCGCCGTCAGCCGGCGAGCGACTCGAATCCCGGTGGCAGCGGCTCGCTGTGCAACACGAGCAACCGCTGGGTCGGCCGGCTGATGGCGACGTACAAGTCGTTCGCGCCGCGGGGCGACTCGCGCAGGATCCGCGCCGGCTCCACCAGCACCACCGCGTCGAACTCCAAGCCCTTCGCCTCGCCGACCGACAGCACCGCCACCGCGGCGTCGAGCGAACCGGCGCCATGCCCGACGGTCGCCGCGGGCAGCGCGGCGGCGAGTTCGGCGTGCACCGCCGCGGTTTGCGAGGCGGCGGTGATGACGGCCAGCTTGCCGCCGGCCACGACGTCGAGCTCGCCGCGGACCCGGCTCACCAGGGCGGTCGCGTCGTCGGGCGCGATCCGCTGCGCCAGCGGTGGGAAGTCACCTTCCCGGGCTGACGTCGGCGCCGGCGCGTCGACACCGGCCGCCCGCAGCACCGAGGTGGCCAGCCGCATCACCCGTCCAGGCGTGCGGTAGTTGACCGTCAGCTGGGCGAGCCGCCATCGCCGCCCGACGTGCGGGCCGAGCGCGGACTGCCACGAGGACGCGCCGGCGGCCGAGCCGGTCTGCGCGACGTCTCCGACCAGCGTCATCGACTTCGTCGGGCACCGGCGCATGAGCATTCGCCACGCCATCGGGGACAACTCCTGCGCCTCGTCGACGACGACGTGGCCGTACGCCCAGGTGCGATCGGCGATCGCGCGTTCGGCGGTCGACAGCGTCGGGCCCGCGTCGGAGAACCGATCCGCCAGCTGCTCCGCCGACACGAAGGCGCCGGCGCCGCTCAGCTGCAACGCGCCCCGGGCGTACTCAACCGCGGCGCGTCGCTCGGCCGCCGCCGCCCGCGCGTGCTCCGAGGTCGACTCCTCGACGCCGATCAGCTCCGCCGCCTCGTCCAGCAGCGGGATGTCGGAGACGGTCCACGCGCTCCCCCGCGGCCGGTGCAGCGCGTCGAGCTCGGCCTGGGTGAAGCGCGGCGCCGCCTCCCTCAGCAGATGCGGCTCGGCGTAGAGGTCTTCGAGCAACCGCTGCGGGGTCAACGGCATCCAGGTGAGGTTGACCTCGCGGCGCACGTCGCGCGACGCGCGCAGCTCCGCCAGCAGCTCGCGACGACTGTCCGCCTCCAGCCGGATGCCGAGCACCCGCGCGTATTGGGAGGCCAGCTGTTCGAGCAGCTCTTTGACGTAGCCGACGCGGGCCACGTTGTGCGGCCGGCCACCCCGCCGGGCGCGGTCCTGCGCGGCGGCCACCACGTGCGGCCGAAGCAACAGCTCGTGCCCTTCGACGTCCAGCTTTATCGCGGACGACGGCACCCGCTGCCGCGCGCGCACCGCGGCGGCCAGCACGCCCGCCATGCCCGCGGACCCCTTGACGGCCGCCGCCGCCGGGGCGTCGTCGACTTCGGCCGTCACACCGGGGAACAGCGCACCGAGGCTGGCCATCACGACGCCGGTCTCACCGAGCGACGGCAGCACTTTTTCGATATAGCGAAGGAAAACCTGGTTCGGACCCACCACCAGCACGCCGCGGCGCTCAAGCCGGTCACGATAGGTGTACAGCAGGTACGCGGCGCGATGAAGGGCGACCGCCGTCTTGCCGGTTCCCGGGCCGCCCTGGACGACGAGCACGCCACCGAGCTCCGACCGGATGACCTCGTCCTGCTCGGCTTGGATGGTGGCGACGATGTCGCCCATGCGACCGGTCCGATGCGCGTTGAGCGCCGCGAGCAACGCTCCCTCGCCGGTCAGGTGCGCCAGCTCGGCGCGGTCGATGTGGTCGAGGTCGAGCACCTCGTCTTCGATCGCCACGACGGCGCGCCCACGCGTGGTGAGGTGCCGCCGCCGGACGACGTCCGCGGGGGCGGCGGCCGTGGCCTGATAAAACAGCCGCGCCGCCGGGGCGCGCCAGTCGATCAGCAGCTGGTGGCGGTCCTCGTCGGACAACCCGATGCGCCCGACGTAGCGCCGGGCGCCGCCGCGCAGGTCGAACCGCCCGAAGCACAGCCGGTCCTCGACGCCACGCAGCTGCCCGAGCCGCTGCTCGTACATGGCGGCGAAGGCGTCCCGCTCCGACCGGTTTTGGTGCGTGCCTGTGGGTCGCTGACGCCGAACGGCGGCGAGGTCGGACTCGGTTCGGGTGCGCAGCTCGTCGAGCCTCGCGTACAGCTGGTCGACGTAGCGCTGCTCGGCGCCTAGCTCGGTCGGCTCGTCGGCCACGCGGCTCCCTCGGGTGCGGAATTCGGCGTTCTACCCTACCTGCATGGACGGCAGCCGGGCGTTGATCGTGGTGGACGTGCAACCGACGTTCTGCGAGGGCGGGGAACTGCCGGTCGCGGGCGGCAACCAGGTCGCGGCGCGCATCGCCGATCACCTGCGTGCCAGACACTCCGATTACCGGCTGATCGCCACGACGCAGGACTGGCACGTCGACCCCGGCGCGCACTTCGCCGACCAACCTGATTTCGTCGACAGCTGGCCGCCGCACGGCATCGTCGGCACTCCGAACGCGCAGCTGCACCCGGCGCTGGCGGAGGCGGTCGAGCAAACGCCGGGGGTCGTCGCGATCCGCAAGGGCGAGCACCAGGCCGCGTACTCCGGGTTCGACGGCGCCGACGAGGCGGGGCGCACGCTGGAACAGGTGCTGGCGGACGCCGGGATCGACGACGTGGAGGTCTGCGGCATCGCGGAGAGCCATTGCGTGAGGGCCACCGCGCTCGACGCCAACCGGCTCGGGTACCGCACGACGGTGTTGACCGACCTCACCGTGCCGGTGACACCCGAGCTGGGCGCGCAGGCCCGCGCCGAGCTGACCGCGGCCGGGGTGCGGCTGCGGCGCAGCGCCGAAGCGGCCGACCGTGGCTGACTTCGTCGCCGCGCTCGACCAAGGCACCACCAGCACGCGGTTCATCGTCTTCGACCACGCGGGCGACGAAGTCGCCCGGCATCAGTTGGAGCACACCCAACTGCTGCCGCGGGCCGGGTGGGTCGAGCACGACCCCACCGAGATCTGGGAGCGCACTCGCGCCGTCGTCGAGACGACGTTGCGCAAGGCGAACCTCAAGGCGCACGACCTCGCCGCGGTCGGCGTCGCCAACCAACGCGAGACCACCCTGGTGTGGGATCGCGCGAGCGGGGTCCCCTACACGAACGCGATCGTGTGGCAGGACACCCGCACCGACCACGCGGTCGCCGCGCTCGACGCGTCCGGAGCGGGCGACCTGATCCGGTCGAGGGCGGGCGTGCCGCCGGCGACCTACTTCTCGGCCGCGAAACTGCAGTGGGTGCTGGAAAACGTCGAGGGCGTGCGTGCCGCGGCCCTGGCCGGAAACGCGGCGTTCGGCACCGTCGACTCGTGGTTGCTGTGGAACCTCACCGGAGGCGAAGTGCACGCCACCGACGTCACGAACGCCAGCCGCACGATGCTGATGGACTTGGCTTCGCTGCAATGGGACGACGAGTTGTTGGCGCTGTTCGACATTCCGAAGCAGCTGCTGCCCGCCATCCGGCCGTCGTCCGGCGTGTTCGGCGCCACTGAGCGCCGCGGGCCGTTCAACGGCGAGGTCGCGATCGGCGGGGTGCTCGGAGATCAGCAGGCGGCGATGATGGGCCAGACCTGCTTCGACGTCGGCGACGCGAAGAACACTTATGGCACCGGCAACTTTCTGCTGCTCAACACCGGCGAGCAGATCGTCCGGTCAAAGCACGGTCTGCTCACCACCGTGTGCTGCCAGCTTGACCGCCAGCCGGCGCGCTACGCGGTCGAGGGGTCGATCGCGGTCACCGGCTCCGCCGTGCAGTGGCTGCGCGACCAGCTCGGCGTGATCGCAGGAGCCGCAGACAGCGAGACGTTGGCCAGGCAGGTCGAGGACACCGCGGGAATGTACTTCGTGCCAGCCTTTTCCGGGCTGTTCGCGCCTTACTGGAGGTCCGACGCGAGGGGTGCGATCGTCGGCCTTTCGAGGTTCCACACGAACGCGCATCTGGCGCGAGCCACGCTTGAGGCGATCTGTTATCAGACCCGCGACGTCATCGAGGCGATGCGCGACGACACCGGCTGGCAGCTGCGCGAGTTGAGGGTGGACGGCGGCGTGACCGCCAACGACTTGTGCATGCAGTTGCAGGCGGACATCCTCGGCGTCCCGGTGTCGCGGCCGGTCGTCGCGGAGACCACCGCGCTGGGGGCCGCGTACGCCGCTGGTCTGGCGGTCGGTTTCTGGTCGTCAACGGCGGAGCTGAAGACGAACTGGCAAGAGGGACGACGGTGGGCGCCGTCGTGGCCGCAGGAGCGACGGGAGAGCGGCTACGCGGGCTGGCGAAAGGCGGTGCGGCGCACGCTCGACTGGGTCGAGTGACCGAATCTTGCCGGCCGCCACCCGCCGCGCCGGCGCCCCGGGTTGGGCTCAGTTCCGGCCGCCGGCGGTCGATGAGACAGGCGTGACCGCCGCTTGCTCCACGCCGCTGAACATCGGCGTGTTGTCACCCCTTGCGGGTGGTTTTTACTTCGGCGGGATCCTTGGGGGAATCGCCGCGACGGTGGCCGAAGCCGGTGGCCGGGTGATCGCCATCCAAACGCTGCAGGCCGGTCGAGAACACGCGGACGACATTGGCGGCAAGCTGTTCGACAGCACCATCGGCGCCGCCCACATCGACGGCTACATCAGCATCTTGAACGGCGTCGACGCCCGCCGGCTCGACGCGATTCACACTGCGGGCAAGCCGCTGGTGCTGGTCAGCAACGAGATACCCGGGCTGTCCTGCCCCATCGTGTCGCCTGACAACCACGGGGGGACGCTGGCCGCGGTGCGCCACCTGGTCGAGCACGGCCACACCCGAATCGCGTTCGCCGGCTTCTTAGGCCAGCCCGACATGCGCGAGCGCCGCGCCGCGTACGAGGACGCGCTGCGCGCGTGCGGCATCGAGCCGGATCCAGCGCTGCAGTTCGACACCGGCGACACCCTTCGCACCGGCGGCGAGCGGGTGGCGCGTCAGATGTTGGAGCTGGCGGCGCCCCCGACCGCGACCTTCGCCGCGACCGACTTCAACGCGATCGGCATCATGACGGCGCTGACCGCCGCCGGCCTCCGGCTGCCGCGCGACCACGCCGTCATCGGCTTCGACGACACCGAGGCGGCCGACTACGTGACGCCCGCGCTGTCCAGCGTGCGGCAGGATTTCGGCCGGGTCGGCAACCAGGCCGCCCGTCTGGTGTTGCGCATGCTGGCCGGCGAGCCCGTCGAGAACGGCCACCACGTCGTGTCGACGTCGCTGAACGTCCGACAATCGTGTGGCTGCGAGCCGTGGCTGGCGACCACGGCGGAGCCCGTCGACGCCGCTGCGCTGACCCCGCGCCTGGCGCTGGCCCGCGACCTGGCCGGCGCGGTGGCGCCCGCCGGCGATCAGTTCGGCGACCACGCCGCCGCGATGGCCGCGGCCGACCGCGCCGCCGGCATCATCGATCACGCGGCCGAGTCCGGCGACGACGGAGGCAGCGCGGAATTGCGCGCCGCGCTGGCCGACTTGTACGCGCTGTCGCCGACGCGCGCCTGCGTCAACGCGGTGGTGGCCGCGCTGCGGCGCTACGGCGCGGTGAAGGCGACGACGGTTCCGCGCGAGTCCGCGAAGGCCGCGTCCGACGCCGTCCTAGCCGCGCTGCTGGCGATCGGCGCCGCGAACCTCAGCCGGTCGTACCAGGAAAACGCCTACTTCCGCACCGCGCTCGCCGCGCAATACGACGTCACGATGGGGCTGCTGCGCGGCCGCGACCGGGATCCTCGCACGCTGCACTGGCTCGAGCGAACCCGAGCCAGCCACGGCGTCCTCGGGATTTGGGACGACGCGGAGAAATCGACGCTGTCGATCGTCGGGTCGTTCGCCAGGTCCGGCGCCGTGCCGGCCACGCTGCGCGGCAGCGAGTTGCCGGTCGAGCACTTCCCACCCGTCGCGCTGCTCGACCACCCGGAGCCTGGCGAGGTCCTCTACGCGGTGCCGGTGAAAACCGACGTGAGCGACTGGGGCTGGTTGGTGACAATCGGCCCGATCGAAAGCCGCGTCTTCACCGGCCGGGAGACCCTGAACCAGTGGGCCGCGCTGTTGACCGTCGCGTTGGACGAGGCCGACGCGTCGGACGGCGTGAAGAAGCTGGAACGCGAGCTGCGGGCGATCCTGGAGACATCACCGGACGCCATCGCGCGCTACGACGCGCAGCTTCGGTACGCGTACCTCAACGCGACGGCCGCGCAGTCCATCGGACTGCCGTCGGAGGAGATCGTCGGCCGCACCGACAAGGAGCTCAGGCGCGACGCAAGCGTCGCCGCGGCGTGGGAGGCGGGACTTCGGCAGGTGCTGGTGTCGGGCGCCGCGACAGAGGTGGAGTTCAGCGAGGGCGCCCCGCCCGACGCGCGTTGGTACCAGGCCCGGATGGTGCCGCAGTTCGATGACGAAGGCGCGATCAGCGGCGTGCTCACCTCGACCCGTGACATCACCGCGACAAAGCGCGCCGAGCTCGCGCTCGCGCATCAAGCGGTGCACGACTCGTTGACCGGCTTGGCGAACCGGGTGCTCTTCATGGACCGGTTGTCGCAGGCGCTGACCAGGATGGAACGCGAGCCGGGCCGGCTCGCCGTGCTGTTCGTCGACCTCGACCACTTCAAGGAAATCAACGACACGCTCGGCCACGAGGTCGGCGACAAGCTGCTGTGCGACGTCGCGCGTCGCTTGGAGTCGGTGTCACGACGGGTCGACACGGTCGCGCGGTTCGGCGGCGACGAGTTCGTCATGTTGTGCGACAAGCTCGCCGCCGAAGAAGACGTGCGGATCATCGCGGAGCGCGTCGTCCGGGCGCTCTCGCTGCCGTACCTGCACGAGGACGAGGAGCTGCCGGTCAGCGGCAGCGTCGGAGTCGTCGTCGCGTCGGACCCATACGCGGAGCCGGAGTCGTTGATTCGCGACGCCGACTCCGCGATGTACCAGGCGAAAGAACGTGGCGGGAGCCGGTTCTTCTTGTTCGACCCCGGGCTGCGCGATCGTGCGACGGCGCGCTGCGAGCTGGAGTCAGATCTGCGTCACGCGGTCGAACGCGCTGAACTTTTCCTTGTGTATCAACCCCTTTTCGCATTGGGTGACGGAACCATCACCGGGGTCGAGGCGTTGTTGCGCTGGCGTCACCCGTCGCACGGCCTGCTGGCGCCAGGCGACTTCATGCCGGTGGCCGAACAGCGCGGACTCATCATCGACATCGGGGCGTGGGTGATCGACGAAGCATGCCGGCAGTTGGCGGAGTGGAGCGAGCGCCACGACCTCACCGATCTGACGATGGCGGTGAACATCTCGAGCCGCCAGCTCGCGGACCCCTCAATCGTGCGCACGGTGCACGACGCGTTGGCTCGGCACGGTGTCAGACCCGCTCGGCTAAGCCTTGAGATGTCCGAGACGACGTTGATCGAAGACGCCCCAAGCGTCGCCGAGACACTGACCGAGCTCGCCGCGCTCGGCGTCCACCTCGCTCTCGACAACTTCGGCACCGGCTACTCCGCACTGGCCCATCTGCGCGACTTTCGCGTCGACACGCTGAAAATCGACCGGTCAATCGTCGAGGAGCTCGGCGACGGCGGGCGCGTGGGCGAGATGATCGGCGCGTTGACCGCGATGGCGCACTTCCTCGACATGTCGGTTGTCGGCGAGGGCATTGAGACCTCCAAGCAGTGGGCCGAGCTGAAGAACCTCAGTTGCGACGACGGTCAAGGCTTCGTGATGGCCAAGCCCATGGCGCCGTCCGACCTCCTCGCGCTCGTCCAACGGGGGCGCTCGGCCTAACCCGGCGTCCGGGATACTTGCCGCGTGTGGTTCTTCGTGGTGAGTTCGGTCGCGCTCGCCGCGTGGCTCTATCTCGCCGCCGGCCACGGTGGATTCTGGCGGACCTCGGTCCGGCTTCCGCAGTGGCGTGAGCCGCGGCGCTGGCCAAGCGTGGTGGCGGTCGTCCCCGCGCGCAACGAGGCGGCGGTGCTCCCCACGACCCTGCCGTCGCTGCTCGCGACGCGTTACCCGGGCGACTTCCGGGTCGTCGTGGTCGATGACGCCAGCACCGACGCCACCGCGCTGGTCGCGGCGCGGCATGGCGCTCAGGTGGTCACGGTTGACGCCCTTCCGGCAGGCTGGGCGGGCAAGGTGCACGCCATGGCCTGCGGCGCGGCCGCCGCCGGCGACTGCGACTTCGTGCTGTTCACCGACGCCGACATCCGCTACGCCCCCACCGCGGTCGCGCAGCTGGTGTCCGCCGCCACGAGTCACGAGCTCGATCTGGTGTCGCAGATGGCACGACTGCGCGCGCTGGGCGCGTGGGAGCGGGTCATCGTGCCGGCCTTCGTCTACTTCTTCATGCAGCTGTTTCCGTTCGCTCGGGTGAACTCGCCGCGCTCCCGGGTCGCGGCCGCCGCCGGTGGCTGCATGCTCGTGCGACGCACCGCGTTGGAGTCGGTCGGCGGGCTCGCGCGCATCGCCGACGCGCACATCGACGACGTCGCGTTGGGCACGCTGCTCAAGCGGCGCGGCCGACGGCGAATCTGGCTTGGCTTGTCGGACGACGTGAGCAGCGTGCGGGCCTATCCGTCACTTCGCGAGCTGTGGCGGATGGTCGCGCGCAGCGCTTACACGCAACTGCGATACTCGCCGCTGCTGCTGATCGCCACGCTGCTCGGTCTGTTGCTGGTCTATGGCGTCCCGGTGATCGCGGTGGCCGCAGGCGGTGCGACCGGGCGGTGGTCGCTGGTCGTGCTGGGTGGCGTCGCGTGGTCGCTGATGGCGGCGACATTCCTGCCAACGCTGCGGTTCTACCGGCTGTCGGCGCTTCGCTCACTGACCTTGCCGGTCATCGCGCTGCTCTATGCGGCGATGACGATCGACTCCGCGTGGCAACACGCGCGCGGTCGCGGCGGGACGTGGAAGGGACGCACCACAGCCCGCGGTCAAGCGCGCGGTCAAGCACGCGGTCAAGCACGCGGTCGGGCGCGCGCCTAGCTGGCGGCGAGATCCCACTCGACGCCCGCGGGCGTGTCGCGCACCTCGACGCCGGCCGCGGCAAGCCGGTCGCGGATGCGATCAGACGACGCGTAGTCCCCGGCCGCACGAGCGGACGCGCGCATCGCGAGCAACTCCTCGACGAACGGCGCGACGCCCTCGCGCGGGTCTTTCACGCCCACCGCGGCAAGCTCGCCAAGCCGGACGACGAACGCGCGCAACGCGCGCCGGGCGTCGTCGACGTCGGTGCTTTGCAGCGTGTCGGAGCTCCAGTCGTGGATGGCGCCCTCCAAGTCGAGGATGGCGGCCACACAGCCGTCGACGTCGCGGGCCGCATGGGCGTCGTCGAAGGCGGTGCGCGCTTGCTCAGTGGCGGCGTGCAGGGACGTCCCGGGGCGTTCGTCGTCGGCATCGACCGCCGGTTGCAACGCCGCCGTGCGGTGGCCACCCAGCTTCTCGACGCCGGACAGCAGCGCCGCGAGGTCGGTCAGCGGCAGCACGGCACCCGCTGCGAACTCGCGCGATTCGCCTCGCCGCCGCACCGTCAGCAGGTGATTCCCCTTCACGGTGGCGGTTTGCCGCTCGAGGTCGATGACGACGGCGGTGTGCTCGTCGACGCCGAGCACTCCGACCTCAGCCGGCAACTGCTGCTCGAGAAACTCCAGACGCTGCTCACCGAGGTAGCAGAAGCGGGTGTCGTGGCTGCCGCCCTCGGCGTTGTCGTAGTGCGGGATGACCATCGCCGCCAACCCGGTGAGCGAGCCGAGCAGGTCGAGGCCGTCGGCGAGGTAAGGGTCGATCCCAGCCTTGTAGATCTCGTAAACCGGTATCGCGCAGACGCCGAGCGTGACCACCGCCGCGCTACCCATCACCAGCGTGCCGCCACGCCGGACGACGTCGGCCAGCGCCGCGGGCATCGGCGTTTCGGCCCACTGCCGCAGCGCGAACGTGGGGCTGCCCGGGCCGGCGAAGGCCCAGGTCGCCTGCGCCAGCAGGGCGAGCGCCTTCTCCCGCTGCAACGCGTCGTCGTCACGGCGCCGCCAGGCCGCGACCTCGATCGACTTGCCGATGCTCTCGGCGAAATACCGCAGCGTGCGGGAGACCAGTTCGTCGGCGTTGAGTTGAAAACCGAAGGTGGTGTCGAGCATTACCGCCGGCCCGTCAGGCGTCTGCGCGAAAACCTCGCGATGCACCGGCACCATCGTCGGCGCCGTCTCGCCGGAGCCCATGATGACGAGCTGGCTCATGAAAGCCCCGCCGCGGCCGCGAATTCGAGCAGGTCGGCGGCCACCCGGGATGGCTGCTGGGCGTGCAGGTCGTGATCGGCGCCGGCGTACCAGCGGACGTCGGCCCGCGGAATCGCCTGCAGGGCGTTGCGGACCTCGGGGTCGGCGTCGTCAGGGCCGGCCGCCGGCATGAGCAGCACCGGAACGTCGACGAGCGGGAACAGCTCCCGCGGGTCGCCCTGCCACATCGAGCGCAGGATGCTTTCGTGGTGCTCGCGCGAAAGTCGCGCGCGCACCCCGCCGTCCGGTGTTTCGACGAAGTTGCCGAGCGCGCTCGTGCGCGTCTCCGGCGGCCAGCCGCGGTGATGGTTCAGCACGCGAGCGCTGAGGTCGGACATGCTCATACCGCCGAAGTCTGGCGGGGCGAGCCGCTCCCAGCACTGCTCGAAGGTCTCGAACTTCGCCCGCAGCCGAAGCCAACCGCCATCGAGCAGCGCGATCGCGGCGGCGGCTTGGTGCTTAGCGGCGAGGGTCAAGACGACGTTGCCGCCCCAGGATTGCCCGGCGACGATCGGGGCGTGGTCGCCGGTGAGGTCGAGCACTTCGCACAGCGCCGCGAGATCGTCGGCGCAGGTCTGCGTGTCGTAGCCCGCGGGCGGCTCGTCGGAGCGGCCGTGGCCGCGTTGGTCGACCGCGATCACCCGGTGGCCGGCGCTCGCCAGCTGGAGCGCCGTGCCGTCCCACAGCCGGGCGTTGGACGCCAGGCCGTGCACGAGCAGGAATGCGCGGCGCGGGCCCTCGGCGTGGCGGGTGGCGAGCCGAAGCCCCGAGGGCAGCCGGACGTGATCCTCGAGCAACTGCGACATGGCCACACTTTAGGCCGCGGGTCAGACGAGCTCGGCGGCCTGCTCGGGGACCGGGACCACGAGGTTCGCGACGAGCCGCTGCCAAAGCACGATCAGGGCGATCGCGAGAGCGAGCGTGAAGGGCATCAACGTCCACACGCCGGCGCCTTGGGCGATCGCGCCGGACAGCCAGGAGAACAGCGACCCGCCGATGACCGAGGCGCCGTTCATCGCACCGATGGCGGTCGCCACCAATCGCCGCTCGGCCAGCCGGGGCGCCATCGCCATCGCGGTGGGGAACAACGGGGCGAGGAAGAAGCCGAGAAGCACGAACCCCGCCGCCGCGACGGCCGCGATCGGCGACGCCCAGATGAGCAGCGCG
>DASVDW010000045.1:0-29017 GCA_036380925.1 Acidothermaceae bacterium
GACATCCTCGAGTTCGAGCGCCAGTGGTGGAAGTACGCCGGTGCCAAAGAGCAAGCGATGCGCGAGAAGTTCGACATGTCGGCCACCCGCTACTACCAGGCGCTGAACGCGTTGATCGACCGCCCTGAGGCGCTCGCCGCCGACCCGATGCTGGTGAAGCGGTTGCGCCGGCTGCGCGCCGCCCGTCAGCGCGCGCGCTCCGCCCGGCGGCTCGGCGTCGAGGCCTGAGCCCGTCACCACCCGATGACCGATCCCGAGCGGCCGCCGGGCTCCCATCGGCGGGTCCGCGACACCAACCGGGTGGCGGTCTTGATCGCGTCGTTGATCGGGATTGCCATCGCGGCCATCTTGGTGAGCATCGCGCTGCACAAGAGAGGCGAGCCCGCGCACAACACCGCGCCGGCGACGTCGCCGAACCCGCTCGGGAAGCACAGCGCGGTCGAATCGGCGAGCCCGTCGCAATCGCAAGCCACGCCGTCGACGCCGCCGTCAACCGCGGTGCCGATCTCGCCGTCGACCTCGCCGTCCGCGTCGGTCTCGCCACCGCCGGCCGCCACGTCGAGCGGCGCCTCGCAAACGCCGAGCGCGCAGTCGCCGCTTCCGGCGCTTGACGTCTTGAACGACTCGCGCATCACGGGACTCGCTGCGCGGGCGTCGGCGACTTTCCGCGCCGCGGGCTGGAACGTGGCCACCGTCGGCAACTTCCGCGGGACCGACGTCCCGGAGACCACCGTGTTCTATCCGGACGGCGAGCAAGCGGCCGCGGACCGGCTGGCCGCCGCCTTCGGGATCGACCGGGTGCGGCCGGCGACGTCCGGGCTCTCGCAGGCCAACCTGACGGTGGCGCTGGCCCGAGACTGGGCGCGCGACCACTGAGCGCGCGACCGCTGAGCGCGCGACCGTGCAGCGCGGGTAGGTTGCGCTGATGCGGTTGCCGCAGCCAGCCACGTCGTCTGGGCGGGCTGCCTTGCGCAGGTTGACCCAAGTGCCGGAGCGCGCGCTGATCGGCCTCGACTTCGACGGCACGCTGTCGCCGATCGTCGATGCCCCCGAGTTGGCCCGCCCGGCCAAGGGGGCGGTGGAAGTGGTGCGCCGGCTGGCCGGGCTGGTCGGCGCCGTGGCGATTGTCACGGGCCGCCCCGCGCAGGTCGTCGTCAAGCTGCTCGGGTTGACCGCGCAGGAGCGTGACAACCTCGTGGTGCTCGGCCACTACGGGCTTCAGCGCTGGACGGCGAGCCGCGGCGTGCGCCTGGTCGACACGTTCGACAGCGCGGCGGTCCAAGTCGTGCGAGGCGAGCTGCCCAACCTGTTGCGCGACGTCGGCGCGCCCGAAGGCGTCGCGATCGAGGACAAGGGTGAGTCGCTCGCCGTCCATGTGCGGCGCGCTGCGAATCCGGACGACGCCTTCGCGTCGCTGCGCGAGCCGCTGGCCATCCTGGCCCGCTCGCATGGGTTGCGGTTAGAGC
Organism: Acidothermaceae bacterium; assembly: GCA_036380925.1. Classification (GTDB taxonomy): domain Bacteria; phylum Actinomycetota; class Actinomycetes; order Acidothermales; family Acidothermaceae; genus JAICLV01. The sequence goes on from DASVDW010000045.1 coordinate 1,467, forward strand.
CGGGCCGAATGGTGCTGGAACTGCGTCCGGCGGGCATCGACAAGGGTGTCGCGGTTGAGGAACTCGCGGCCGAACTGGGCGCGACGGCGGTTTGCTACGCGGGAGACGACCTGGGAGACCTCGCCGCCTACGACGCGCTTGACCGGATGCGTGCCAACGGCACTCCGGCGCTGAAGATTTGCAGTGGGCTTGATGAGGTCATCGAGCTTCGAGAACGCGCCGACCTGGTGTTTTCCGGACCGCCAGAGCTCGTCGGATTTCTCATTGAGTTGGCGGAAACCCTCGCCTGACGGCGTCGGAAGGGAACCTCGGCCCTGTCTTTACGGCCGAGCTTCATGCACATCAAAAGGCGATGTGCATGAACCTCGGCCGGGAGCGCTCCTGCCCGACGCGCTCCCGCCCGCGGCTCCCCTCCGGTAGGAGAAAACACTATCCATGCCGGGTCGGCGCGTCCCTCCGCGATTCGGATGAACTTGCGGTGACCGTTCGGCCGATGGCGACCACCGGGACATCCGCCGTGCGGTCGGCGCGGCGGCGCCGCTACCCTGGTGCGCACAACTTCATACCGCTCATCAAGAGGGGCAGAGGGACCGGCCCGACGAAGCCCCGGCAACCTTCCCGACCGTTACGCGTGAGGCGCCAAGCGCCGTCGCGAGGCCGTGTCGCGAGAGGTGCCAACTCCGGCCCGTGGATGGCCCGCGGGGAAGATGAGGAGAGAGGCCTCGCACGATGTCCGTCACCCCTGTCTCGGCCCCGAGTTTGGGCTCCGCCGTCTCGCTGTCGTGCCGCGAGTGCGGAGAGCAGTACCCGATCAGCCCGCGCTACGCGTGCGAGATGTGCTTTGGCCCGCTGGAGGTCGCCTACGACTACGCCGGCGTGAGTCGCGAGTCCATCGAGGCCGGCCCCCGTAACATCTGGCGCTACAAGGACTTGCTGCCGGTGCCGGCGCACGTCGCCGACACTCCTAACCTCGAGCCGGGGCTCACCAAGCTGGTACGCGCCGACAACCTGGCCCGCGAGCTCGGCATGCGGCGGTTGTGGGTGAAAGACGACAGCGGCAACCCCACGCATTCCTTCAAGGACCGCGTGGTCGCGGTGGCGCTCGCGGCCGCCCGCGAGCTCGGCTTCTCAGTGCTGGCCTGCCCGTCGACCGGCAACCTGGCCAACGCGGTGGCCGCCGCGGCCGCCCGAGCGGGTATCAAGTCGGTGGTGTTCATCCCGGCCGACCTAGAGCGGCAGAAGGTCGTCACGACCGCGGTTTACAACGGCACACTGGTCGCCGTCCGAGGAAATTACGACGACGTCAACCGGCTCGCGTCAGAAATCGCCGGCGAGGAAGAGGATTGGGCGTTCGTCAACGTGAACGTTCGGCCTTACTACGCCGAGGGTTCGAAGACGTTGGGTTACGAGATCGCCGAGCAGCTCGGCTGGCGGCTGCCGGAGCAGGTGGTCATCCCGATCGCGTCGGGCTCGCAGTTGACCAAGGTCGACAAGGCGTTCACCGAGTTCGGCAAGCTCGGTCTGGTCGACGCCACGCCGTACCGGGTTTTTGGGGCGCAGGCCGAAGGCTGCTCCCCGGTCTCGAAGGCGTTCAAGGCGGGGCATGACGTCGTCCAGCCGGTGCGGCCCGACACCATCGCCAAGTCGCTCGCGATCGGCAACCCGGCGGACGGCCCGTACGTGCTCGACGTCTGCCGGCGCACCGGCGGCGCGGTCGAGGACGTCACCGACGAAGAAATCGTCGACGGGATAAGGCTTCTTGCCCGCACCGAGGGCATCTTCGGCGAGACCGCCGGTGGTGTCACGGTCGGTGTGCTGCGCAAGCTGCTCGCCGCCGGGCAGCTCGACCCCGACGCTGAGACCGTCGTCTTCAACACCGGGGACGGTTTGAAGACGCTGGACGCCGTGGCGCCGGTCGTCGGCCCGTCAGTGACGATCCCTCCATCGTTCGAGGCGTTCCGGGAGTTCCTTGAGTCCTCCGGCGCCGCGCCGGCCTCCCGCGCCGAGTGAAGGGTTGCCGCTGCTCCCGCGGCGGCCAATTCGGCAACCCGAACCCTTCACTCCTCGAGCAGTAGGGCGGCGGTTGCATCGGTCCTCATCGTCCGCTTGCACTCGGACCGGGTGAGTGCTAAACATGGCGCTAGCACTCTTAGCGTGAGAGTGACAATCGAAAAGACCTGTGGTCGGGGCGTCGAGGCCCCGCTGACCCGGCGGACGTGACTCCGGGTCGGCGAGGTCGGCCGTCGCGGGCGTCGCGCCCGGCCGAAGATTACGTCCCTACATGGGAGGACCACCCGCATGGCCAAGATCATTGCGTTCGACGAGACCGCTCGTCGCTCGCTCGAGCGAGGCATGAACACCCTCGCCGACGCCGTCAAGGTGACGCTCGGTCCCAAGGGCCGCAACGTCGTCCTTGAGAAGAAGTGGGGCGCCCCCACGATCACCAACGACGGTGTGAGCATCGCCAAGGAGATCGAGCTCGAGGACCCCTACGAGAAGATCGGCGCCGAGCTGGTCAAGGAAGTCGCTAAGAAGACGGACGACGTCGCTGGCGACGGCACCACCACGGCGACCGTGCTCGCCCAGGCGCTGGTGCGCGAGGGTCTGCGCAACGTCGCCGCCGGGGCCAACCCGCTCGCCCTCAAGCGCGGCATCGAGGCGGCCGTCGAGCGCGTCTCGGCGTCGCTGCTCGAGCTGGCGAAGGACGTCGAGACCCGCGAGCAGATCGCGTCGACGGCGTCCATCTCGGCCGCTGACACCGCGATCGGCGAGATGATCGCCGAGGCGATGGACAAGGTCGGCAAGGAAGGCGTCATCACCGTCGAGGAGAGCAACACCTTCGGCCTCGAGCTCGAGCTCACCGAGGGCATGCGCTTCGACAAGGGCTACATTTCGCCGTACTTCGCCACCGACACCGAGCGCATGGAGGCCGTCCTCGACGACCCCTACATCCTCGTGGTCAACAGCAAGATCAGCTCGGTGAAGGACCTCCTCCCGCTGCTGGAGAAGGTCATGCAAAGCGGCAAGCCGCTGGCCATCATCGCCGAGGACGTCGAGGGCGAGGCCCTGGCCACGCTCGTCGTCAACAAGATCCGCGGCACCTTCCGCTCGGTCGCCGTCAAGGCCCCGGGCTTCGGCGACCGCCGCAAGGCGATGCTCGGCGACATCTCGATCCTCACCGGTGGCCAGGTCATCAGCGAGGAAGTCGGCCTCAAGCTCGAGTCGGCCGGTCTCGACCTGCTCGGCCGGGCCCGCAAGGTCGTCGTCACCAAGGACGAGACGACCATCGTCGAGGGCGCTGGCGACCCCGAGCAGATCGCCGGTCGGGTCAACCAGATCCGCGCCGAGATCGAGAAGAGCGACTCCGACTACGACCGCGAGAAGCTGCAGGAGCGGCTCGCCAAGCTGGCTGGCGGCGTCGCCGTCATCAAGGCTGGCGCGGCCACCGAGGTCGAGCTCAAGGAGCGCAAGCACCGCATCGAGGACGCCGTTCGCAACGCGAAGGCGGCCGTCGAGGAGGGCATCGTCGCCGGTGGTGGCGTCGCGCTGCTGCAGGCCGCGAAGACGGCGTTCGAGAAGCTCGAGCTTGAAGGTGACGAGGCCACTGGCGCTCGCATCGTCGAGATCGCGCTCGAGGCGCCGTTGAAGCAGATCGCCGTGAACGCCGGCCTCGAGGGCGGCGTGGTGGTCGAGAAGGTCCGCGGTCTTGAGGCCGGTTGGGGCCTTAACGCGGCGTCCGGTGAGTACGTCGACCTGATCAAGGCCGGCATCATCGACCCCGCCAAGGTGACCCGCTCGGCGTTGCAAAACGCCGCGTCGATCGCCGCGCTGTTCCTCACCACCGAGGTCGTCGTCGCCGACAAGCCGGAGAAGGCTGCTGCCCCCGCTGGCGGCGGCATGCCCGGCGGTGACATGGACTTCTAAGTCCACCAGCTGACAGGGGCGGCATCCGGAAAACGGATGCCGCCCCTTCTGCATGCTCGAGCGCCGACTGGCGTGCAGTTCCGGGGCTAGAACCCCGGAAACAACGGCCGGACGCCGATCAGCCGGTGGAAGGTCAGGTGGCGCCGAAGCTGGCCGCGATCTGCCGCTCGGCCTCGGCGTAGCTGTTGCCGGCTTGCCCGAGCAGCTGGCTGATGCCCGACAGCGCTTGATGCAGGCCTTCGGCCGACTTCTGCCACTCCGCCCACAGCGATTGGAACCGCTCCTGCGCGACGCCGGCCCAGTCGCTGCCCAATGGCGCCAGCGAGTTCGCCAGCGTGCGCAGCTCCCCTTCGATGCTCGCCGAGCTCGAGCTCACCCGCGCCGACATGCTGGCGAGTTGCTCGGGGGTGACGCGAATGCCGCTCATGAATCCTCCTCCGGCCGCAAGGCCGCTCATCGGTGACGAGACCGTGGACGCATCGACGGTAGGGAAGTCGGCCGTCCGGCCGCGGAAGTTGTCCACAGGCGAGGTCGCTCGGCCGCGATCGGCGCGTGGAAGGATTGCCGCCGCTTCGCTATGGTGTAGACCAATATTGGTCTACACCACTATGCCCGCCCACGACCTCCAGGACGAGCCAGCCCATGCAGCCACCGACTTCCGAGGCGCCGACCGCCCGCCACCTCCTCGAGGTCATCGCGCTTGACGCGACCGACGCGCGAGCGGCGGTGCGCGGCGGCGCCGACCGCCTCGAGATCGTGCACGACATGACGGCGGACGGGCTCACGCCGTCCCTCGAATGCTTCGAGGCCATTCGCGAGACGGTCGACGTGCCGCTTCGGGTCATGCTGCGCGGCCGCGCTGGCTTCACCGTGTCGGCTCGCGAGCTGGACGAGCTATGCCTCACGGCGGCGCGGCTGCGGGCGGCCGGCATGGAGGAGTCGGTGCTTGGCTTCTTGACCGACGACGCCGGCCTCGACCTGCCGGCGGTCGAGGCGGTGCTGGCCGCCGCGCGGCCGCGCCGCTGGACGTTCCATCGCGCGATGGATTTCGCCGCCGACCCCCGCCTTGTGTGGAAGGCGGTCGAGAACCTCAAGGGACTGGACGCCGTCCTCACCGCCGGGTCGCCGTCCGGCCTGGACATCGACGGGCTCGTCGCGCGGCTGCGCTGGGAGGACGACCCGCCGCCGTGGGTGGTGGGAGGCGGGCTGCGGCAAGAGCAGATCGGCGCCTTGCGTGAACTGGGGTTCACCCGTTTTCACGTGGGCAGCCGGGTGCGGCACGGCGCCAGCTGGTCGCGTCCGGTCGACGAGGCCGCGGTCGCGCGATGGCGTGAACTCATCGAGCGCTAGATCTCGTCGCCGGCCAGCACGTCGTCCGCGTCGACGATGCGGTACGCGTAGCCCTGCTCGGCGAGGAAGCGCTGGCGGTGCGCCGCGTACTCCTGATCCAGCGTGTCGCGCGCCACGACGGCGTAAAACCGCGCGGTGCGGCCGTCATGCTTCGGCCGCAGCAGTCGGCCCAGGCGCTGCGCCTCCTCTTGGCGCGAGCCGAACGAGCCGGAGACCTGAATCGCGACCGAGGCCTCCGGCAGGTCGACCGAGAAGTTGGCCACCTTGGACACCACCAGGGTGGTGATCTCACCGGCCCGGAAGGCGTCGAACAGGCGCTCGCGCTCTTTCACCGGCACCTCGCCGGTGATGACGGGCGCGCCCAACCGCTCGCCCAAATCCGCGAGCTGGTCGAGATACTGCCCGATCACGAGCAGCTGGTCGTCGGTGTGGCGCGCCGCCAGCGCCTCGATCACCTTCGTCTTGGTGTCGGTGGTCGAGGCCAGCCGGTAGCGGTCTTCCGGCTCGGCGGTCGCGTACAGCAGCCGCTCGTGCTCGGTGAGCGTCACCCGAACCTCGACGCAGTCGGCGGGCGCGATGTAACCCTGCGCCTCGATGTCCTTCCATGGCGCGTCGAAACGCTTCGGCCCGATGAGGCTGAAGACGTCGCCCTCGCGGCCGTCTTCGCGCACCAGCGTGGCGGTCAGCCCAAGCCGTCGACGCGACTGAATATCCGCGGTGAACCGGAAGATCGGCGCGGGCAGCAGATGCACCTCGTCGTAGATGATCAGACCCCAGTCGCGGTCGTCGAACAGCTCCAGATGCGCGTAGACCCCTTTGCGGCGCGTGGTCATCACCTGGTAGGTGGCGATCGTCACCGGCCGAATTTCCTTACGGGCGCCGGAGTACTCGCCGATTTCCGCCTCGGTCAACGTCGTCCGTTTGAGCAACTCGTGCCGCCATTGCCGCGCCGCGACGGTGTTGGTCACCAGGATCAACGTGGTGGCTTGCGCTTGCGCCATCGCCGCGGCGCCGACGATGGTCTTGCCCGCGCCGCACGGCAAGACGACGACGCCCGACCCGCCGTGCCAAAAACCTTCCGCGGCCTCCCTTTGGTACGGCCGCAACGCCCAACCCTCTTCACGCAGAGCCATCGGATGGGCTTCGCCGTCGACGTAGCCGGCCAGGTCCTCGGCCGGCCAGCCAAGCTTGAGCAACACCTGCTTGAGGTGACCTCGTTCGCTCGGGTGCACCACTACGGCGTCGTCGTCGAGTCGGACGCCGAGCAAGGGCGCCACCTTCGGGCTGCGCAGCACTTCTTCGAGCACCGCGCGGTCGAGGCAGCGAAGCACCAGACCGTGCGCGGGGTCGTTTTGCAACTGCAGCCGGCCGTAGCGGGCCATCGTCTCTGCGATGTCGACGAGCAACGCGTGCGGCACGGGATAGCGGCTGTAGGTGAGCAGCGCGTCGATCACCATCTCGGCGTCGTGGCCGGCCGCCCGCGCGTTCCACAGGCCGAGTGGGGTGACCCGGTAGGTGTGCACGTGCTCGGGGGAGCGCTCCAGCTCCGCGAACGGCGCGATCGCCCGCCGACAAGCTGCCGCCTGGTCGTGCTCGACCTCAAGCAACAGCGTCTTGTCGGATTGCACGATCAACGGGCCGTCAGTCACCCGGCCATTGTCCCAGCCCGACGCGCGCTGCGCCGCTCGCTCGCCGCCGATCGGGGTAGCCGACGGCTAGATCGACCGGCGGGCGCCGATCACATCGCTTCGTCAGTCGTGCCGGGATCCGGCCGCTCATGGACGGTGGCGACGCCGGTGATGCGGTGCACGGCGAAGGTGCGCACCTCGTCGTGGCGGTGGTCGAACGCGGTGAGGTAGCCGCCGGCCAACCGCAGCGGTTCCACGATGCGGCTGCTCGCTTGTCCCTGCGCGTTGAGGTAACCGATCCACACCGGGTGGTTGGCCGCCACCGCCTCGTGCAGCGTGGCGAGCGTGTCGGAGGCCACCGACTGCGGCAAGACGTCGGACGACGCCGCGCCGGCGCGCTTGGCGTTGGCCGCGCGACTGGCGATGGAGGCGGCTTTGTCGCCCCCCCGAATGGCGCGCACCGCCATCGCCAGCATCGTGGCGGTCGGGGGCCCGAATTCCGCGCGCGGTCGAGCGAGTCGGGCGCGCGCGTTGGTGCGCCGGACGTCCGGACGCCGCAGCAGCAGGCCGCCATCGGGCGACTCGGCGCCCGGGGCGTACCCGAGTTCGCGCAAGCGCTGCGCGACGCGATCGGGCGCGAGTGGAGTCACCGCGACGGTCGGCGCAAGGCGATGCAACCGCAGGTTTTCCGCGCGTCGGTCGGCGAGCACCTCACCGAGCAGCGCCTCGTCGTCGCAGCGCAGGTAGCCGCCAGCCGCGCCGACTCGTAACCGCCCGTGCCGGCGGGCGACGTCGTCGACCAGGTATCGCAGCGGTTGCGGCACCGGCGTGCGGGATCGCCGGGCGAGCAGGTCGTGGATGTCGGAGGCCGCGTAGCCCGCGTCGAGCGCGCGCCGAATCGACGTCGCGCTGAACCGATAGACGGTGGCGCCGCCGGTCGACTCCACGTCGGCAAGCAGCGCGAGCTCGCGGCCGAACTCGCTTTCGAGAGGACCAGGGGCGATCGCGGTGAGGTCGGCCTGTAACAGGACATGGTCGAGCGGTTGCGGAAGCAGCGGTTCCAGCAGCTCGATGGCCATCGCCGTCGGTTCTGTGGCCGCCCGCTCATCAGCGGCTTCGGCGGTGACCGAGCCGATCAGCGCTCGCCCGAACGAGGACAGCGCGCCCCGCCCGCTGATCCCGAGCAGCTCGGCCTCCTCGCAAGACCAGGCGGCCAGCTCGTCGCGAAGCCGGCCGCCGCGGCGCGGCATCGACCATGCGACCGCCTCGACGAGCGCCGGCGTCGTCGGCGCGTGGCCTGGTTCGGCGCCGGCGAGCACACCGAGCACGCGGCGCCGAACGATCGGGGCAAGGGCGCGGTCGACGTCGGGGCCGAGGGCGTTCGGCGCGGACGGCGACCGGCCGCCGATCGGGCCGCCAGGGCCGGCCAGGTGCGCCGGCTCCCGCCGGCCGACGAGCGCCGGCGCCCGGGTCGTGCTCACCCAGGCGGTGGCAAGCGTCGCCCACCGGGCCGCCGTGGAGCGGGACAGCCATCCGTCGTACCCGGTGGTCGGCAACCAGACCTCGCCGGTGTCGGCGTCGGGCGCGAGCAGACCTGCGACGTGTGCCAACTCGATGAGCAACGCGGCCGTGCGCTCGTCGACGTCCAGCTCCCTCGCGGCGCGCCGCAGCTCCCGCACGCCGAGCCCGCCGGCGCGCAACACGCCAGGGGGTTCGAGCCCCCATGCCTCGAGCATCGACTCCACGAGCCGGACGGCGGTGAACGCTTGCCCGGCGGCGGTCGCGTCGACGGTTCGCGTCGAGTGGGTGGGGCCAGCCAGCGCGGGCGGCTCGAGCGAGAGCTCGGGAAAGGCGCGACCGCCGCGCGTCCGCAGCCCGATCTCGCACGGCAGCACCACGGTGTAGTCGTCGAGCGGAGTCAAGATCGCGTGGGCGAGCAGCCAGTCCAGCGGGCTTTCCGCGGCGGCCGCCTCGACGGGACGGCGAGCCGCCGCCGTCCGCCCGATCGGTGGGCCGGCCGCGAGTAAGTCGACCACCTCGCGCGCCGTCGCCGGCATCGCGGCGAGCAGCCGGTCGATCATCACGTCGTCTTCGAACCTGCCCGCGATCAGGTCGATCAGCTCGCTCGCCGGCCTGCCGTCGGTCGCCGGGGAAGGCTCCCCGAGCAGCGCCGACAGGGCGCTGAGCACGCCGGGCAACCGACCCGCCGGCAGTTCGGTCAGCGCGATGCGCGCGGGCGGACCAAGCCCGGCCGGGAACGGAATCAGATCGTGGACGACGGGCAGCACGGTGAGCCGGTCGTCCGGGCCGAACACCAAGCCGGTGTCGCGCAAGGCGGCGAGCGGACGGTCGAGCCTCGCGGGTGCGACGCCGAGCAGGTCGGCCAGCGGCTGGACGGCGGGCGACGCCAGCAGGGCGAGCCCCTCAAGGGCCTGCAGGCAGCCGAGGTCGAGCCGGTCGAGCGCCACCTCAGCTGACGCGCGGCTGCTCGCCCTCGCCGCGAGTGAGCTGACATCCGACGGGACAGGGTGCAGCAGATCGGGCCGCGCCGCCAGCATCGCCGACAACCGCTCGTCGGGCAGTGCGCGCAGCCAATCGGCGAGGGACGACGTGGCGACGCTCATCCGGTCAACGGTAGTCGGGCCGCTGGCCGGATGAGCTCACCCGTGGTGCGCCGTGGATGACGACGATCGGACTACTTGACGGTGAGTTTCGCTCCGAACACCGGTGACGTGGCGTCGGCGCCCACGTAAAACCCGAGGGCGTCGAGGTGCTTGGCCGCCGGTGGCGCGTCTGGTGAGGCGCCGGCGAGGGCCCCCAGGTTGACGTAGCCCGCGACGACCGACTTGTCGGGCACGCCGGACAGCGCGTTCTTGAATGGCGCATCGTCGCCGAGCTGCCCCGCGCCCGGCTGGTCGTCGTTGGTGATCACCACGCTGGAACCCTGGGTCTTCGTCTCCAGCGTGACGCCGCCGTCGCTCTCGATCAGGGCCGCGAGCACCTTCGCTGTGTGCAGCGCGCTCGCCGGGTTGTCGGGATGGGTGAGCAGCGTGAAGAAAGCGTTGTCGAGATTCGGGTCGTCGGCCGGAATCCGGTCGATGCCCGCGGCCACCCCACTGCCGAGCAGGTTCTCCACGTCGTCGGGGAGCTTGATGCCCAGCTGCGCGCCAGCCTGGTCGAGTTCGCCTTGCAGGCTGGCGCCAAGCAGGCCCCCGCTCAACGTGGCGAGCTCGGACTTGATGAGCTGCCCAGGGTTGGCCAGCGCCACACCCATGACACTGCCGCCCGGCAAGTCGGCCAGCGTGCCGCGCGCGTCGCCGTCGGCGAGCGCCTTGCTCGCCTTGTCGGTCTTGCTCCCGAGCAGCCGGCCCTCGGCTTCGACGTAGCTCGGCTGCACGCGAACACCCATCACCACGCGGCCGAGGTCGTTCAGGTCGGGCAATCCGGTGAGAGCGCCGGAGCCCAGCAGGCCGCGGGCCTCGGGCGGCAGCGACGTCGACAGCACCTTGACGGTCGCGCCGAGATCCCACCACGCCGTGACGACGCGGTCGCCCTTCAGGTGGCCGAGGTCGGCGGTGAAGTTGTGGTTGGCGGTGATGTTCGATGCGCGCGCGGCCGCCACAGCGGCGTCGACCGAAGTCTGGTCTTTGCCGACGATCGCGTATCCGCCCTGGATCGAGTAGCCGACGTCGGCGTTCGAAGCGGAGTCCGCCTTGATCTTTTCGATGCCCGCGCGGGCCTTGCCGGCGTCCTTGACCGCGACTATGCCGACGACGTTGGCCTTGCCCGCGTCGTCCGGGTACACCGCGATGGCGACGCGGTCGCCGAGCCACGGTTTGACGTCACGGTCGTAGTTGACCTTGGCGTCCTGGGCGAACACCGCGCTGAGCAGGCCGTCCTTCAACTGATCGGCGCTGGCGACCTTCGGCGCCTCAGGGAACTTGCGCTCGAACTCCCATGCGGCGACCTTCGCGGAGGCGGACGGGTTGAGGTCGATCTTGACGTAGGCGATGGAGTTGGCGGGCGCCCACTTGTCGGGTTGGCCGCCGCTGCTGGCCAGCAGCTTGTACGCGGCGAAGCCGCCACCGGCCAAGATGATGGCCAGCACCGCGACAACGCTGGTGATGATCGGCGCCAGCCGCCGGGTGCGCTGCGCCGGGCCGGCGATGATGACATCGCCCATGCCGTACTGCTGTTGCGACTGCTGCTGTCCGCCGTAGGGGTGTGGGTAGCCTGGCTGGCTTGGAGTGGGTTGACCGTACGCAGGGGTTCCGCTGGCCGGAGGCGTGCCATACGGCTGCGCGGCACTGCCGGCAGCTTCCCCGTCGTACTGTGCTGGCTGTTCGATAGGGCCGCCGTAGTAGCCGCTATCGTGGCGTTGATCCGGATTGTCGGAGCCGTGATTTTCGGTCATATCAATATTGTCGGGTGGTGAGCCGTCGCCTGAAGCATGATCCGTGGCTTCGGTGGAGAGCCGGCGGTCAGACCACCCCGCCCGCGTGAACGTATAGCCTGGAGGGGCTGGCTTTTGGCCGATCGGCGAACGGGCCAACTAGCTGCCGACTAACGAGTGCGCAAACCATCACTGCCAACCGTCATCTCGAATCGAAGGGCTCCACCCGTGCCTACCGGCAAGGTCAAGTGGTACGACACCGAAAAGGGATTCGGCTTCGTCTCGCGCGACGACGGTGGCGATGTATTCGTCCACTCGTCGGCGCTGCCGCCTGGCGTCGAGTCGCTCAAGCCCGGCAGCCGGGTCGAGTTCGGCGTTGCCGAGGGCCGGCGCGGCGAGCAGGCGTTGTCGATTCGGCTCTTGGAAAGCCCGCCGTCGCTGGTGCAGGCGCAGGCCCAGGCGCAGCGCAAGAAGCCGGACGAGATGGTGGTCATCATCGAGGACGTCATCAAGCTGCTCGACGGCGTCTCGAACGGGCTGCGTCGCGACCGCTGGCCCGACCGCGGCAACGCGCGCAAGATCGCCGCGGTGCTGCGCGGCGTCGCCGACGACCTGGAGAAGTAGCCGGTCAGTACAGCTAGCGCAGCGCGGCCGGGTCGACGCGAGGAACCAGGCCCGCCTGGGCCGCGCGCCCCAGCAACCCCTCGATCGCGGCGTATCCGTCGGCGCCGAGGTCGACGCTGAAGTCGTTGACGTACAACGCGATGTGACGAGCCTGGACGTCTGGGTCCATCTCCTGCGCGTGCTTCGCGACGAAGGCCTTGGACGACGAGGGGTCGGCCATCGCGTGCCGCACCGACGCCCGCACGACGTCGCCGAGGTGACGCGTGTCGAGCGACCGCCTGGCGAGGATGGCGCCCAACGGGATCGGCAGCCCGGTGGTCGCCTCCCACCAGTCCCCGAGGTCGCAGACGCTGGTCAGGCCGTAGTGCTGGTAGGTGAAACGGGCCTCGTGGATGACCAGCCCTGCGTCGACCTCGCCGTCGCGCACAGCGGGCATGATCTCGGGGAACGGCATGACCTCGATGCGGTCGACGCCCGCGTCTTGCGCCCACAACCGGAACAACAGGTAGGCGGTGGTCCGCTCGCCCGGGACGGCCACCGTCGCGCCGGAGAGGTCAGCTCGGCCGGCGGTCAGCACCAACGGGCCGCAGCCCCTGCCGAGCGCGCCGCCGCTCGGCAGCAGCGCGTACTCGTCGAGCAGCCACGGCAGCGCCGCGTACGAGACCTTGACGACGTCGAACTCCCCGTGTTCAGCGGCCCCGTTGGTGACGTCGACGTCCGCGAACGTGACCGCGACCGATGGCGCGCCTTCGATCAGCCCGTGAACCCACGCGTTGAACACGAAAGTGTCGTTGGGGCAAGGCGAAAAGGCGAGCGACAGGGTCTCGGGCGGCGCTGCTTCGGTTGCGGTCACGACCACGGCTCCTTCATCACCAGGGCTCCTTCGTCAATGCGGCGAACACTCCGGCCAACGCGTCGAACGCGCCCCGTATATTCCACGTCGACGGGTCGCGTCTGCCGATGACGTTCGACACCGCGCGGATCTCGGCGAACGGCACGCCCGCGTCCTTGGCGGCCGCGGCCACCCCGAACCCCTCCATCGCCTCGGCGATCGCGTGCGGGTGGCGGGCGGCCAGCCGCGCGGCGTCGTCGTCCGTGCCGGTCATGCAGGCGAGGGTGAGAACCTCACCGCGGACGACGCGAAGCGACGATGCGGCAAGCCGTTCGCGCACCCGCGAGTCGGCGACCGGGTAAGAGGAATCCTGCCGCAATCCCATCTCGTTCAACGTGAGGAAGCCGGCGTCGACGCGCGCTCCGAGGTCGGCGAAGGTGACCCGATCGGCGAGCGCGATGTCACCAACCGCGACGCGTCCGGCGAAACCCCCGGCGATTCCGGCGCTGATGACGAGTGCCCGATCGGGAAACCGAGTGAGCGCGGCAGCCGTGCCGAGCGCGGCCGACACCGGGCCGACGCCGGCCGCCAGGACTTCGATGTGTGTCGTGGTGGTCGAACCGACGCCGCGCAAAACCGCGTCGCGTTCGGCCTCCACCGCGGTGACGACAAGCAGGCTCATCGTTTCGCGCTGCCCGCCAATCGCTGCTCCCGCAACCGCGCGATTCCGCGGGACGGGCTGGTGCGCACCGCGTGCACGGTCAGCGCGAGCACCGCGAGCAGCGCGAAAGTGCCCAGTGCCAAACCGAGATTGCCGTTGGACGGCAGGATGATCGCGATGAATCCGCCGAGCACCCACGACAACTGCAGCACGGTTTCCGAGCGGGCGAAGGCCGACGTCCGCACGTCGTCCGCCACATCGTGTTGGATCACCGAGTCGAGCGCGAGCTTGCCGATGGACGACGCGAGGCTGGCGATGAGCAACGCGAGCGCGGCGGTAAACAACCCGAAGGAGACCGCGGCGGCCAAGGCGACCGCGACGGTGGCGGACAACGCCGCGATCGCGATCGGTTCTGGCGCTCGGGCCTTTATCCACGCGCCAAGGGCGGTGCCGAGCGCGCTGCCCACGGTGGCGGCGGCCACGATCACACCGAGGTCGACGGTGGTGCTGAACACGCCGAGCGGGTGGGTGCGGATGATGAAGGCGAGAAACAGCGCGAGGAATCCGCTGAAGGCGCGCAGCCCGGCGATCGCGCGCAGCATCGTCGGCATCCGCGCGCCGATGCCGTGCAGCGGTGGCAGGATGCGCCGAAAGAGGTTCGCCTGTTGCGGCCGAGCGTGCCGCAACACCTGCGTCTCACCCTCCTCGGCGGGTGGCTCCTCCTCGACCGGCGCGCCGCGACGGCGCAGCGGCGCCTCGCCTTCGTTGGAGTCGACTCGTCTTGGCAGTCGAAACGCGAAGACGATGCCCGCGAGGTAAAACAGGGTGGCCAGCCGAAGCGTCCACGCCGGCGAGCCGGTGGCCCACGAAAGTCCTTGGCCGATAGGCGCCGCCACCGCGGCGGCGATGATCCCCCACATCGACAATCGCGCGTTGCCGCGCACCAAGGTGACCGACGGCGGCAGCACGCGCGGCACCACCGCGCTGCGCGAGACACCGTATGCCTTCGAGCAGATCAGCGCCCCGAACGCGGCCGGGTAGAGCTCGAAGCCGCCTTTCGACGCGACCGCCCCGGCGATCACCCATGCCAGGAACGCGCGGGCCAAATGGGTGGTCGCCAACGCGTAGCGGCGTCCGTGTCGAAATTTGTCGAGCACCGGGCCGACCACCGGCGCGATCACCGCGAACGGCGCCATCGTGACGATCAGGTAGATCGCCACCCGGCTGCGCGCCTGGTTGACGTCGACGGAAAAGAACAGCGTGTTGGCGAGGGCCACCGTGAGCAGCGCGTCTGCGGCCGCGTTGATCGCTTGCAGGTCGATGAGGTTGGCCAAGCCGCTTGGCCCGGCGCCCTCGGCCCGCGTCGATCGCAGAAACCATCGCGCCGCCGACCGGCTGCCTCGAGCGGTCGCGCGGGCGGTGAACCTGAAGGTGGCGCCGATGCCGTGGGCGACCGCTCGGGCCGCCTCGTGATCGGACCGCTCGTCATGTCGACCGCCGCCGTGCCGCGTGCCCGGACCCTCGGGGCCCGGCAGCTCGCGAGGGCGGTGCGGTTGCGACACAACATCAGTCAACTACGTCGAAGGCTGCTCGCGCGACGCATGCGGCGAGAAGCTGCCTCGCCCGTGCGAGAATCGGGAACCGTGAGCCATGACTCAATTGGCGGCCTGGCCGTCGCGCCGCCAGCCGAGCCGGACGCCGTGTGCGCGGCGGCGGTGGAGATTGCCCGCGCCGCCGCCGTCGAGGTCGGGGGCGCCGATCTGGTCGGTGACCACCTCGGCGTCGAAGCAGAGGGCGAGCGCATCGTCACCCATTACTTCGCGTCCAACGACCGCGCGTACGTCGGCTGGCGCTGGGCGGTCACCGTCGTCCGGCCGCCGCGCCTGAAGGCGGTCTCCGTCGATGAGGTGGTGTTGTTGCCGGGCGCCGGCGCGCTGCTCGCACCGTCGTGGGTGCCGTGGAGCGACCGGTTGCAGGCCGGCGACCTCGGCGTCGGCGACGTGCTGCCGACCGCGGCCGACGATGAGCGGCTCACGCCCGGCTACGCCGACGTCTTCCCGCACGACGACGCGGACGATCGGGCCGTCGTCGACGAGCTCGTCGACGAGTTGTGGTTGGGCCGGCCGCGGGTGCTGTCGCTGGTTGGTCGTGAAGAGGCCGCGCAACGGTGGTACGACGGCGACCACGGGCCGCACGCCCCTATCGCCCGGGCCGCCGAGTTGACCTGCGCGACGTGTGGCTTCCTGCTACTGATGCGCGGCGCGCTGTCGCGGGTGTTCGGCGTGTGCGGCAACGAGTTCGCCCCGGACGACGGGCGCGTCGTCTCCTTCGACCATGGGTGTGGCGCGCACTCCGAGGCGTTGGTCATCTACACCGCGCCGCAAAGCGGCCAGCCGGCCGTTGACGGGGCTTCGGCTGATCCGGCCTCCGAACCCGAGCCCGTTCCGGAGGCCGATTCGGAGGCTGTTCCAGAGGCCGGTTCCGAGGCTGTTCCGGAGGTTGAGTCCGAGCCCGTTCTGGCGGTCGAATCCGAGCCTGTTCGCGAGGTCCATTCCGAGCCCTCAGCGGATTCCAGCTGAACGACCCGTTCGGCGCCGCGGCCCTGCGTGCCCGGGTGGTCGCGTCCTGGGCGGCCAGCCCAGCGCGGTTTCGCGAGGACGCCAACTCCGAGGAGGACCTCGTTGTCGGCGGCTATCGCGACCGGGTCGTCATCGAGCTCGCGCAAAACGCCGCCGACGCGGCGGTCAGGGCCGGTTCGCGGGGGCGGTTGCGGCTAACGCTCGAGGCCGGTGAGTTGCGGGCGGCGAACACCGGGGCGCCCCTCGACGCGGCCGGAGTCGAGTCGCTGTCGACCCTTCGCGCGTCGGCCAAGCGCGACGAAGCCGCGATCGGACGATTCGGCGTCGGATTCGCCGCCGTGCTCGCGGTGAGCGACGAACCGGTGATCGCCTCCACCACCGGCGCCGTCCGCTGGTCGCGAGCTGACGCGCTGGCCGTCGTCCGAGAAATGCCGTCCCTCGAAGCGGAACTGACGCGGCGCGGCGACGCCGTGCCGGTGTTGCGGTTGCCGTTTGCCGACGTCAGCGAAGCGCCGCCGGCTGGCTACGAAACACAGGTGCGGCTTCCACTGCGCGACCTCGCCGCCGAGGCGCTGATTCGAGGACTGCTCGCCGACGTCGACGCCGCGCTGTTGTTGACCATGCCGGCGTTGGAGTCGGTCGAGATTGTGACGGACGGCGTCACCCGGTCGATCACCTCCCGGCTGGTCGGGGACGAGATGGTCGTCGACGGCGTGCGCTGGCGGCTGCGCAACGCGGCCGGCCGGCTCGAACCGGACTTGCTGCTCGACCGCGGTGTCGAGGAGCGATCGCGGCAGCGCTTCGAGGTGACCTGGGCGGTGCCGATCGACGAGTCCGGTCGACCCGCGCCGTTGCCACCGACCGCGCCGAAGGTCGCGCACGCGCCGACACCGACCGACGACCCGGTCACCGTGCCCGCGATGTTGATCGCGTCGTTTCCGCTTGAGCCGTCGCGTCGGCGGATCGCGGCCGGCCCGCTTCGCCAGTTCCTGGTCGAGCGCGCCGTCGAGCTGTACGCCGAACTCGTGGGTTCGCTGCCGGCGACCGTTGAGGTGTCGCGTCTGGTGCCGGTCGGCTTGCCGGCCGGGCCGCTGGACGCCGAGTTGCGGTCGGGCATCGTGGCGCGGTTGCGCGAGCTCGCGTTCTTGCCGACACGCGACGACGACGTTCGGCTTCGTCCCAGCCAAGCGGCGTTGCTGGAGGTCGGCGGCGCCGTCGTCACCACCGGTTTGGTGGACGTGCTCGCCGACGTCTTGCCGTCGCTGCTCCCGGCCGACTGGGCAAGGTCGGCGCCGCAGGCGCTGGCCGCGCTCGACGTCAGGCGGATCGCGTTGGCGTCGGTGTTGGACGAACTCCACGCGGTTGACCGCCCGGCGATGTGGTGGCGGGAGCTCTACGCGGCGCTTGTCGAGGCCGGCGTGAGCGCCGACACTTTGGCGGGGCTGCCCGTGCCGCTCGCGGACGGTGCGCTCGCGCGCTCGCCGAGAGGCGTGTTGATGCCCGGCGCCGCGGCCGATCTTTCGGTGTTCGGCCTGCGCAGCGTCGACCCCGAGGCCGCGCACCCGTTGTTGCTGCGGCTCGGCGCGGTCGAACCGGAACCCGCCGCGATCCTGGCCAGCGACGCCGTCCGCTCCGCGGTCGAGCGGTCGTTCGACATCGAGGACCCGCTGCCGGTCGCCGTGGCGACGCTCGGCGTTGTCGCGGCCGGATCTGTCGGCGACGTCGCCGATCACCCGTGGCTCGCCGACCTCGCGTTGCCGGCATCGGACGGCGACCTGCGCCCGGCCGGAGAGTTGTTGCTGCCCGACGCGAAGCTCGCCGCCGTGGTGGCCGACGACGCGCCCTTCGGGCAGGTCGACGCGTCGTACGTCGACCGTTGGGGCGCCGAGTTACTCAAGCGCGTCGGCGTTCTCGACGGGTTTGCCGTCGTCCGTGAGCACGACGTGTCGGACGACGAGCACGACCTCGATCTCGAGTCAGAGTATTTCGCTTATGTGGCAGGGCAATTCGACGGCTCGGAGCCGGTTCTCATCGATGAGTTCGTCGCTGTGCGCGACCTTGAGTTTGTTCGCGTTGACGCCTGGCCGCAAGCGCTCGCGCTGCTTGCTGCGCCCGACCTGCGTTCCGCGGTCGTGACGCCCGCGTACGCGGTCACGTCGACGCAACGCCGACGGGTGTTGCCGTACACCGCCTGGTGGTTGCGCGCCAACGGCGTCGTCGGCGGTCGCCTCCCGTCGTCCGACCCCTTGCTGGGCGGCGTCTACGACGTCGTCGAGCTTGATTTAGACGACGAATTCCTCGCGGCGGCCGGCGCCTTGCGCGACGTCTCGGACGCCGATGACGGCGACCTGGTCGCCCGCCTCGCAGACGCCGACCGCGAAGTCGGGCGGGCGCAGCTGCGGATGTTGTACGCGGTCGCGAGCCCCGAACGGCCACCCTCGCGGGTGCGGGCCGTGCGCGGCGGGGAGTTGGCCGTGGTTGACGCCGTCGACGCGGTTGTCGTCGACCAGCCCGACCTGCTGCCGTTACTGGGGAACTTGGCGGTGGTGCCGGCCTCGATCGATGACGCGGTGCGGGTGGCCGACGCTCTTGACCTCGCGCTCGCCTCCGAACTCGCCGACTACGCGGTGTTGAGCGACGGCGAGCCGCAAGCCGACCATGTGCGTCACGAGAAGCTGCTCGTCGCCGATGCCGAAGGTCGTCCCACTCATGTCCGATGGCGATACGTCGACGACGTGTTGCATGTCGACGCGGCGGCGCTGGCGTTTGGACTGGGCCGCGGTCGGGCGTGGCGGGCGGCAGACTGGCGGTCGCGCCACCTGGTGACCGAGTTGCTGAGCAACCCTGAGCAGGCTGCGCTGCTCGCGGCCGAGTGCGACCTCGACTAGGGCTGCTCGTCGTCCGGCGCCGCATCGGCGCGGGTGGCCCGGTCTGCGCGGCGGGCGGCGGCCCGGTGGTGGAGCGCGACGAGGACGAAGCCCCACAGCCCGAGGGCGAAGCCGGCGACGGTCACCCAAAGCCACCAGCCCTGGCCGTGCCGGACCATCTCGTCGTGACGGGTCAGCAAGACGATGAAGGCGATCCCCCATGCGAGGGTTCCTGCGACGACCGGGGCGTAGTCGTTCGTGCGGTACGGCGGCGGATCCGGGCGGCGAGTGGCGGCCATGCCGTCAGCGTAGTGGGTTGCCCCGGCGTGATCGCCGAGCGCGAAAACCAATACCGTTAGCATAGCTAATGAGCTATGCTAACGATCCATGCACACCAAAGTCGCCACCCTTGAGCTCGCGAGTGAGTTGCGCGTCGCCTTGATGCGGCTCACCCGGAGGTTGCGCGCCGAGCGGCCGGAGAAGAACGTCACCCTCACCCAGCTGGCCGTGCTCGGCTCGCTGGAGCGATGCGGTGCGATGAACCTCGCTCAGCTGGCCGCGCGGGAGCGGGTGCAGCCGCCTTCGATGACCCGCACGACCGCGGCGCTCCAAGATCTCGGGTTGGTCACCCGGCGCGCCGACCCGGCTGACAAGCGGCATGTCGTGTTCGAGCTCAGCGACGCCGGCCGGGCGTTGTTGCACGAGGACAGGCGCCGCCGCGAGGCGTGGCTTGCCGGCCAGCTCAGCAGCCTGACCGACGAAGAGCGCGAGCTGCTGCACGCCGTCACCCCGTTACTCGACCGATTGGCCAGCTCATGAAAGCGATGTTCGCGGCGCTGAGCCTGCGCAACTATCGCTTGTACGCGGCCGGCCAGGTCGTCTCAAACACCGGCACATGGATGGGCCGGGTCACGCAGGACTGGCTCGTCTACCACATCCTCACCAACGACAACAGCTTCGCGCTCGGCATCGTCACCGCGTTGCAGTTCATGCCGACCCTGGTGTTCGGGATGTTCGGCGGCATGCTGGGCGACCGCTATCCCAAGCGCAAGGTGCTCACCGTCACGCAGAGCGTGATGGCGGCGATCTCCGCGCTCAGCGGGCTGCTCCTCGTCTTTGACGCCATGCGGTTGTGGACCATCTGCGTGATCGCCTTCGTGTTCGGCGTGGCGTCGGCGCTCGACGCGCCGGTGCGCCAGGCGTTTGTGATCGAGATGGTCGGCCGTGACAAGCTGCAGAACGCGGTCAGCCTGAACTCCGCGACGTTCAACGCCTCCCGGATGATCGGCCCGGCGATCGCCGGCCTGCTGATCGAGGCGTTCGGCACCGCGCCCGCCTTCTTCGTCAACGCGTTCTCCTACCTGGCGGTGATCGCCGGCATTTTGGCGATGTCCGCGTCGGAGCTTTGGCCCGCGCCGCTCGTCGCGCGCGCCCGCGGGCAGCTGCGCGAAGGTTTGGCGTACGTGAAGAGCCGCCCGGAGCTCATGCTCCCGGTCTTGCTGATGGGCTTCATCGGCACCTTCGGGTTCAACTTCCAAATCACGAACGCCCTTGTGGCGCAAGGGGTCTTCCATCGCGGGGCGGGCAGCTACGGATTGCTGTCGACGGCGCAGGCTCTCGGCTCGGTCGTCGGCGCGCTCACCTCGGCGCGCCGCCGTCGACGACCTCGCATCAGGATGCTCGTCGCGGCCGGGGCGACTTTCGGGCTGCTGGAAGCGGTGTCTGGCTTCCTGCCGTCGTACACGGTCTTCATGCTGTGGCTGATTCCGATCGGCGGTGTCGGCATCTTGCTGGCGACGGCGTGCAACTCGATGCTGCAGCTGAGCGCCGCGCCGCACATGCAGGCGCGGGTGATGGCGTTGTACACCACCGTGTTCATCGGCTGCGCGCCCCTCGGTTCGCTGCTGGTCGGATGGCTCGGCGGCCAGGTCGGCCCGCAATGGTCGCTGTTCGTCGGCGGGGTCATCTCGCTGGCGGCCGCGGTCGGATCCGCGTTGTACTACGTCCGGTCCCAGCGGTTGGAGATCCGGATGACCGAGCAGTTGCGCTGGCCGCGGTTGATCACTCGCGACGAGATCGTCGAGGAGGCGCTCACCGCCGACGTCCGAGCCCGATGACAAAGGCCGCCTGGCGGCTGTTCGCCGCCTTCCTGCCGTCGGACGACGCGATCACCGACCTCGACGCCGCCGTCGCGCCGTTGCGCGACGGCTGGACCACGCTGCGCTGGACGCCACCGCGGCTGTGGCACCTGACCGGCGCGTTCTTCGGCGAGGTCGCCGAAGAGCGCGCCCACCAACTGGCCGCACGGTTGGAGCGGGTCGCCGCGCGACACGCCCCGGTGCAATTGCGCTTCGCGGGCGGTGGCGCCTTCTCGCGGCCGGCGAAGGCGAGCGTCGTCTACGCCGGCGTCGACGGCGCGCTGCCGCGGCTGCGCGCGCTCGCCGACAGCTGTGCGGCCGCCGGCCGGCGGGTCGGGCTGGCGATGGAGGAGCGGGCGTTCCGGCCGCACCTGACGTTGGCGCGGGCGAAAGGCCGGACGCCGGTCGACGTCCGGCCGATCGTCGAGCGACTCGACGGCTACGCGGGGCCGACCTGGACGTCGTCCGAGATCGTCTTGATGCGCAGCCATCTCGGGCCCCAGCCGCGCCACGAGCCGGTCGGCCGCTGGCCGCTTGCCGGCACTGACCAACGACCTTGATCGCGAAAGCTGATCGTGGCCCTCCGTCCTAGTGGTTTTCACGCTGACGGGAGACCGCCGGCCAGTCACCAGGCGTAGGCCTCCGGCGCGGCGCCACCAGGGCCCGGCCAGATCTCGTCGAGCCGCGCCAACGCCTTGTCGTCGAGCTGTACCTCGAGTGCGCGCAGCGCGCCGTCGAGTTGCCCGATCGTGCGCGGACCGATGATCGGCGCGGTGACCGCCGGTTGACGCAGCAGCCAGGCGAGCGCGACGTTGGCTGGCTCCTCGCCGAGCTCGTCGCAGTACGCCTCGTAGGCCTCCACGGCCGCCCGGTTGGTCTTGAGTAAGTCGTCGGCCCGCCCGCTGCTGCTGCGATTGCGGTCTTGCTTGCGCAGGACGCCGCCGAGCAGACCGCCGTGCAGCGGGCTCCACGGGATGACGCCCAGGCCGTAATCCTGCGCGGCCGGAAGCACTTCCAGCTCAACGGTGCGGGCGGCCAGGTTGTACAGCGACTGCTCGGCGACAAGTCCGTAGTAGTTGCGCCGCTTGGCCGCCTCCTGCGCCTTTGCGATGTGCCAACCGGCGAAGTTGGAGGATCCCGCGTACAGGATTTTGCCTTGCGCGCGAAGGGTTTCGAAGCCCTCCCAGATCTCGTCCCACGGCGTCGAGCGATCGAGGTGGTGCATCTGGTAGATGTCGATGTAGTCGGTCTGCAGCCGTCGCAGCGACGCGTTGCAGGCGCGGCGGATGTTCAACGCCGACAACTTGCCGTTGTTGGGCCACTCGTCCATGTCGCCGTAAAGCTTGGTGGCAAGCACGGTGCGCTCGCGACGGCCGTCGCCGCGGGCGAACCAGTTGCCGATGATCGATTCGGTGCGGCCCCTGTTCTCGCCCCAGCCGTAAACGTTGGCGGTGTCGAAGAAGTTGATGCCGTGCTCGTGGGCGCGGTCCATGATGTTGTGACTGTCTTCGACCTCGGTGACCGGGCCGAAGTTCATCGTGCCGAGGCAAAGCCGGCTGACCGACAGGCCGGTGCGGCCCAGTTGCGTGTACTCCATGGTCTCCACCCTGTCACACCGGCTGGACCAGTCGCTCGGGCTGGGCGGAGCGGGTCATTCGGCCCTGGATTGGTCGGCTCGGCGGGCGGACGCTTGGCCGAAGGCGCGTGACGAGGAGGGGTCACGATGACGTCGCCGACGACTCCGGTGGTTGATGCCGCGGCGTTGGAGCAGCAGCCTCGACGTCGATCGGGGCATCGCGGCTGGACGGCCGTCGCCGCTGTCGAGTTGGCCATCGCGGTCGGCTGCGTCGTCTTCGACCAGACCGTTCCGACGCTTCCGCTGCTCGCGGTGGCCGCGCTCGGACTGGCCGCGCGCCGGCAAGGCGTTGGCGCCATCGGGGTTCGCGCGCTCACGCCGGTGCGTCGCGTGGCGGGGCAGGTGCTGGCGTTCACCGGTGTGTGGACGTTGCTTCAACTCGCCGTCTTCTTGCCGTTGGCCGAACATCTGACCGGGACGCGTCAAGACGTGTCCGACTTCGCCGGCCTGGAGGGAAACCTCGGGAAACTCTTTGTGCTGCTCGGGTTGTCATGGACGCTGGCCGCTGCCGGCGAGGAACTGGTGTTCCGCGGCTGGATACCGACGCGGATCACCGACCTGGTCGGCGCCGGACGGGTGGGGGTCGCGCTCGCCGTCCTGGTTTCGTCGGCGCTTTTCGCTCTCATCCACACGGAGCAAGGCGTGGTCGGGGTCGCCGCGACGTTCTTCGATGCGATCTTCTTCAGTGGACTACGACTGCGCTACGGGTCGGTCTGGGCGTCCTGGCTAGCTCACGGGCTCAACAACACCTTCGGGCTCGTGGCGTTCTTCCTCGTCGGGCCCGTCGCGGGCCTATGGTGACCAGACCGCTTCGTCGAATCGGATGCGAGGTCACGCTGCGTAGGTCACTTCGTGCGGCGGCGGCCGCCGACCTCATCGTCGCCGTCAGCGTCGCGTTCGCCCAGCCTGCCTTTTCCGCGTCGGAGCCGGCGCCGATCACCCTCTTCACCTATCACGATCCGCAGATCGATGAGTCGAGCGGCATCGCGGCGAGCTCGTTCGACGACACCTTCTACACGTTCAACGACAGCGGCGACTCCGCGCGCTTCTTTCGGGTTGACGGTCACGGCGACACCGTCGCCGTCTACTCGCTGCCCGGCGCGAGCAATGTCGACTGGGAGGACATGGCCACCGGCGTCGACGAGACCGGCAGGCCAGTTCTCTACTTCGGCGACATCGGCGACAACGGGCGCGCTCGCAAAGAGATCGCGGTCTATGAGGTGCACGAGCCGCGTGGCGCGAGCGCTGACGTGACATGGACTCGTTATCGGTTTTCCTATCCCGACGGGGCGCATGACGCCGAAGCATTGCTCGTCGACCCGCGCAGCCATCGCATCTACATCGCCACCAAGGAATTTCTCAGCAACGGCAAGCTCTACCAGGCGCCTGACTCGCTGAGCGCCACAAGCGTCAACGTCTTGACTCCGGTTGGCTCGGTGCCACCGCTTACGACGTCCGCCGACTTCGCCCCCGACGGCTCCCGCGTCGTCGTCCTCACGTATGTCGCCGCGTATTGGTCGGACGACGCGGGTGGTGAGTGGCATCGCTTCAGCGTGCCGCTACCGCACCAAGCGGAGGCGATCGCGTACAGCCGCGACGGATCGTCGTTGGTAGTCGGCGGCGAGGGCGCGCACAGCACGGTCTATCGCGCACCGGCGCCGGGTGGCGGCGCCTCTCGACCGACGAGCGCTGCGTCGTCCGCGCCAACCGCGTCGCCCGCGCCAGCGGCGCCAACCGCGTCAGCCGCGCCAACCGCCTCGCCCGCGCCAACCGCGGCCGGATCGTTGAAGGAACGGTCGACATCGCACCCGCCGATCGGCGTGCTGGTCGTGAGCGCCGCCGGCGTCCTGGTCGGCGCGGGAATATTGATCGTGCGGCGGACGCGAAATCGCTAGGGTTTGCCGTGTGCGAGATGGCGTCGTCGTCGCCGTAAGCGCTGACGCGCAACACCGGTTCAGCAAGCAGCCGCGTCCCAGTGTTCGGCTGCTGCAGGGCCTCGGTGTGGAAGGCGACGCGCATCTCGGCGCCACGGTCCAGCACCGGTCGCGGGTGGCTCGCGATCCCTCGCAGCCCAACCTTCGGCAAGTGCACCTGATACACGTTGAGTTGCATGACGAGTTGCGGGCGGCCGGCCACGTGGTCGAGCCGGGGCAGCTTGGCGAGAACATCACCACGCGAGGCGTTGACCTGTTGGGCCTCCCGACTGGGACGCGCCTGCACGTGGGCCCCGACGTGGTCATCGAACTCACCGGGTTGCGCAACCCGTGCGCGCAGATCGACGCCTTCCAGGCTGGGCTATTGAGACAAGTGCTTGTTCACGACGACGCCGGCAATCCCGTTCGCAAGGCTGGCGTGATGGGCGTCGTCGTCCGCGGCGGTGAGGTCCGCGCCGGCGATCGGATCGTCGTCGCCCTGCCCGCGGCGCCGCACGCTCCGCTTGAGTGCGTTTGATCCGCTATTCGACGACGCCTGGCACGTCGCCGATCGCGGCGACCGGAGCCGGCACGGGCGCCACCAATTGCTCCGGCCGATGCGACACCGCGATTCCGGCGACACCGAGCAACGCGAAGAGCGGGACGACGAGCATCGCGGTGTGCGACCCGACGTGGTCGGCAAAAGCGCCGAGTCCGAACGGCGCGAGACCGACCGACAAGCCGGTGCCGATTGAGCCGTAACCGGTGGCCAGATCGGCCCGCCCGTGGGAGAAGCCGATCAGCCGAGTGATGGCCAGCGGAAACTGCAGCGAGATGCCGATACCGGTGATGAACAGCCCCACGAAGCCCAGCGCTGGAAGCGAGGTCGCCCAAAATGTGGCGAAGCCGACGACGGTGACACCGAAGACGCTCACCAACAACGCGTCGATGGAGTAGCGGGTGGTGAACCGGGTCGACGCAAGCCGGCCGAGGGTCATGCCAGCCACAATCGCGGTGACGCCGGTCGCCGCCGTCCCTTTCGACAGCCCGTCATGGTTTTGCAGGACGTCCGACGTCCAGATGGTCATCGAGAACTCGATGGCGGTCGTCATGACCAGCACGCTCCACGACCACCAAAAAAGCATTCCCAGGCGAGTGCCGGCCAACTGTGGCGCGTCGCGGTCGAGGGTTTGCGCGGGTCCGTCGTCCCGGCGTAGGAAAACGGCCGCCACACCGATCGCAAGCACGACCGCGACCAAGATGCCGGCCCGCCAGCCAAGCCCGATGGCGATCGCCGCGCTGATCAGCAGCGGCGCGAAGATGCCGACGCCAGAACCAAATCCGTTGGCCTGCGTCACGGCGGCGCCCCCGTTGGCGCCGTGGTGCGCGGTGAGCACGGCGGCGGTCAGGTTGACGACGACCGTGCCGCCTAGGCCGGCGACGATCGCGCCCGCGATGGTCACCCCAACGACGTGGCCGGACACGAAAATCCCGATGCCCACGCACAAGACCAGCAGCGAAAGCCAAATGCTTCGCATTCGGCCGATCCGCGCCGACAGCCGCGGAGCGATCAGCCCGGCCGTGATCGCGCCCACGGCCAGCCCGGTGCCGTGCAGCCCGGAGACGGCGCGGCTGATCTGCTCGTCGTCTCGCAGCAGGTTGACCGATGGGGTGAACGCGTACAGGAAGTAGCCGTAAATCGCGATCTGCAGGTAGACCGTCCAGGTGAGGCGGTCGCGTACCAAAGAGGCGGACGCCGGCAGGTCGCCGGCGGCCGCCTCAGCCGGGTTCTTGGTCAGTTGAGTTTCGCCACTACGTAGTCGACACAGGCGGTCAAAGCCTCGACGTCGGCGGGGTCGATAGCGGGAAACATGGCGATCCGCAGTTGGTTGCGGCCCAGCTTGCGGTACGGCTCCGTGTCGACGATTCCATTGGCGCGCAGGGTCTTCGCGACCGCGGCGGCGTCAACCGCGTCGTCGAAATCGATCGTCCCGATGACGTTCGACCGCTGGCCGGGGTCGGTGACGTATGGCGTCGCGTAGTCGGACTTCTCCGCCCAGGTGTAGAGCCGCTGCGCGGAGTCGGCGGTGCGCGACGTGGTGAACGTCAGGCCGCCGCTCGCGTTCATCCACTCGAGTTGGTCGGCGAGCAGCCACAACGTCGCGAGCGCAGGCGTGTTGTAGGTCTGGTTGAGCCGGCTGTTGTCGATCGCGGTGGTCAGGTCGTACGACGTCGGGATCCAGCGGCCGGATTCCTTGACCTTCGCGACTCGCTCCACGGCCGCGGGACTGAACAACGCCAGCCATAGACCGCCGTCCGAAGCGAAGCACTTTTGCGGTGAGAAGTAGTAGACGTCGGTCTCCCGGACGTCGACCGGCAGGCCGCCGGCGCCCGACGTGGCGTCGACCAGCACCAAGGCGCCGTCGTCCGCGCCGTGCACCCGCTTGATCGGCATCATGACGCCCGTGGACGTCTCGTTGTGGGTGAGCGCGTAGACGTCGACGCCTTGCTCGGCGCGTGGCAGCGGGTGCGTGCCCGGCTCGGACTTGATGACGCTCGGGTCGGCGATGAACGGCGCCGCCTTGGCGGCGGTGGCGAACTTGCTGGAGAACTCGCCGAAGCTCAGGTGCTGCGAGCGCTCGGCGATGAGGTTGAAGGTGGCGATGTCCCAAAACGCGGTGGCGCCGCCGTTGCCGAGCACGACCTCGTAGCCCTCGGGCAGTTGGAACAGCTGGGTCAGGCCCTCGCGCACCTTGCCGACCACGTTCTTGACGGTGGCTTGGCGGTGCGAGGTGCCCAAGAAACCGGCGCCGGTCGCGGCAAGCGCGGCGAGCGACTCGGGGCGGACCTTCGAAGGCCCGGCGCCAAAGCGGCCGTCAGCGGGTTTGAGGTCGGCCGGTATCTCGATCTTCTCGGTCGCGTCGGTCACGGTGAAGCTCCCGTTTCGTGGCGGGGGGATAGGGACGGCGACGCTGCCGCGTGACTGATTGTCGCAGATCCCGCCGG
>DASVDW010000046.1:0-5598 GCA_036380925.1 Acidothermaceae bacterium
CGCGGCATGCCGGCCGCGCTGGCCGCGCTTACCGTGGGCATGGTCGGCTACGGCGGGTTCCTGTTCAGCCTGGCGCTGCATCTGCAAGACGGTCTCGGCGACAGCGCCTTGCGCGCCGGGCTCACGCTCCTGCCAGCCGTCGGCGTCTTCGGGCTCATCGGCATGTACTGGCGGCGGCTATCGGACCGCTGGCATCACCTGTTGCCGGTGGCCGGTTATGTGGTCGCGTTCGCCGGCTACCTGTCGCTCGCGGACTACCTGCGCGCCGACCAGGCCGGCGGGCAGCTTTACCTGCTGATCGGCGTGGTGGGCGCCGGGCTTGGCATGGCGTTCAGCCCGATCCTCACGCTCGCGATGGTGCACGTTCCACCGCAAACGGCGCCTGACGCGAGCGGCCTGCTCACGACCACGATGCAGCTTTCGCAAGTCGTCGGCGTGGCCGTCTTCGGCAGCCTGTTCTTATCGGTGGCCGCGCATCACCACGCGCACGCCTCAGCCCACGCTGCCGCCACCACGTTCGCCTTTGTGGCCGGGCTCACCGCTTTCGGGGTCGCAGGGGCGGTCCAGCTCGCCCGTGTCGTGCGACGGGCGCGGCAGGCGACCGCGTGAGAACGGCGTGCGGACCGCCACGACGGCGGTGGGCGTCAGGACTCGCGGCGGGCGTCAGGACTCGTGGCGGGCGGCGTCCTCGGACGTGAGGTCGACGGTCTTGTCGCCCTCCTCCGCGGGGATCGGGTACGGGGTCAGCTGCACCGGCTTGCCGGCCTGTGACAGCCAGGCCACCGCCGCGCCGATCGCACCTCCGACCGCGAGGAACAGCATCGCGACCGGCCAGCGACGCCGCTTCTTCACCACCACCGGTTCGGCGCCGCGCAGCACCGCGGCGGCTAGCATGCCGCGGCGCATCGCCTCCTTGCGCGCGGGCGCGGACGCGACCTTGAGCTCGTCGAGCTTGTGCGAGGCCTGATCCATCATTGACGACGCCATTGGCACGACCGTGGGAATCACCCGGTCCTGCATCATCGCGCGGGCCTGCTCCGACGCCGCGCGGCTCTTGACCGCCAGCTTGCCCGCGCGCTTCGCCATGCCGGCCTTGACGGCGGTCTTGTCGAGCGCCATTTTGGCGGCCATTTTCGCGGCCATCTTGGCTTGTGCCGCGTCGCTTTTCGCGCGCATCTTGGCTTGTGCCGCGTCGCTTTTCGCGCGCATCTTGGCCGCCTTGGCCTTGGCTTTCGCGCTGGCGCCCTCCGCCATGTGCCGAGCGACCTCGGCGCGCGCGGCAAGGGCGTCGGCGATCTTTTCTGTCGTGACGGTCATCGGTGCCTCCGCGTGAGATGTCGATACCGCGCGTGCCTTCGTCCGCCGGACCAGCCGGCCATCAGGTGGCGCTTGCCCGCCTGGCCGGACGGCTAACCCTCGCTCCAACCGTACGACGACGGGCCCGGGCTGTCGCGTGTAAAGATGGCGGGGACTGCAAAAGTTGCGGGACATCGGCGCGCCGGCGCGCCGCAACCGAGAGGACGTTCGTGGCAGAGCAGACTTACGCGATCTTGCACACCACCAAGGGCGACATCGAGGTGCGGCTGTTCGCCGACCAGGCGCCCAAGACGGTGCGCAACTTCGTCGAGCTGGCCGAAGGCGCCCGCGAGTGGACCGATCCCCGTAGCCGGCAAAAGACCAGCGCGCGGCTGTACGACGGCACGATCTTCCACCGGGTCATCCCGGACTTCATGATCCAAGGCGGCGACCCGTTGGGCAGCGGGCGCGGCGGGCCGGGTTACAACTTCGCCGACGAGTTTCACCCCGACCTGTTGTTCGACCGGCCGTACCTGCTGGCGATGGCCAACGCCGGCCCGAACACCAACGGCTCGCAGTTCTTCATCACGGTCGCCCC
Source organism: Acidothermaceae bacterium (assembly GCA_036380925.1). Lineage (GTDB taxonomy): Bacteria > Actinomycetota > Actinomycetes > Acidothermales > Acidothermaceae > JAICLV01. Next base: position 1,895 of record DASVDW010000046.1, read on the forward strand.
GACGACCTGGCTGAACCGCAAGCACACGATCTTCGGCGAGGTCACCGCGGGGACCGAGGTGGTCGACGCGATCGCCACCACGCCGACGACCGCGGGCGACCGCCCGGCGCAAGACGTCGTCATCAACTCCGTCGCGATCGAACGCCGCTAAGACCGGAATCGGCGAGAGCATCGTGAGCGCGGACGACGTGCGGTATCCGCCGTCCGAGAATGTCGCGGTCAACGGCGCGGGCGGGGCGGGGCCGGACCACCCCGGCGTCGTCCCGACCTGCTACCGCCATCCCAAGCGCGAGGCGCACATCCGGTGCGCGCGGTGCGAGCGGCCGATTTGCCCCGATTGCATGATCCCGGCCGCGGTCGGCTTCCAGTGCCCGGAGTGTGTCCGCGGCGGAAACAAGACCCAGCGGGTGGCGCGCACCGCGCTCGGGGGCCGGATCGCGCCCAACAAGACGCTGGTGACGTACACGCTGATCGGGATCAACGTGGTGATGTTCCTGATCCAGCAGAGCTCGGCCACGTTCTCGCGTCGCTACGAGCTGATTCCGGACTGGCCGTTCGCGTCGCCATACGGCGGAGTGGCGCATGGCGAGTACTACCGGCTGATCACGTCGATGTTCTTGCACGCCGGTGTGATGCACATCTTGTTCAACATGTGGGCGCTGTTCGTCATCGGCGGGCCGCTCGAGGCGATGCTCGGGCGGGTGCGCTTCTTGGTGCTGTACTTCTTGTCCGGCCTGGGCGGTTCGGCGCTGGTGTACCTGCTGGCCAGCCCGGTGTCTCGGACGCTCGGCGCGTCCGGGGCGATCTTCGGCCTCTTCGGGGCGCTGTTTGTGCTCGGACGGCGGCTGCGGTTCGACATCCGGCCGATCGGCTTCTTGATCGGCGTCAACCTGCTGCTGACGTTCACCATCCCGGGGATCAGCTGGCAGGGCCACGTCGGAGGCTTGATCGCCGGTGCCGCGCTGGCCGGCGCGTGGGCCTACCCGCCGCGCAAGTACCGCGCGGCCGCCCAGCTGTCGTCGTCCGTCTTGATGGCCGCGCTCATCGCGCTGATCGTGCTGGCCCGAACGCACGCCCTCACCGGCTGACCCGACCAACTCGGGGTGCCGTCGTCATCGGCCGAGGACACCCGGCGTCGCGCCAGGACACCCCTTCAACGGCTGTCCTGGGACAACCCCAGGTGTCCAGGGCATCGGGGCTGGAGGCTCAGGGGCGGGCGGTCGCCGTCAGCGCGGGTGTCGGCGGGCGGTTGTCCCCACTGTGGACAAGCCCTGTGGAGGAATCACACTTGTGTAACTCAGCTGGAGGGCGCGCTCAGCGCCACTGGGTGGCCAGCCCCAATCCGGCGATCAGCAGCGCGAAGCCCTCGATCAGGTTGCCAGCCTCGCCGCCCATCGCGCCCATGCCGGGAAAGTTGTACTGCGTGAGGTAGCCGACGACCAGCCAGGCGACGCCGAGCAGCATGAGACCGACCATCGTCGGCGCGAGCCACGGCGGGCTGACCTGCTTCTTCGGCGACCGCCGCGGGGGCGGGGTGTAGACCTCGGTCTTGCGGACGCGGGACTTCGGCACGGGGCAGCCCTTTCGCGTGACCATTTCGGGTGACCACGTCACGAGTGCGAGCGGATAACACCGGGCGCGGACGTCGTCACCGAGCGTGCGCCCTCCGTTAGCTTAGTCGGGAGACGGCAACGAGGTCGGGTTGACGGCGAGAAGGCGGCCGGTGAGGTTCAGGCAAGGGATCGGTTGGCGCTGGGCGGTTCCCGTCGCGGCGCTGCTGGCCGGGCTGCTGTTCGCGACGTCGGCGAACACGTCGCACGGCGTCGACATCCGCGTCATCGGCCACGACGACGGCGTCAGCTTCGCGCAGCGGCAGCAGCGCCTGGTCATCGACCAGACCAAGCAACTCGCCGACCTGCAACAGCAGGTGCAAGCCGCGACGTCGTTGGCGGCGCGCACCGACCGTCGGGTGGCGCTGGCCCGCGACCAAGCCGAGGCGGTGGCGGACGACGCCGGCATGTCGCCGGTGACCGGGCCGGCGGTCACCGTCGCGTTGGACGACGCGCCGCCGCTGCCCGGCGCGCAGCGGGGCTCGGTGCCGCCCGACTACCTCGTCGTCCATCAACAAGACGTGCAGGCGGTGGTCAACGCGTTGTGGGCGGGCGGCGCCGAGGCGATGACACTCCAAGGCCAGCGGGTGATCTCCACGAGCGCCGTGCGGTGCGTCGGCAACACCTTGCTGCTGCACGGGGTCGTCTACTCGCCGCCGTATGTCGTGACGGCGATCGGCGATGTCGACCGGTTGCGCGCCGCGCTCGCCGAGGCTCCTGACATCATCATCTACAAGCAATACGTGCAGGCCTATCACCTCGGATACAGCGTGAAGACTCAGGCGACAGTGACGATGCCGGCCTACACGGGCGGTGTCTCGCTGGCGTACGCCTCCGCGCTGGAGTCGCCATCCGCCTCGGGGTCGTCCGCGTCGGAGTCGTCGCCGGTGGCGCCGACCCGCAGCTTCGCGCCGCCGTCGTCCGCGCCCGCCCGCCCGACGGGGTCGGGCCCGTGACGCAGGTTGTCCACGACGGGTACCACGCGCGCCGTCGTCCGCGACCAGACACCCGAACCGTCATCGGTGTCGTCGGCGAGGTGCTCATCACCCTCGGCGTCATCGTCTTCTTGTTCCTGGCGTACGAGCTGTGGTTCACCGGGTTGTACACCGCGCACGCGCAGTCCAGCCTCAAGTCGCAGCTTCGCAACGAGTGGGCCCGCCCGGCGCCCACCGCGTTGCCCGGTGAGTCGCCCGGCGCGTCGTCCGGCGCGTCGCCCGGTCCGAGCGCGACCGCGGTCCCCGGTCTGGCCGACGCCCCGCTGCCCGGTGACGCGATCGGGCTGATCCGCATCCCGCGGCTAGGGTTGGGCTACGCCTACGCGATCGTCGAGGGCGTTTCAACCGACGACCTCAAGAAGGGCCCTGGGCACTATCCCGGCACCGCGATGCCCGGCGGCATCGGCAACTTCGTGCTGTCGGGTCACCGCACGACCTACCTCGCGCCGTTCAACGGGCTGGGCGAGCTGCGGCTTGGCGACGCGATCGTCATCGAGACCCGCGACACCTGGTACACCTACCGGGTCACCCGAACCGAGACCGTGCTGCCGACCGCGGTCGGCGTCATCCTCCCGGTGCCTGACAAGCCGCACCTGAAGCCGACCAAGGCGCTGATCACGTTGACCACCTGCACGCCGAAGTACTCCGCGTCGCACCGGCTGGTGATCGAGGGCGAGCTGCAGTCGGCGTTGCCGAAGTCCGCCGGGTTGCCACCCGCGTTGAAGGGTGCGTGAGCCGATGTACGCGGCGCTGTGGCGGGCGATTCCGGGCAACGTGTTCGCCAAGGTCGGCGCGATGCTGCTGTTGTTGGTGAGCGCGCTCGCGCTGCTGTTCTTCGTGATCTTCCCGGTTGTCGAGCCGCATCTGCCGTGGAACGACGTCACCGTCAACACGCCGCCGGTGGAGAGCGTGCCGTCGCTGTTGGAGTCGGCGACCCCGACGCCGTCGCCGTCCGGCTAGTTCGAAGTCGGACGACGCAAGCGCGCGGCGCATGCGACACTTCGGTCGTGCGGATCCTCGTCGTCGACAACTACGACAGCTTCGTGTTCAACCTGGTTCAGTACCTGGGCCAACTAGACGCGAAGTGCGTCGTGGTGCG
>DASVDW010000047.1:0-5410 GCA_036380925.1 Acidothermaceae bacterium
GATGCCGCTGGGGTCGGGGGCGAAGGTCGTGCTGAACCTCGAGGGGTTGCCGGCGTAGTTGTCCGCCGACTTCCGGTCGCGCTGGCGACCGAATTCGGTGCCGTTGATGACCACGGTCGCCTGATTGTCGGCGGAGACGGCAACGGAGATGGTGGCCGAGATCGCGTCGGGCGGCAGGCGGAACGTGTTCTCGAACGTGGCCGTGCTGCAACACGCGTAGCCGGGCGCGGGCAGGTTCGTGGCGTCGGGAACGGGGGCGATGTAGTTGGTGCCGGCCGCCGGTGGCGCATACGACACGTGGGCGGGCACGACGTAGGCGGCCTGCGGCAGACTCCCCGCCGGGCACGATGGTCCGCTGCACGCCACCAGCCGATTCGCGGCATCGCGACCGGCCACGGCGTGGGTTCCGCTGCCGAGAATGATGATCGGAACCGTGGGCTCGGCGCCGCGACCCGAGCTCGCGGCAACCCACCGTGGCGCCATCGCCGCCGGGACGACCGCCAGCAGCGCGGCGAGGGCCCACGCCGCTTTGGTGAAACTCCTTCGGTCGCCCGCCGGCATCAATGCGGGAACGCCGCGCGGTGGCGACGCGACGAACTCGGTCGGGGCGGGGGCGGGCTCGGGCTCGCGTTCCTGGGCGACCATCGGCACCACCGCCACGGAACCGCTTGGCCTGGTGCGGCGCCGCACGCGGTCGATGAGCTGCCGCGTCTCCGGTGAGGGCTCGGCGTCGTACTCCCGGCGCAGCCGCTCGGCCACGCCCTCGTACAGCCGGAGCGCGGCGGCGCGATCGCCGATGTTGTCGAGCAGCGTGATCGCCCGCCGCAGGCTGCCCTCGTCGTCGCGGCAGAGGGCGACACCGCGTTCGCTGAACTTGCGCGCCGCGGCGATGTCGCCGGCGCCAAGGCGGGTCTCCGCGGCATCGAACGCGACGGTCACCGCCATCGCGCGAAGCCGCGCGCGCTCGTTGTCGAGCCAGCGCTCGAAGTCGGGCGCATCCGAGATGTGGAAGCCGTCGAGCAGGTCGCCGCGGTAGAGGGCGAGCGCGTCTTCGGGAAGCGCGGCGTCGAAGGCGGCCTCGAAGGCGCGGACGTCGCACCAGAGGTGGTCGGCGTCGATGCTGATCTCTTCGTTGGCCCGGCTGACCACCGTTTCGGCGCCGAGCGCGGCGCGCAACCGGGACAGGTGGGTGTTGAGGAGATCGCGGCCCGAGCGCGCGCTGCTCTCCGGCCAGAAGAGCGCGACCAACGTATCGCGGCGGTGGAAGCCGTGCGGCCGCGCGATGGCCAGGTAGGCGAGAATCGCGGTCCGGCGCGGCTGGGCGACCACCTCTCGGACGACGCGGCCGCTCTCGTCGCGCACGTCCAGGGCACCAAGACAACTAAAACGTATGCTTCGTCGCATGCGTTGCCGGGGAGGGGGGTCTTGCCGTGAATTGCGGGCGATACGTCGGCACCAATGTATCGCGATCTGGCCATCTGTCGAGCCCGATCGTTTTTGAGGGGTTTTTTAGGTGCTCGACGTGGGTTTCGCGGCAGTTTCGAGCCGGTTTAGAGGGGCAGAGCATGTTCGCCGCCTTCCCAATCCCCATGGAGATCGGCGAATGCGATTTGCAGCATCATTCCGACGCGAACGACAGCTTCCCCCCGCAACGTCCTCGCGAATGGGCCCGCTGACGGGCCCGGGAACCCTTCATATGAAGCGCGGCATGGCGGTCCTGGCGCTTGCCGCGTTCGCCGCGGGCTGTGGCGAGGCGCCGACCGTGCCCACCCGCACCATGTCGACGCCGGCCGGCCATGGGGCCTCCCTGGACGCGACCCCGGCGACGTCGAGCAATCTCGTGGTGAACGGCAGCTTCGAGCAGCCGGCGATCACGTTCAGTCCGACGATGTATCCGTGGCAGACGTTCAACGCCGGCAGCACCGCGCTCACCGGGTGGACGGTGGAAACGGGGACCGTGGATACGCAGATCGGCGACTGGAACGGGTCAGCCTACCAGTTCACGGGTGTTCCGGCCGGGGCACAGGTCCTGGACCTGAACACGGCCAGCATCAGCCAGAGTCTGGCCACGACGGCGGGAATGACGTACCACATCTCGTTCGCGCTCTCCGAGAACTACGCGATCCTGCACGGCGGGACGGTGAGCGTCGAGGTCGACTTCGGGAGCACGTCGCAGAGCTTCACCTTCAGTGACGCGGCCGGCTCGACGACGAACATGCGGTGGGACGCGCATTCGTTCGACGCGACGGCCACGGGTTCCGCCACGACGCTCCGGATCAAGACCACCGGCGGTGCGAACTGGGCCGGTGGTCCCATGCTCGATGCCGTCCAGGTGCAGACGCCCAGCGTCTTCACGAGCGGATCGAACGTCCAGACCTGGGACCCGATCTTCCCGGCCGCCGCCGACCCGACGTGGCCGACGACGTCGTGCACGATGCAGCCGGCCGTCGGCCTCAACGCGGCCTGGCAGAACCCGCACAACGCCTTCGTGGTGCCGGGGCATCCGTGGGCGAACAGCTACTTCCAGGCGCCCTGGATCAATGCCTGGAACAGCCTCCCGTCGCAGGGACCGGCCGGGCAGAGCTACACCAAGTACCAGACGACGGTGGCCGGAAACGGGACCTTCGTGATTCAGCTGCTCGCCGACAACTGCTCGTGGGTCTATCTGGACAACTCGCTCGTCGGCGTCCAGAACACGAACCTCGACGCCCACAGCTACAACGTCACGCTCAACGGCACGTCCACGCTGACGTTCATCATCTTCGACGGCGGCGGCGCGGCGGGCGGCAAGTTCCGTCTCGAGACCACGCAGTCGTACACCGACAACGGCGGGAACCTGTCGACGGTGGGCACGATCACGCCCACCGACAACACGCCGCCGTCTATCACGTCGCAGTTGACCGGTACGCTCGGCGCCAACGACTGGTACACGTCCGCCGTCGGCGTGAAATGGACGGTGGCTGACAACGAGTCGGCCGTGTCCTCGACCACCGGCTGCGATGCCTCGACGGTGAGCAGCGACACGCCGGGCACGTCGTTCACGTGCAGCGCCACCTCCGCTGGTGGCACGGCAAGCAAATCGGTCACGGTCAAACGTGACGCGACCCCTCCGTCCATCAGCGGCGTCGCCAGCACGACGGCGTGGACCAACCAGAACGTCACGGCGACGTTCACCTGCAGCGACGCGACGTCGGGCGTGGCTTCGTGTCAGTCACCGCTCACCGTCAGCGCGGAAGGCGCGAACCAGTCCGTGACCGGCACGGCGACGGACAACGCCGGCAACGGCGCCACCGCGACGGTCGGCAACATCAACATCGACAAGACCGCGCCGGTGGTGACGTACGCCGGCAACGCGGGGAGCTACACCGTCGATCAGACGGTGGCGATCACCTGCTCGGCGACGGACGCTCTCTCGGGTGTGGCGTCGAGCAACTGCGCCAACGTCTCCGGCGACGCGTACTCGTTCACCATCGGCAACAACAGCTATTCGGCGAGGGCGACCGACAACGCCGGAAACGTCGGTCACAACTCCACGGCGTTCACGGTGCAGGTGACCCCGGGCAGTCTCTGCGCGCTGGTCGATCGCTGGGTGTCGCAGCACGGCGTCGCCAACTCGATGTGCCAGGAGTTGAACAACGGCGCATACGGGGCGTTCCAGAACCACGTGCGCGCGCAGAGCGGCAAGACCGTTTCCGCCGCGCATGCCGCCATCCTCATCGCGTTGGCGGGCGATCTGTAAGTGATGTGGTAGTGAGGTTGGTCAGTAGCGCGCGGACGGGGAGGGGCTCGACGAGAGCTCCTCCCCGTCCGTCCGCCGGGCGAGCGGTTCACGTCGAAGCAAGTACGACGTGGACCGCTGTCCGTTTTCCCGTAGTCTGTGGTCGGTGACCGATGGACCGCGACAGGTCGGGCGCGGAGCTGTCATGTCAGCGGTCACGGAGAACAGACAACGGGACGACCGGCAGCGCGACACGTTGATCGAGGCGTTCGCGAGGCAGGCCTTGGCCCTGAGCCCGCTGTTATCCCCCCGACAGCTTCGCGCACTAGCCTTCATCGCGTGACCGGTGGTTCGATGCAAGCGCCGCTGAATGGCGGCGCGCCACCGGTCGATGTATCGCTGGAGAACACCCGATGAAGCATCACCGCATTCCCGCTGTCGCCGCGACGGCGCTCGTCGCCGCCCTGGCCGCCACCGCGTCCACCGCCGCCGCGCAGCGCCCGAAGCCCAAGCCGAAGATCACTGAGGATTCCGCGCGCGTGCTCGCGCTGGCCGAGGTGCCCAACGGCAAGATCCGCTCGGGCGAGCTGGAGCACGAGAAGGGCCGCTGGATCTATTCGTTCGACATCAAGGTGGCCGGCAAGGCGGGCATCGAGGAAATCAACGTCGACGCGATGACCGGCAAGCTCGTCGCCCACGAGCACGAGTCGCCCGCCGCGGAGCGCAAGGAAGCGCGCGCTGAGGCCAAGTCACCCGCGGTCACCAGGAAGCCGTGACTCGGGACGCGGTCCAGGACGCACCGTCCGCCAGTCACGCCCCACTCAGCAAGGTTCCGTACGTCACCCTCGCCTTCTGGATTGTAAAGGTGCTGGCGACCACGCTGGGCGAGACTGGCGGCGATGCGCTCTCCATGACGTTGAATCTCGGCTACGCGATCAGCACCCTGATCTTCCTCGCGTTCTTCGCCGTCACGCTCGTCGCGCAAGTGGGGTCGAAGCATTATCACCCGGTGTTCTACTGGGCCGTCGTGGTCGCCACGACGACGGTCGGCACCACGACGTCCGACTACTTCGACCGGACACTCGGCCTCGGCTACGTGACATCGTCGGTCATTCTGCTGGCCGCGGTGATCGCCATCCTCATCGCCTGGCATCTCTCCACCGGCCGGATCGCCGTGGACCGCGTGGTGGACCGCAAGAACGAGATCTTCTACTGGGTCACGATTCTCGTCTCGAATACGCTCGGTACCGCGCTCGGGGACTTCGTGGCGACAACGACGGGTCTCGGCTTCGAGCGCGGCGCGCTGGTCTTCGCGGGCCTGATCCTGGTCGTCGCGGCGGCATATTTCGTCCTGCACCTGCCAGAGTCCATCGCCTTCTGGGCGGCGTACGTCCTGACGCGGCCGCTCGGCGCCACGCTCGGCGATACGCTGACCAAGACGCACGCCCAGGGCGGTCTGGACCTGGGTCGCTTCGCCTCATCGGCGGCGATCGCCGTCGCCATGGTGGTGCTCGTCGCCATCACGCCGCTCAGGCACCGCCACCGGCACCCCGAGCCCGCCTGAGTATTGTTCCCGCATGCGGTTGCTCATCGCCGAAGACGACACGCAGCTCGCTGACTCGCTTGCCCGCGGGCTGCGCGAACGCGCGTACGCGGTGGACGTGGTCGGCGACGGACCAAGCGCCGAAGTCC
>DASVDW010000048.1:0-19318 GCA_036380925.1 Acidothermaceae bacterium
GTCGCCATCGGCACCACCAGGCCGGTCTCCTCCAACGCCTGACGGAACCGCCCGATCAACTTCTCCCGCTCCGACTCACTAGACCCGAACGGCACCACGTCATCGTCATGAAACGTCACCCCCCACGCCCCCAACTCCGCCCACCGATGCACCGACTCCACCGGATCCAACGCCGGCCGCGTCGCATCCCCAAACGGATCACGCGCCGGCCACCCCACCGTCCACAACCCAAACGTGAACCGATCACCAACCGACGGAACAAACGAATCGGACGACACGGAACTGGCCTTTCTTACTGGGATGAGCGACCCGGCCGGGCCGCGGGGCGTTAGCCCTTGACGGCTCCGGTGAGCCCGCCGACGATGCGGCGCTGCGCGATGACGAAGAAGAACAACGTGGGGAGCATCGACAAGGAGGTGAAGGCGAACACCTTCGCGGTGTCTTGTGAGTACTGCGACTGGAAAGTGGCCACGCCGAGTGGCAGCGTGAAGTGAATCTGATCGTTGAACACCAGCAGCGGCAGGATGTAGAAGTTCCAGCTCGTCACGAAGGCCAGCACCGCGACCGTGGTGAGCGCCGGCGCCGACAGCGGCAGCAACACCCGCCAGAAGAAGCCGAGCCGCGACGAACCGTCGACGACGGCGGCGTCTTCAAGCTCGGCCGGAATCGCCCGCATGAACGGCCGCAGAATCACGACGGTGATCGACAGCGAGAACGCCGCCTCCGGAATTGCGACACCCCACAGGTTCTCCAGCAGGCCGAGCCGTCGCAACTGCAGATACAACGGCAATGCGGCGACGGTGAGCGGGAACATCAAGCCGATGGTGAAGAACGCGTACAGCCCGTCGCGGCCGCGGAACACATACCGCGACAACGCGAAGGCGGCCATGGCGCCGAGGATGACGGTGAGGCCGGTCGCGATAATCGCGATGAGCGTGCTGTTCAGCAGGAAGTGCCAGAACGTCCGGGTCGTGAGGATCGACTTGTAGTTGTCCCACACCCACGGGCTGGGCAGCCCGGCGGGATGTTCGTTGATCTGCGCTGTGGTCCGGAATCCGCCGAGGATCACGTACAGCAGCGGCACGATGGTGACGACGATGATGATCGCGCCGACGATGTACGCGGCGGCGGTTCCCCATGCTGACTGCGGACCGCCCAGTTTCGAGATGCGCCGCGACGGCGCTGGCGGTTGAGTGGCCTGAATCGCTGCCATCGTTTACCCCGCCATCCGAGTCAATGAGCCCTCTGTGTCGCGGCGAAGCGCGAACCGCTGGTAGAGCACGGCGAAGATGAAACAGATCAGGAACAAGATCACCGCGACCGCGCTGCCGTAACCGAACTCGTAGCTGCGGAAGCCCTTGTCAATGAGGTAAGTCGCCATCGTCGTCGACGCGCCGGCCGGGCCGCCCCCGGTCATGATCCACGGCAGGTCGAACAGCTGCAGCGATCCGATCATCGACAGGAAGATCCAGATGCGGATCGTCGGGCCGAGCAGCGGCAGCGTCACCATCCGAGTGGTCTGCCACGGGGTGGCGCCGTCGAGCGCCGCCGCCTCCCGCAGTTCGTGCGGTATGCCTTGGAGGCCGGCCAGCAGCAGCACGATGCCAAAGCCCATGTACTGCCAGGTGGCGACGACGAAGATGGTGTACAGCACGATGTGCGTGTCGCCGAGCCACAGCTGGCGCCAGCTCCCGGCACCGGCGTTCTTGAACAGCTGGTCGATGAAGCCGTCTGGCTGCAGCATCAGCATCCAGGTCACCGCGGTGACCGCGGCCGACAGCACGTACGGCGCGAAGACGACCAACCGCAAGAACCCGCGACCGCGCATCTTGCGGTTGATGAGCAAGGCGATCGCGATGCTCAGCGGCAGCTGGATGAACAGCGACAGGCCCGCGATGATCAGGTTGTGGTAGATGCCGTGCACGAAGACGGAGTCTTTGAACGCGCGGCGGTAGTTCTCCAAGCCGATGACGTCGTTGAGCGGACCGAAACCGTTCCACTTGTAAAAGCTGTAGTAGACGGCGACGGCGATCGGCAGGATCACGAACCCGACGAACAAAATGACCGCCGGGCCCAGCAACAGACTCAACTCGAAGCGTTGCCGCCAGCTCGGCCGTCCTTTCGAACGGCCGAGCCGACGGGCGCCCCGAGAGGAGGGCACCAGGTCCGGCAGAACCTCGCCTGACCGGACCGTGGTGCGGCTCCCGCTACTCATTACTGACTTGCTGCCTTTCCGGCGGCCGCGGCGATGTCGGCCGGTGTGCCCTGGCCGGCGAAGAAGTTCGACACGGCGTCGTTCACGGCGTTACCGACGTTGGTCGGGAGCGCCTGGTCGAAGTAGAGCTGGTTGTAAGTGACACCCTGCAGATAAGTCTGCACCTTCTTCAAGGTCGGGTCAGTGATCGCGGCGACCGCGCCGGCGTTCGACGGGATCGTGATCGCGTTCTGCTTGACCAGGTAGCTCTCGACGTCCGCGCTCGTCAGATACTGCAGGAACGCGGCGCACGCGGCCGGAGCCTTGGTCGAGCAGGAGAAGCCGTCGCCACCGCCGAGAGCGGCGCCTGGCTCACCTTGGCCACCGTCGACCTTCGGGAACGGGAACCAACCCACCTTGGACGCGAAGTCCTTGTCCTGGGTCAAGGAGGGCATGACCGCCATTTCCCAGTCACCCTGGAGTTCCATCGCGGCCTTGCCGTTGGCCAGCAGACCGGCGGAGCTACCGGCGCCCTGCTGGGCCGGCGTGCCGAGGAAGCCCGGCTGGAACGGCTTGGCGTCGAGGAGCTTCTTCAGGTCCTCGCCGGCCTTGATGAAGCACGGGTCGTCCATCTTCTTGGCGTCGAGCGCCTTGGTGACGGTGTCCTTTGGGCACTCCTGGAGAACGAAGTTCTCCCAGTAGAACGCGTCCGGCCACTTGTCCTTGCCACCGACCGAGATCGGGACGATGTTCTTCGACTTCAACGTCTGGATGTCGGTCAACAGCTCGTCGAACGTCGCCGGCGGGTTGGCGATGCCGGCCTGCTGGAACAGGTCAGTGCGGTACCAGAAGCCGACCACGTGGTAGTCGTAGGGGATTCCGTACTGCTTGCCGTCAACGGCCCAGCCGGACGCGCTCTTGCCGAGGTCGCCGATCCACGACGAGGAGCAGTCGGTGATGTCGGCGATCTTGCCGGACTGGATCTGCGTGGCGAGCGCGCCGCCGCCCCACTGCTGGAAGACGTCGGGCGGGGTGCCCTGGAGCGCGATCGGAATCTTGGTCTTGATGTCCTCGTTCTGGATCGGCTGAACCTTGAACGAGACGCTGGAGTGGGCGGCGTGGAAGTCGTCGGCGACCTTCTGGAAGGCGCTCTTGCCAGGGTCGTTGTTGGCGTTGTGCCACCACTCGAGCGTCACCGGGGAGCTCGGGATGTCGCAGGCGGCGTTGGCGGAACCGCCACCGCCCCCGGACGATGGAGCCGCCGGCTGGCTTGCGCTGCTGCTGGTGTTGCTGGTCGGGCTGGAGGTGTTGCCTGCGCCGGACTTCTTGCCCGAGCTGCAGGCGGTGAGCCCGAGAGCCGCGATCGCCACCACGCTGATGGCGGCGAGCTGACGGCTTCGGGTGCTCCGAAGAGCGGTCGTTCGTTTGGTGCGGCTGGTCATGAGCGTCCCTTCGAGTGGGAGAGACCCGCGCCCTCGCGCGGGTGCCCGGGGCCTGGACTGCCTGTGGTGGTACGCCGATGGCCGGTCGTACCGAAAGTTACCGGCATAGTCGCGATAGTTCTGACGGTGGCGTCAAGGTAATCCCGGGTCACAATCGCGGTCAACACCTTCCCGTCTCCCATGCAGAACCGTTACATTCGGCTCTACGCCCGCGCGGGTGACCCAGCTGCGTTCCGGAATGTTTCGGGCGTCGCGCGGGTGAAGCTCTCCGACGAATGGACACGACGTGCTGCGAGATGACCTCACCAACCCGACCCGCCCTGGGAGCGCGGGGAGCGTCGGTCCGGCGACCGTGCGGTCCGTGCGCTACGGGGACTCTCGTGAGGAAGCCGGCCTGCCGTGGCGCGACGTGACCCTCACACCGCGGCAGCGGGTCGACGACCTGCTGGCGCGGATGACGCTCGAGGAGAAGATCGGGCAGCTGTACGGGGTGTGGGTCGGCGCCGACGCCTCGGGGGAGGGCGTCGCCCCACACCAGCACGAACTCGCCGAGGTTCCTGAGGACTGGGACGCGCTGATCGCGAACGGGCTCGGACAGCTCACCCGGCCGTTCGGCACCGCGCCGGTCGACCCGGCGCTCGGGGCTCGCGCGCTCGCGCGCACCCAGGCGGACATCATCGCGGCCAACCGGCACGGCATCCCGGCGGTGGTCCACGAGGAGTGCCTGTCCGGGTTCATGACTTGGGGCGCGACGATCTACCCCACGCCGTTGTCGTGGGGCGCGAGCTTCAACCCGGAGCTGGTCGAGCGGATGGCGAACCAGATCGGCGCGGCGATGCGCTCCGTCGGTGTGCACCAAGGCCTCGCGCCGGTGCTCGACGTCACCCGCGACTACCGCTGGGGGCGGGTGGAAGAGACCATCGGCGAAGACCCGTATCTCGTCGGCACCATCGGCGCCGCCTATGTGCGGGGTCTCGAGTCGGCGGGTGTCGTCGCCACGCTCAAGCACTTCGTGGGTTACTCCGCCTCGCGGGCGGGCCGCAACTTCGGCCCGGTGTCGGCCGGCCCGCGCGAGCTCGCCGACGTTTTGCTGCCGCCGTTCGAGATGGCGATCCGCGACGGCGGGGCCCGCTCGGTGATGCACTCCTACGCCGAGATCGACGGCGTGCCCGCCGCCGCCAACCAGCACACCCTCACCGAGGTGCTGCGCGACACGTGGGGGTTCGAAGGCACCGTGGTCGCCGACTACTTCGGCGTGTCGTTCCTGCACCTGCTCCACCACGTCGCCGCCGACGACGCGAGCGCGGCCGCCCTGGCGCTCGGCGCCGGCGTCGATGTGGAGTTGCCCACAATGCACTGCTACGGGCAGCCCCTCATCGACGCGGTGCGCGCCGGTGTGGTCAAAGAGGAGCTGGTCGACCGCGCCGCCCGCCGGGTGCTGCTGCAAAAGTGCGAACTCGGCTTGCTCGACCTCGACTGGCGCCTCGAGCCGCCCGCGCTCACCGACGGCGAGCAGCGCCTCGACGGCGACGTCGACACCACCCGCGGCACGCTCGCCCTCGACCCGCCGGAGTCGCGCGCGCTCGCCCGGCAGCTCGCCGAGCAGGCGATCGTGCTGGTCGCCAACAACGGCGCGCTGCCGCTTTCCGCCGGCGCCCGCGTCGCCGTCGTCGGCCCGCGCGCGGACGACCCGCTGGCGATGTTCGGCTGCTACTCGTTTCCCAGCCACGTCGGCAGTCACCACCCCGAGTTGCCCTGGGGCATCACCGTTCCCACGGTGCTCGACTCGATCCGAGCCGAGCTACCCAACGCCACGGTGACCTACACCCAAGGTTGCGAGGTCGACACCCCCGACACATCGGGAATCCCGGACGCCGCCGCGGCGGCCCGCGCCGCGGATGTCTGCGTGGTCGCGCTGGGCGACCGCGCGGACCTGTTCGGCCGCGGCACCTCAGGCGAGGGCTGCGACGCGCTGGACTTGTCGCTGCCCGGCGTGCAAGGCGAGTTGTTGGAAGCGCTGCTGCAAACCGGAAAGCCGGTCGTCGCGGCGTTGCTGACCGGTCGCCCGTACTCGCTCGGCGCGTACGCAGACCGGCTTGCCGGCGTCGTCCAGGCCTTCTTCCCCGGCGAGGAGGGCGGGCCGGCCATCGCCGGCGTGCTGGCCGGCCGGGTCAACCCCTCCGGCCGGCTCCCGGTCAGCCTGCCGGCGTCACCGGGCGGTCAGCCGGCCACCTATCTCACGCCGTTGCTCGGCCAGCGCAGCGAGGTCAGCAACATCGACCCGACGCCGCTGTGGCCCTTCGGCCACGGGTTGTCGTACACCACGTTCGAATGGGACGACGTGCGCGTCGGAGGCCAGCCGGTCGGCGACGCGGCCGCGGAGATCGGCACCGACGGGGCCATCGAGGTCTCGATCGCCGTGCGCAACGTCGGCGAGCGCGCGGGCGCGGACGTCGTCCAGCTCTACCTGCACGACCCCGTCGCGCAGGTGACCCGACCGGAGACGCGACTGATCGGTTACGCGCGCGTCGAGCTGGAGGCCGGTGAGCGGCGCGAGGTCGCGTTCCAGTTCGCCGCCGACCTGTCCTCCTTCACCGGGTTGAGCGGCGAGCGCGTCGTCGAGCCCGGCGACCTAGAGGTGCGCTTCGGCCGATCGTCGACCGCCACCGAGGGCGTCGTTCGGCTACGACTCACCGGCCCGCAGCGAGTGGTCGGTGTCTCACGGCAGCTCGTCGCCCCCGCCGTCATCAGGTGAGATGTCGCCATGTCGCCATCAGCGCAGGGATGGTTTCGCAATCCCGTGCTGCCTGGGTCGCATCCCGACCCGTCGATTTGCCGAGTCGGCGCGGACTACTACCTCGTCACGTCGACGTTCGAGTACTTCCCCGGTCTGCCGGTGCACCACAGCAAAGACCTGGTGCACTGGCGGCTGACCGGGCACGTTCTTGACCGGCCCGACCAACTCGACCTCGACGGCGTGCGGGCCTCCGGTGGCTTGTACGCGCCGACGATTCGACACCACGACGGTGTCTTCTACGTTGTCTGCACGCTCGTCGACGGCACCGGCGCGAGCGGCAACTTCGTCGTCACCGCGACCGATCCGGCAGGCAAGTGGTCCGACCCGGTGTGGCTGCCGGCCGCCGACGGCTTTGACCCGTCGTTGCTGTTCGACACCGACGGGTCCGCCTGGTACTGCGCGGCGAGACAACGCGACGAAGCGGGCCACACGCAGGTGTGGGTGCAGCGGTTCGACCCCGACGAGCGCGCGCTCGTCGGCGAGCAGACCGTCATCTGGGAAGGCGCGTTGCGCGGCGCCCGGTGGTCGGAGGCGCCGCACATCTACCGCATCGGTGAGCGGTACTACCTGGTGACCGCCGAAGGCGGCACCTCGATGGAGCACGCGGTGGTGGTCGCGCGCAGCGACTGCGTCACCGGGCCGTACGTCGGCTGCGAGCGAAATCCGGTGTTGACCGCGCGGCACCTCGGCGCCGACGCGCCGGTCGTCGCCACCGGGCACGCCGACCTCGTCGAGACCCAAACCGGCGAGTGGTGGGCGGTGTTGCTCGGCGTCCGCGACGGCGAGCGCGGAAACCTCGGCCGAGAGACGTTTCTGGCGCCTGTCAGCTGGGAGGACGGCTGGCCGGTCTGCTGCCCCGGAGTCGGCCACGTGCGCCTCGCGGAGCGCCGTCCGGCGTTGGAAGACGTCACCTGGCCGACGGGGCCGCGCGGCGACTCCTTCGACGACCCCGCGCTGGCGCCGGAATGGATGTTCGTCCGCACGCCGCGTGAGCCGTGGTGGTCGCTGAGCGAGCGTCCCGGGTGGTTGCGCCTTCGCGCCCGACCGGAGTCGCTGTCCGACACCGCGAACCCGAGCTTCGTCTGCCGTCGCCTGCAATCACGCGACTTCACCGCGTACACCGCGCTCGACTTCACACCGAGTTCGGACGACGACACGGCTGGGCTCGCGCTCGTGCACAGCCCTGATTTCCAGATCCGCCTGGAAATCTTCGGCGCGCGGCAGCGCGCGGCGCGCGTCGTGCGGCGGCTGGCGGGCGCCGACGAGATCATCGCAAGCACGCCGGTGGGCGGCGGGCTGCTCCGGCTTGGCGTCGAGGGGCACGGGGCCGCCACCGAATTTCGGCTGGCTGACGCCGCGGGTTGGCGCGTCGTGGCACGATGCGACGCGAGCCACCTGAGTTACCGCAGCGCCGGTGGATTCTTCGGTGTCGTGGTCGGCATGTTCGCCTCCGGCGGCGAATCCGGCTCGACAACAGCTGATTTCGACTGGTTCGAGCTCAGCAGCCTGGACGCCGCCGAAGGGGTGGGCGGCGCCGGCGCCGCGTATCCTTACCGCACCGATCCAGCCAGGGAGTTCTCGTGAGCACCGGCGACCGCCGTCGCGTCACCATCGCCGACATCGCTGAAGAGGCAGGGGTTTCGGTACCTACGGTCTCGCGCGTCTTGAACGGTCGGATGGACGTCGCGCCCGAAACCCGTGGCCGGGTCGAGGAACTGCTGCAACGGCACGAGTACCGCCGTCGCGGCACACCCAAGACCGGGCAGGCCAGCCTCATCGACTTGGTGTTCACCGACCTCGACAGCCCTTGGGCGGTTGAGATCATTCGCGGTGTCGAGGACGTCGCGCACGACTTCGGCGTCGGCGTCGTCGTGTCGGCGGTGCACAGCCGGGCCACCGCCGAACGTCGTTGGTGGCAAAACGTGCAGGCGCGGGCGTCCGACGGCGTCATCTTGGTCGCGTCTCACCTGCATCCCAAGTTGGAGGCGCAGCTGCGCCGGCACCCACCGACGGTGGTCGTCGACCCCGCCGGTGTGCCCACCGCCGACCTTCCGACGATCGGCGCCACCAACTGGGCGGGCGGCCTGAGCGCCACCGAGCACCTGATCGGCCTTGGCCACCGGCGGATCGCGGTCATCAGCGGGCCGCCGCGACTGCAGTGCAGCCGGGCCAGGCTCGACGGCTACCGCACCGCGCTCGACGCCGCCGGCGTCGAGCCAGACGACAACCTGGTGTACCAGGGCGACTTCTATCACGAGTCGGGATTTGCCGGAGGGCAGAAGTTTCTCGCCTTGGACCACCCGCCGACCGCCGTCTTCGCCTCGAGCGACCAGATGGCCTACGGCGTCTACGAGGCGGTTCGCCAGCAGGGGCTGCGCGTTCCGACCGACATCAGCATCGTCGGATTCGACGATCTGCCGGAGGCTCGCTGGTCGTCACCCCCGCTGACCACGGTTCGCCAGCCGCTGTCTGAGATGGGCGTGCTCGCGGCGCGCACGGTGCTGCGGCTGGTGCGCGGCGAGGAGATCGAGACGCTGCGCTTCGAGCTGGCCACCCAGCTGGTGATCCGCGAGAGCACCGCGCCGCCGCGCGGCGCCTGAGGTGCGCTGCGCCGCCGCGCCGCCGCGCGAACTCGGCGTCCGAAACTTTCGGTGACATTGCCGGCGGCGGATTCGGCGGCTGGCCTTAGGTCATCACGTCGCATGCCGATACCCCAGGTGATGCTCGGCGCTACGCGCCGCGGCAGCAGTGCGCCCCGAACACCCAACCGTGTGCCGAACCCGCCTGGGAGTCACGTTGAGCACCAGCCTCGAGATGCACGCGACACCGCGGCCCGCCGCTGACCTGCGGCGCGCCCTGTCCGCACGCCTGGTCGAAGCGGCCGCGGTGGCGGCCGGCGTCGTGATGACCGCCATTTTGGCCAGCGAGCACCACGTCGGGTACGCGGTCGCGGTCGGGGTCGTCGCAACCGCCGTCGTCCTTGGAGTGGTGAGCGCGGTGCGCCGCCGCGAGGCGGCCGACCTTCGGGTCATGGCCGCGACGCTCGAGACACTGGCCAGCGGCGACCTGACGATCGACATCCCCCAGTTCGCCTCCGGCTCCGCCCAGACCCTCTCCCAGGCGACGACCGCGCTGGTAGGTAAGGTCCGCGCGGTGTTGACGGAGAACGAGCGCGTCGCGAACTCGCTGGGCGACCAATGGCAGCAGATGAACGAGGTCGCCTGGGCGATGATGTCGATGTCCGAAGGCACCGTGAAGGACGTCGCGGCCGCGGCCGCCTCGGCCAACGAGGTGTCCGAGCGCATCGCCGTCATCGCGTCCGGGGCCGAGGAGACGGCAGCCACCATCAAGGACGTCGCCGACCACGCGTCACAGGCCTCGACGGTCGCCGCGTACGGCGCGCGGCAGGCCGGCTCCGCGAGCGAGACCTTCGGCGAGCTGGAGGCGGCCTCGAATCGGGTCGAGTCGATTGTGAAGCTCATCGTCAGCATCGCCTCGCAGACGCATTTGCTCGCGCTCAACGCGACGATCGAGGCGGCGCGGGCCGGCGAGCACGGTCGCGGCTTCGCGGTCGTGGCAGGCGAGGTCAAGCAGCTTGCCGAAGCCACGGCGCACGCCACGGACGACGTCATCGCGACCATGCAAGACATCAAGAACGGCTCGCAAAGCGCGTCGGCGGCGATGGCCGGCATCACCACCACGATCGAGCAGGTCAACGACTCGCAGTCGGCGATCGCGGCCGCCGTCGTCCAGCAAACCGCGGTGACCGAGTCGATCGGCACAAGTTCGTCGATCGCCGCCGAACGAGCGACCACGTTGGCCACCAACGTGAAAGCGCTGACCGACGCCGTTCGCATCAGCGCCTACACCGGCGCCCAGGCGCGCACGGTGGCGGCCGACGTCCAGGGTGCCGAGGCAAGCCTCAAGGCGCTGCTCGGCGGCTTCCGCTTCACGCCGGTCGAGATCGCGAGCGCGGACGACGCGGGGGCGGCCTTGGGCAGCGGCGTCGAGCGCGCGGGCGGCGTCACAACCGTGCAGAACTACGTGCAGGGCACCGGCCTCAACCAGTTCAACTACCAAGGCAAGTGGGGGCACGCGACAGCCAACGTCGAGGCCGACGGCACCAACTCGCACTCGAGCATGCCGGGTGACACGGCCACGATCCGATTCGTCGGAACGCGGGTTCGGTTCTACGGAGTCGCGGCGGCGAACCACGGCATGGCGACCGTGAGCGTCGACGACGGACCCGAGAGCGTCATCGACCAGTACGCGGAGAACCGCGTGCACGGCGTCATGAACTGGGAGAGCCCGGTGCTGCCGCGCGGCGAGCACACCCTGAAGCTGACGGTGCTTGGCGACAGCAATCCGCAGTCCCGCTACGTCTGGATCAACGTCGACAAGGTGGAGATCGTCGACTAAGGGCGCCTGGCATGCTGGAGGCATGCCGATCGATCCTCGTCACCAGCACTTCGTGGCCGCTCGCGACATCGGGGTGCTCGCGACCATCAAGCGCGACGGACGACCGCAGCTGTCGACCATCAACTACCACTTCGACCCGGGGCGTTCGCTCGTGCGGGTCTCGGTTGTCGACGGCCGGGCGAAGGTCGCAAACCTGCGACGCGACCCCCGCGCCAGCCTGCATGTCTCCAGTCCCGACGGTTGGCGATGGGTGGTCGCCGAAGGCGTCGCGCGGTTGAGCGAGGTCGCCGCGGCGCGCGACGACCAGACCGTCGAAGAGCTCATCGACCTGTACCGCGCGATCCGCGGCGAGCACCCCGACTGGGACGATTACCGGCGCGCAATGGTCGAAGACCACCGGCTGGTGTTGAGCATCGAGGTCGAGCGCACCTACGCGTACCGCGAATAGGTCAGCCCGCGCGCAGCCGCAACATCAACGATTCGAGCGCGAGCAGCGCGTTCGCGTTCGCGTCGAGCAGCTCACGGCAGGCGAGGATCGCGTCAAGTCTGCGCAGCGTCGACTCCGCGGTGGAGCTGGCCGCCAGCTCGCGCATCTCGGTTTCCCGGTCCTGGTTCGCGATCTCGACGCCGGCGTTCAACTGCACGACCAACACGTCGCGGTAGTACCCGGCGAGATCGGTGAGCGCGCGGTCGAAGGCGTCGCGCATGGTGCGGGTCGCGCGTGACTTCTGCCGCAGCTCCAGCTCTTTCAACGCGGACGCCGCGGCGCGGCCGGCGCCGCGCGTGATCGCCGCCCCGCTTTGACCTCGACCAAGACCGGTGGCGGAGGCGCCTTCGCCGAATGCCTCCTTCAACGACGCCACCTCGGCTTCGTCCAGCTCGGTGGTGAGTTCAGCCGCCTCTTCGGTGACCGCTTTCACGAGGTCGTCGGCGGCGGCGAGGCAGGCGCCGACGTCCGAAAGCTTCGACGGGATGCGAAGCACCGCGGCCCGGCGCTCACGCGCCGTCTTGTCGGTGGCCAGTCGGCGAGCCCGGCCGACATGGCCCGCCGACGCGCGGGCGGCGAACGCCGCGGTCGCGGCGTCGACGCCGTCGCGCGCCCGCAGCGTCGCCGCGACCGCGTCGATCGGCGGCGTGCGCAACGCGACGACGCGGCAGCGAGACCGGATCGTGACGACCAGGTCTTCGGCGGACGGGACGCACAGCAGCCACACCGTCCGCGCGGCTGGCTCCTCGACCGCCTTGAGCAGCACGTTCGCCGCGCCCTCGGTGAGCCGGTCGGCGTCTTCGACCACCATGACCTGCCAGCCGTCGCCGGACGGCGACAGCGCGGCGCGCGCGACCAGCTCGCGGGCCTCTTTGACGCCGAGCGAGAGCCCTTGCGGACGAACGAACTCGACGTCGGCGTGCGTGCCGGCGAGCACCGTGTGGCAACCGGCGCAGGCGCCGCAGCCGGGCTCCTCGGCGCTGCATTGAAGCGCGGCGGCGAACGCGCGGGCGGCGACTGACCGGCCGGAACCGGGTGGTCCGGTGAACAACCAGGCGTGCGTCATGCCGACCCCACGCGCCGCCTCGCGAAGCGACTCGACGACACGTTGCTGACCGATCAGCTCATCGAAAACGCTCATCTTCGCTACCGGCGGGCAATCTTGATCGGCGCGGTGATCCGCGGCGCACCGGCGGTGGCCGGCGCCACCGGCTCGAGCCGGTTCACGATGAGCTGATGGATCGACTCCGCGGTCAGCGACGCGTCGACCACCAGGTACCGGTCAGGCGCGGTGTTGGCGAGCTCCCGGAACGCGGCGCGCACCCGTTGGTGGAACTCGAGCGACTCTTGCTCGAGACGGTCCGGCGCCGCGTCGCGCAACGACGTCCGGGCCAGCCCGTCTTCCACGCGCAGGTCAAGCAGCACGGTGAGGTCGGGCCGCAGGCCCGAGGTGGCGAACGACGAGAGTCGCTCGACCTCCCCCACCGACAAGTCCCGGCCGGCGCCCTGGTAGGCGAGTGAGGAGTCGACGTAGCGGTCGCTGATGACGACGGCGCCGCGAGCGAGAGCCGGCCGGATCACGCTGGCCACGTGCTCGGCACGGTCGGCGGCGTACAGCAGCGCCTCGGCGCGCGGCGAAAGTCCGTCGTTGTCGGGGTTGAGCAGCAGTTCGCGCAGGTGCTTGCCGATCGGCGTGGCTCCAGGCTCACGCGTGACGACGACCTCGTAGCCCCGGTCGGAGAACCAGTCGGCGAGCAACCTGGTCTGCGTCGATTTGCCTGCCCCTTCCCCGCCTTCGAACGCGAGGAAGAAGCCGGTGGTGACACCGCGACCGGTGAGCGGGTGCCAACCGCGCAGCGCGTCGAACACGTCACGCCACAGCGGGACGTCGCGGTCGTCCATTTGCCGGTAGGCGATGATGCCGACCGCGAACGCCAGCACTCCCGCGCCGAGCAGCGTGAACGTCGAGCCGTTTCCGATGAGCACGATGTCTTTGAACTCGAACCGATGCTCACCGATGGCGCCGGAGATGAACGGCCCGGCGGCGACCATCAGCAGCAGATCGACCTGCATCATCGATTGCAGCGTCGCCCAGGTGCGGCCGCGCTTGGAGTCTTCGACTTCCAAGCCGAGCAAGGTGTATCCGGTGACCCAGGCCACACCTGAGCATGCCCCCATCAGCGCCGCGCCGATGACGACGATCACCAGGTTGTGGACGACCGCGGTCAACGCCAACACGACGCCCGCGGCCGTGATCGACGTCGCGAACAGCCGCCGCCGCGACAACGACCGGAGGAACCGCGGGCCGAGGAACATGCCGCCCGCGAGCCCAACGAAGACCGAGCCGAACAGCGCGCCATACGCGGGGTCGCCACCGCCGAGGTCGCGCACGTAGATTTTCGCCAGCCCGACGACGACACCGGCGGCCGCGAACGCCCCTAGCATGCCGACGACCAGGCCCCGGACGACCTTGGTCTGCCCGATGAACTGCCAGCCTTCGACGATCGCCCGAAACACGCCGGGCTGCGCTGGGGGCGGATGGTCGGCGGCTTCCCTTCGTCGTCCGCCTTGATGCGAGACCTCGCGCAGCGTGAAGATCGTCGCGGCGGAGACCAAGAACGTGGACGCGTCGAAGTACAGCGCGAGGTCGACCCGGTTCGTGGTGAAGAACGGGATCGCGCGGGCGATGACACCGGTGAACAGCGAGAGCAAGGAGAACGCGAGGGCGGCGACCGGGGCGGAGCCGTAGGTGGTGAGCAGGCTCAACTGGTTGGCCTGCTCGAGGCGGTCGCGCGGCACCAGGTTGGGCACAGTCGCCTCTTTGGCGGGAATCCAGAACAGGCTCAACGTCTCGATCAGGAACGTCGCGACGAACAGCCACACCAACGAGTGCACCAGCGGGATCGACACGTAGAGCGAGAACCTGCCGATGTCGGCGACAACCATCGTCAGCCGGCGGTCGAGCCGATCCGCGAGCGCGCCGGCCAGCGGGGCGAGCGTGACCGCGGGCAGCAACCGGACGAAGACCACGACGCCGACGGAGAAGTTCTGCGCGAGGTAGGTGTGCCCGGTGGCCAGCGACGCGGCGAGCGCGGTCTGGGCGAGAAAGCCCAGCCAATCGCCGAAGCTCGACAGCGAGAGCGCGATCCACAGCTTGCGGAACGACTTGATCGCGAACACGCCGCGAAAGCCGGCCACGCTGTCGGCGCCAGCGGCGGTGCTCAGCGCGGTCGCGGGCGACGTCCCGGCGGACGATGTCCGGCGCGGCGGCTGCGGATCGCTGATGACGTTCTCCTGCGGCTCGCGGACCAGCCCCTAACCGGCCCTGCCGACCTTCAGTATCCCGTGCGCGCGGCCAGACGCCGCTTTTTTGCGCGCCGCCCGCACCGCCGCTGCCCGCCCGACGTCGTCGGCGTCGACCTGCCGCGCCCGCTCACGACCGCCCGCGCGCGGCGGCGGTTTTCTTGGCGGCGGATTTTTTCGTCGCGGTCTTCTTCGCCGCGGTCTTCTTGGCGGGCGCCTTGCGCGCGGTCTTCTTCGGCGCCGGCCCGCGCGCGCGTTTGTCGGCCAGCAGCTCCGACGCGCGTTCCAACGTGATGGTCTCGACGTCGTCGCCCTTGCGCAGCGTCGCGTTCGTCTCGCCGTCGGTGACGTATGGGCCGAACCGGCCGTCGCGCACCACGACCGGCTTCTCGGTCGCCGGGTCGACACCTAGCTCGCGCAACGGGCCGGCCGCCGCGCCCGAACGTCGTCCACGCTGCTTCGGTTGGGCGAGAACGGCGATCGCGTCGTCCAACGAAATGGACAGCAGTTGCTCTTCGCTCTCGATCGAGCGCGTCTCCGAGCCCTTCTTGACGTACGGGCC
Source organism: Acidothermaceae bacterium (assembly GCA_036380925.1). Taxonomy (GTDB): domain Bacteria; phylum Actinomycetota; class Actinomycetes; order Acidothermales; family Acidothermaceae; genus JAICLV01. Next base: position 15,205 of record DASVDW010000048.1, read on the forward strand.
GTACCGGCCGTTGCTCGCGACAACCTCTTCACCGTCGACGACGCCGAGAACTCGCGGCAAGGTGAGCAATTCGAGCGCCTGGTCGATCGTCACGGTGTCGAGCGACATCGACTTGAACAGGCTCGCGGTGCGCGGCTTTTCTTTCGAACCCTCAGGCAAAATCTCGGTGACGTAAGGGCCGTAGCGGCCGTCCTTGGCGACAATCTGCAAGCCGCTGCGCGGGTCGAGCCCAAGCACCCGGTCGCCGCTCGGCTTGGCGAGCAACTCCTCTGCATATTCAACGGTCAGCTCGTCGGGCGCCACGGCTTCAGGCACGTTCGCGCGTTGCCCGTCGCGCTCGAGATAGGTGCCGTAACGGCCGACCCGCACCACAATCCCCGAATCACCAAGCGGGAAAGAGCTGACGTCGCGCGCGTCGATTTCGCCGAGCCGGTCGTGCACCATCGCCTTCAGACCGGACGCCGACCCGTGACCATTGGGGCCGTCGGGCGCGCCGGTGGTGATCGGCTGACCGTCGTCGTCGATCGGGCCGCCGAAGTAGAACCGGGTCAGCCACGCGGTGCGCGCGGTCTCGCCGTCGGCGATGCGGTCGAGGTCTTCTTCCATCTCAGCGGTGAAGTCGTAGTCGACCAGGTCGCTGAAGTGCCGCTCCAACAGCTGGATGACGGCGAACGCGAGGAACGTCGGGACGAGCGCGCTGCCCTTCTTGAAGACGTATCCGCGGTCGAGAATTGTGCTCATAATGCTGGCAAAAGTGCTCGGCCGACCGATGCCGCGCTCCTCCAGCGCCCGCACCAAAGTCGCCTCGGTGTAACGCGCGGGCGGGTTGGTCGTGTGACCCACCGGCTGCAACGACTCAACCTGGACGACGTCGCCTTCGGCGAGGCTCGGCAGCCGCCGCTCGCGGTTCGCGTCGTCGCCGTCGTCGTCCGAGCCTTCGACATAGACCTTCAAGAAGCCAGCGTGCGTGATGACCGTTCCGGACGCGGAGAACTCGGCGTCTTGGCCGGTGCGCGCGGCGGCGCCGAGCCGCACGGTGACGGTTTGCCCGGTGGCGTCGGTCATTTGCGAGGCCAATGTGCGCTGCCAGATCAACTCGTACAACCGGAACTCGTCGCCACTCACCTCGCGCGCGATCTCGCCAGGCGTGCGAAAGTGGTCACCCGACGGGCGGATCGCCTCGTGCGCCTCCTGCGCGTTCTTCACCTTCTTGACGTACTGCCGAGGCGAATCCGGCAGGAACTCGCGCCCGTACAACTCGCGCACCTGGTTGCGCGACGCCGTCAAAGCGGTCTCCGACAACGTCGTCGAGTCGGTGCGCATGTAGGTGATGTAGCCGTTCTCATACAACCGTTGCGCGACCCGCATGGTGGTCTGGCTGGAGAACCGCAGCTTGCGGCTCGCCTCCTGCTGCAGCGTGCTGGTCATGAACGGCGCGGCCGGCGACCGCCGATACGGCTTGCTCTCAACGCTTCGGACGACGAAGTCGACGTTGCTCAAACCGTCGGCGAGCGCGGTCGCCGCGGGTTCGTCGAGATGGACGACGTCCGCGCCTTTCAACCGGCCGAGGGAGTCGAAGTCGCGGCCGACCGCGACCCGTCGTCCGTCGACCGCGACCAGGCTCGCCTCGAACGACGGGGAGGTGGCGAACACCGCGTCGACGTCCCAATAGGAAGCGGCGCGAAACGCGATGCGCTCACGCTCGCGGTCGACGACCAACCGGGTGGCGACGCTTTGCACCCGGCCGGCGCTCAACCGGGGCATCACCTTCTTCCACAACACCGGGCTGACCTCGTAGCCGTACAGTCGGTCGAGGATGCGCCTGGTCTCTTGCGCGTCGACGAGCGACTGGTTGAGGTCGCGCGGGTTGCGGGCCGCCTCTTCGATCGCGTCGCGGGTGATCTCGTGGAAGACCATGCGACGCACCGGCACCCGCGGCTTCAAGACCTCGAGCAGGTGCCAGGCGATCGCCTCGCCTTCGCGGTCTTCGTCGGTGGCGAGGTAGAGCTCGTCGACGCTGGACAGCGCGGCTTTTAGTTTCGCGACCTGCTGCTTCTTGTCGGCATTGACGACGTAGAGCGGCTCGAAGCCGTTGTCGACGTCGACGCCGAGCCGGGCCCACGGCTCCTTCTTGTACTTGGCGGGGATGTCGGCGGCGGAGGTCGGCAGGTCGCGGATGTGGCCGATGCTCGACTCGACGACGTAGTTGCGGCCCAGGTAGCCAGCGATTGTCTTCGCCTTGGCCGGCGACTCGACGATCACCAACCGGCGGAGGTCGTCGCGGGACGACGCACGGTTCGCGCCCCGCGCGCCGTCGGCGCTGCCAGCGCTGCTGGCGCTGCCGGTCTGCGTGCTCGCGGCCACCTGGTCTCGCTTCCTGTCTGGAACGTCCGTGCGAACGGGCGCGCTGTTTCGCGCAACCGCTCGCGCACACGGTAACGGCTGAGCCACCCGGATGTATCCCGCGACCCCCGCCAGTTGATCTCCGGGTGGTCAGACAGCCGCCCGCCGAGTGAAGGGTTCGGGCCGCCGTTCGGGACCGAATCGCAGCCCTAACCCTGCACTCAGCAAGAGGTGCGCGGTCAGCTCAGACGGAGATCGCGCTCGCCTCGCCAGAGGGCTCCTGCGCTCCTACGGCCACGCTGCGCCGCTTCGAGATCACCACGGCCACGACGATGATCGCAAACGCGATGACCGCGATGCCGACACGTATCCCGATGTTCTCGTGGGTGCCCACGCTGTAGCGCACGATTGCCGGCGCGACGAGCAGCGAGACCAGGTTCATCACCTTCAGCAGCGGGTTGATCGCCGGGCCGGCGGTGTCCTTGAACGGGTCGCCGACGGTGTCGCCGATGACGGTCGCGGCGTGCGCGTCAGAACCCTTGCCGCCGTAGTTGCCGTCCTCAACCAGCTTCTTGGCGTTGTCCCAGGCGCCGCCGGAGTTGGCCAAGAACACCGCCATCAGCGTGCCGGACGCGATCGCGCCAGCCAGGTAGCCGGCCAGGGCGCCGATGCCGAGCAGGAACCCGGTGGCGATCGGCGCCATGACCGCGAGCAAACCGGGCGTGGCCAGCTCGCGCAGCGAGTCGCGGGTGACGATGTCGACCACCCGGCCGTACTCGGGCTTCTCGGAGCCGTCCATGATGCCGCGGATCTCCCTGAACTGGCGGCGCACCTCGAACACCACCGCGCCCGCCGCGCGCGACACCGCGTTGATCGCCAGCCCGGAGAAGAGGAACACGACGGCGGCGCCGATGATCGCGCCGACGATGGTGTTCGGAGCGGTGATGTCGGACCTCAGATTGACGCCGGTCAACCCGGTGACGTCGGCGAGGTTGACCTTGGCCTTGCCGAGCGCCTCGCTCACGGCGTCGGTAAACGAACCGAACAGCGCCGTGGCGGCGAGCACCGCGGTCGCGATCGCGATGCCCTTGGTGATCGCCTTCGTGGTGTTGCCGACCGCGTCGAGCTGGGTCAGCACGACCGCGCCTTCGCCGTGGACGTCGCCCGACATCTCCGCCACGCCTTGGGCGTTGTCGGAGACCGGGCCGAAGGTGTCCATCGCGACGATGACGCCGACCGTGGTCAGCAAGCCGGTGCCGGCCAGCGCCACCGCGAACAGCGACAACACGATCGACCCGCCGCCGAGCAGGAAGACGCCGTACACCGCGGCCGCGATGAGCACCGCCGAGTAGACCGCCGACTCAAGCCCGACCGAGACGCCCGCCAGAATGACCGTCGCCGGCCCGGTCAGCGACGTCTTGCCGATGTCGCGCACCGGACGACGCGAGGTCTCGGTGAAGTAGCCGGTCAGCTGCTGGATGACGGCCGCGAGCACGATGCCGATCACCACGGCGACCAGCGCGAAGACCCGCGGGCTGCCGGCGTGGTTGGCGATGTCGGTGTTGGCCAGACCCTTCAGGTCGGAGAAGTGCGCCGGCAGTTGGGCGAAGGCCAGGATCGCGACGAGCACGACCGAGAAGACGGCGGAGATGAAGAAGCCGCGGTTGATCGCGGACATGCCGCTGCGGTCGCCAGCGCGCGGGGAGACCGCGAAGATGCCGACGACAGCGGTGAGGACGCCGATCGCCGGAACGATCAGCGGGAAGACCAG
>DASVDW010000049.1:0-21946 GCA_036380925.1 Acidothermaceae bacterium
TCCGCGCCCGGTCGGGGTCCAACAGCAACCCGATCACCGCCCCCGCAACCGCGTCGACGTCGTCGCCGTCGACCACAAAACCGGTCTGCCCGTTCAGCACGGCGTCCGGGGCGCCACCTGAATTCCCCGCCACCACAGGGATTGCGACCGCCGACGCCTCCAGGTAGACGATGCCCAGCCCTTCGACGTCCAGGCCCTTTCTTCTTGTGCGGCACGGCATCGCGAACACGTCACCGGCGTCGAAGTAGGCGGGCAGTTCCGCCCACGGCACTCCCCCGGTGAACCGGACGGCGGGTCGCACGCCGACCTCGTCGACCAGCTTCTCGAGCCGTTCGCGGTAGGGCCCGTCCCCGACGACGAGCAGCGTCGCGTCGGGCGCCGCCCGCACAATCGCCGGCATCGCCTTGATGAGGACGTCCTGACCTTTGCGCGGCACCAAACGAGACACGCACACGACAACGCGCCGTCCGACCAGATCGAGCCGCCGCCGAACGGCCCCGCCACCGGCCCCGGGACGAAAATGCTCGGCGTCGACCGCCGGCGCCAGCCGCTGCAGCTTCGCGGACGACGCGACGGCGCCCGCCAGTCGGCCACGCGTGTAGTCGCCGAGGTAGGTGAGCACGTCGACGTCCGAAGCGATCTTGCGCAGCAACTGGCGTGCCACCGGCAGCTGAGCCCAACCGGCCTCGTGGCCATGTGTCGTCGCGACGATGCGTTTCGCGCCGGCCTTGCGCAGCGTCGGCGCGAGCAGACCGAGCGGCGCGGCGGCTCCGAACCACACGGCGTCGCAACCGTGCTCGCGCAACAACCCGACCGCGCGGCGAGCGACGGCCGGCGTGGGCAGCATGAGCGACGTCGGATGCCGCACCACCTCGAACGGCTGCGCGGCGTCGAACTCGGCGACGCCCTGCCAGCGCGGCGCGTAGACCACGGCATCCGGCAGCCGCGCGGTCACCGCGTGCACGAACGACTGGATGCCACCGGCCCGCGGCGGGAAGTCGTTCGTCACGACCAATATTCGAGTCATCGGCGCGACGACGCGTCATCGCGGAAACAATTGCGCGTCAGGGCGCGAATTGTTTCCTTGTTGACCGGGACGACGGTGCTGCTCATGGCGCTGATCGTAGGGGCCGGACAACGATGGCCGGCCACGACATCGGGGTCGTAGCCGGCCATCACCCGGGCAGGGCTGATTCAGTTGGAGTTCAGGGGCGGGACGCGCCCGCGTAGTCGTGCCGGTAACCGAAGTCGGTGATGCGCACGGTGGTGCCGGTGTAGGGGGCCTCGATCATCTTGCCGCCGCCGATGTAGATGCCGTCGTGGTGGATCGGATGTCCGAAGAACACCAGGTCGCCTGGCTGCAATTGCGAGCGAGCGACATGGCGGGTCGACGCGTACTGGGCCGCCGCGTTGTGCGGCAGCGACACCCCGGCGGCCTGCCAGGAGCGCATCGTCAGCCCCGAGCAGTCGAAGGAGTTCGGGCCGGCGCCGCCGTAGCGGTACGGCTTGCCGAGTTGGGCGTAGGCGTACCGCAGCGCGGCCGCAGCCCGACCGTCGGCTCCGACGTTCACCGCAACCGGTGCGGCCGCCACCTTCGGCGACGACGCCGGCGCCTTCTTCGGCGCCACCTTGGGCAGCGCCACTCGAATCAGCGAACGATTCGCCCGCGCCTGCGCCGCGGCCTGCGCGGCCGCCGCGGCCTGCGCGGCCTTGGCGGCCTTAGCGGCAGCCCGGGCGTTGTCGGCCGCGATCTGCGCCTGGCTCGCCTTGAGCAACGCCTCTTGCTGTTCGACCATGGCGTCGAGCACCTGCTGCTGCTTCTTCAGCGAGGCCTGCAACGCCTGGATTCGCTTGCTCTGCTGCGTCGCGACCGCCTGAGTCTGCGCCAGCGTGTTGCGGGCCGCCGTGGCGTTGCGCAACTCGCCGGCACGCTGTTCGGCGAGCATGGCCAAGATCCCGGCGCGCTGCATCGCCACCTCGGGCTGGCCCGTGACGAACAGCTCGTGGAACGAGTCGAAGTCCCCGTACTCGTATGCGGCGCTGGCGACCCGCGCGACCTGCGTCCTCGTCGCGTCAACCGCGACCTGGGCCTTCTTGATCGCCGCCTTGTCAGCGGCGAGTTGACGCTGCGCGGCGTCGAGCTTGGCCTGAGCGGCGTTGAACTGCTCGCTGAGGATCTCCGCCCGGTCGGATAGCGTCTGCAGCTGCTTTTGCGCCTGCGCCGCGGTCAGTTTCGGATCGGCGTGCGCTGACGACGGCAGCAGCGACACGGCAAGACCCGCGGTCGCCACCGCGACAACCGCGCGGAAGAGCAGTCGGGGGAAAGCCCCGCGAGAACCACCAACCGCCGCAAAGCGAGAAGACGCCACGCGGGCGATCTCCTTCTTCCTCGGCGCCTACCGAGTTAGCTGACGGGTTCGGGCGGGAAGTTCGCCCTACGGCATTGGCGGAAAGGCTCTGGCGAGCCGACCCGCCGCCGATTCACCCCAGGGGAAGGTGGGTCCCCGGCTCCGCCTTTCGGCGGACTCGGCGCAAGCACCCGCTGCCGCTCTTTCACGACTTCTGACGGTTGCCCGCGCAGCAGGCTACCAGTCCGTGCCCAGAGCGCAATCATTTCGCAACATTGTGTCGGTTAAGAATTCGCAATCACGGTCGAATAGGTCGGGATCACGTCACCGAGGCTGTCCGATGGCCAGACGAACCGCCGCGGCCGCTGCCACTCTCACGAGGCGGCGCGGGTGACCAGCCGGAGCGGGGGCACCAGGCCGTGGTCGGCAAGCGTGTTGATCGCCGCCTGCTCGACAGCGTCGAACTCGACGACGTCGACGTCGACCTCGACCGGCGGGGAGCCCAGCAACACGGTGACGACGCAGTCAGCGCACGCGGCGCCCTTGACGGCGCAGCTGTCGCAATCGATCAGCATGGCGTTCTCTCCTCTGCTCTCAACTGCGGACGACGTTAGGCGCCGGCGCCGACAAAACCGGCTGCGCCGAAAACGCGTCGCCCTGGCGCGCGTTCGGAGTGGCTCCAACGAACTGTCCGCGCTCGCGCCTACCGTCACGGGCTGTGACCGCACTCGCCGAGCTGTCCGGGCAGCTCTCGATCGACGAGCTCGGCGTGCCGTTGCGCGAGGTCACCTTCGTCGTCGTCGACTTGGAGACCACCGGCGGCTCCCCCGCCACCTGCGGCATCACCGAGATCGGGGCGGTCAAGGTGCGCGGTGGCGAGGTGCTCGGTGAGCTGCAAACCCTGGTCAACCCAGGAGAGCCGATCCCACCGTTCATCGCGGTGCTCACCGGCATCACGAACGCGATGGTGGCGAGCGCGCCTCGCGTCGACACGGTGCTCCCGGCGTTCCTGGAGTTCGCCCGCGGCTGCGTGCTGGTCGCGCACAACGCGCCGTTCGACGTCGGATTCTTGAAAGCGGCCGCCCATCAACTCGGCGTCGAGTGGCCGGGCTTCGACTCCGTCGACACCGCCCGGCTGGCCCGCCGCGTGCTGACCCGCGACGAGGCGCCCGACTGCAAGCTGGCCACCCTCGCCCGCGTGCTGCGCGCGACCGTGCGACCGACGCACCGCGCCCTCGACGACGCGCGCGCCACCGTCGACGTGCTGCACGTCTTGATCGAACGGCTGGCCGGCTTCGCGGTGCACTCGTACGAGGAGCTGCGCACGTTCAGCGGCCAGGTCACACCGCAGCAGCGCAAGAAGCGCCATCTCGCCGACGCGCTCCCCCACTTGCCCGGGGTCTACCAGTTCCGCGACCAGCGTGGCCGGGTGCTTTACGTAGGCAAGGCCAAAGACCTCAAGACCAGGGTGCGCAACTACTTCACGTCGTCCGAGATGAGGCAACGGGTCATCGAGATGGTGGCCATCGCCCACGACGTCGTACCGATCGTGTGCGCCACCGACCTCGAGGCGCAGGTGCGCGAGCTGCGGCTGATCGCCGAGCACAAGCCGCCGTACAACAAGCGGTCGAAGTTCCCCGAGCGCGCCACGTGGGTGAAGCTCACCGTGGAGCCGTTCCCCCGGTTGTCGATGGTCCGCGAGACCAAGGCCGACGGCGCGAGCTACCTCGGCCCGTTCTCGTCGCGTCGCGCCGCCGAGTCGGCCGTCGAGGCGTTGCACGAGGCAGTCCCCTTGCGGCAATGCCGCACCCGGCTCAGCCCGCGTCGTCCGAGCCCTGCCTGCGTGCTCGCCGAGCTCGACCGGTGCGGCGCGCCGTGCGAGGGCCGGCAATCCGTCGACGAGTACGCCGAGTTGGCCGCGAGGGTGCGCACGGCGATCGAATCCGACCCGCGCGCGGTCGTGAAATCGCTGCTGCGCCGAATCGAGCTGCTCGCCGACGTGGAGCGGTTCGAGGACGCCGCGCAAAGCCGCGACCGGCTCGCCGCGTTCGTGCGGGCGGCGGCGCGCGGCCAGCGGTTGGCCGCGTTGGCGCAATGCCCGCAGGTGGTCGCCGCCCGGATACGGCCCGACAACGGCTACGAGATCGCGGTGATTCGGCACGGCCGGCTCGCCGCCGCGGGCGTCGCCCCGCCCGGCGCGGCTCCGCGCCCGTACCTCGACGCCCTGGTCGCGACGGCGGAGACCGTCGTCCACGACGGCAGCGGGCCGGTCGCGTGCGCGAGCGCCGAGGAGATGGAATGCGTGTTGCGCTGGCTTGAGACGCCCGGCACCCGGTTGGTCGACGTGGCAGGCACCTGGAGCTGCCCGGCGCACGGCGCCGGCGGTCAGCGAGCCCTGCTCGACTTCGACCTCGCCGACGCGGTCGACCCGTTCGCCGACCGCCGCGCGCTGCGACCGGTGCACCAACCGGCGCGAGCAGGCGCGGCCGAGCGAGCAAGTGCTTAGGTATCCACGTGAGTGTCGAGGCTTTCGGTCAGCCGGTCGGCCAAAGCTGGACCCAGATCGCCGACTTCGCCATCGCCTTCGGCCTGTCCGCGTTGATCGGCCTCGAGCGCGAGATCAAGCAGAAGGCCGCCGGCATTCGCACCTACACCGTCGTCGGCGTCGGCGCCGCGCTGTTCATGCTGGTGAGCAAGTACGGCTTCACCGACGTGCTGCAGGAGGGCCGGGTCACGCTCGACCCGTCTCGAGTGGCCGCGCAAATCGTGTCAGGCTTGGGTTTCATCGGCGGCGGCATCATCTTCGTCCGGCGCGACGTCGTGCGCGGGCTGACCACGGCGGCCAGCATCTGGCTGACCGCTGCGGTCGGCGCGGCGGCGGCGGGCGGGCTGCCGATACTCGCCGTCGCCGGCACCGGGGCCTATTTCATCGCGATCCTCGGGCTGCCGGTCTGCTCGCGCTTCGTCGCCCGCCTGGTGGGCACCGACCGACCGGTGCTGCAGGTCAGCTATCTCGACGGGCGAGGGCTGTTGCGCGACGTCCTCGAAGCGGTCACGCAGGCGGGCTTCAGCGTCGCGCGGATCACCACGACGCATCAAGCCCATGCCCGTGAGGCGGGGCGGCCGCCCGACGGCCAGGTCGGCCCGCCGGACCGCTCGGTCGCCGTCCAGATCTTGCTCGACGGGCGCGGCAACGTCGACGCGCTGGCCACGGTGATCAGCGAGCTGCCCGGGGTGCTGAACGTGCACGTCGGCGGCGAGCAGGAGGATTAGCACGAGGATTAGGGTGTCGGCTGTGATCACCGCCATCGTGCTTGTGAAGACCGCCGTCGACCGGGTCGGCGAGGTCGCCGAATCGATCGCCGACCTGCCGAGCGTCACCGAGGTGTACTCGGTGACCGGCGAGTTCGACCTCGTCGCCATCGTGCGGGTGCGGGCGCACGACGAGTTGGCGCAGGCGATCCCGGGCCAGCTCAACAAGGTCGACGGCGTCGTCTCCACCGAGACCCACATCGCGTTTCGCACCTACTCGCGGCACGACCTGGAGTCGGCGTTCTCGCTGGGGCTCGACGCCTCCTAGCGGCGGGCTACCCCTCGGCCGGGCGGCGGGCCAGCTGGCTCGCGTCGATCCACTCCTCGAGCTTCGCGGTCGCCGCGCCCTCGTCGATGGCCGCCGCGCACCGGGCCATCGCCGCCCGAAGCTGGTCGGTCAACCCGTCGGCGTCCGGCCCTTCGAAGGCGACGACGCCCGCGGCCGCGTTCAACACCACGGTGTCGCGCACCGCGCCGCGCTCACCGGCGAACACCGCGCGGGCGACCTTCGCGTTGAAAGCGGCGTCCGCGCCCTTCAAATCCTGCGGCGCGGCAAGGGAAATCCCGAGCTGTGCCGGATCGATGACGGCGGCTCGCACCGCGCCGTCGCGCACCACCCACACCTGCGACGTCGTGGTCGTGGTGAGCTCGTCGAGGCCGTCGTCGCCGCGGAACACCAACGCGCGGTTGCCGCGCTTCGCCAACGCCGCGGCCACCACCGGCGCCATCCGCGCGTCGGCGACGCCGACCGCGTTGGACGTCGGGCGCGCCGGGTTGGTAAGCGGGCCCAAGAAGTTGAAGACCGTCGGGACGCCGAGCTCGCGCCGCGGCGCGGCGGTGAACCTAAACGCGGGGTGGAACACCGGCGCGAAGCAAAAGCCGATGTTGACCTGGGCGACGCAGTTCGCCACGCCCTCGCCGTTCAAGTCGATGGCCACCCCGAGCTCTTCGAGCAGATCGGCGGAGCCGCAGGACGACGAGGCGGCGCGGTTGCCGTGCTTGGCCACCCGGGCGCCGGTCGCGGCGGCCACGATCGCCGCCATGGTCGAGACGTTCACGGTGTGCGCGCGATCGCCGCCGCTGCCGACGATGTCAAGCGCATTCCCCACATCGGGCACCGGGTTGGCGAGTTCGACCATGGTGGCGGCCAGGCCGTTGACCTCGTCAGCGGTCTCGCCCTTGGCGCGCAGCGAGACGGCGAATCCGGCCACCTGGGCCGGCGTCGCCTCGCCGGTCATGATGTCGTGCATCGCCCAGGCGGTGTCCGCCCCCGACAGATGCTCCCCGCGCAGCAGCGCGCTGAGCAGCTCCGGCCAGCTCCGCGCGACGGCCTCGGCAGCGGGGTCGGACATCGGTTAGCGAACCGGCTCGCGGGCGAGCCGGCGCCGCATGAGATCGGCGACCGCCGGCGCGAGGGACACCCCGTTGATGGGATGTGGGACGGCGGCGTCGGCGCGCGACCACGCGGCCAACCACGCGTCGTCGCGGCGGCCGGTGAGGATGAGCACCGGTGGGCAGTTGTAGATCTCGTCCTTGATCTGACGGCACACGCCCATACCGCCGAACGGCACCGCCTCGCCGTCCAACACCACGACGTCGACACCGCCGCGGTCGACGGTTTCGACGACGGCGCGGTACGTCGCGCACTCGACGTACTCGAGCGCGGGGAGGTCGGCGACCGGACGGCGGCCAACGGCGAGGCGGATGCGCTCGCGGGTGCTCACGTCGTCGCTGTACACCAAGACAGTCATCGTCTGAGGCCACGCCCCGCGCGCGTCGGCGGCGCGACGCGCGGGCGGCCGATGTCCGTCGGCGTGGACGACCTCGTGCGAGTCGGCGGTGCTCATCAGGTCTCCTCGAGGCGGGGCGGACGGCGAGCGCCGGGCCCGCGACACGTACGCCGTGATGTTATCGCCGTGGCCGATGCGGGGCGGACGCGTGTGCCCGACGCGCCGGTGATGGGGGGTCGGGGGCGTGTCGCGCGACGGGGTGGCAATAATGGCGTCCGTGGCGACCGCGACAACGTTGGGCAAGAACCGCGCGCATGGCTCTTTGACCCGTCCGAGCATTGTGAGTGTCGGCACGGTCGTGTGGCTGTCTTCCGAGCTGATGTTCTTCGCGGCGCTGTTCGCGATCTACTTCACGATTCGCTCGGTGAGCACCACGTGGCCGATGCCGGTGAGCGCGAAGCTGCACGAGGCGGTGAAACTCGACGTCCCGTTTGACGGCGCCATCACCATCATCCTGGTGCTCTCCAGCGTGACCTGCCAGCTCGGCGTGATCGCGGCCGAAGAACGCCGGCTGCACCGCGCCGGACGCCTCTTTGACATCACCCGCTGGGGCCTTCGCGAGTGGTACATCCTCACCTTCGTGATGGGCGCCGTCTTCGTCGCCGGTCAGTGCCTGGAGTACGCCACCTACGTGAGCGACTACCAGGCCGGCGAGAACGGCATGACCATCTCCTCCTCGCCGTACGGTTCGATCTTCTTCTTGGCCACCGGTTTCCACGCGCTCCACGTCACCGGTGGTCTGTTCGCGTTCATCTTCTTGCTGCTACGTCTTTCGAAGGGGCGGTTCACCCCTGAGAAGATCACCAGCACAATCGTGGTCTCGTATTACTGGCACTTCGTCGACGTCGTCTGGATCGGGCTGTTCTCGACGATCTTCCTCATTCAATGACCGGGCGCTGAGCCCGCAAATGGCAACGCAACGAGACGAATCGGTGGTGGAGTTGAGCCCCCTCGCAACACCGGCTGAGCAGCCATCCGAGTCGGCGCAGGCGTCTGCGCGGCCGGCGAAGCGGCAGCTGTTTCGGCGCTTCCGCCGCACCCGCTGGGCGGCCTACGTCGTCCTCCTCGCCGCGCTGGTCGGGGTCGGCTCGGCATACGGTTTCGCCACGTCGCGCAGCGGTGTCGCCGCCGCCGGCGACCCGAGCGAGCAGATCGCGGTCGGCCGCGCCCTCTATCTGCAAGGCTGCTCGAGCTGCCACGGCGCGGCCGCGCAGGGCGGGGCGGACGCGCCGTCGCTGATCGGCGTGGGCGCCGCCTCGGTCGACTTCCAGGTGAGCACCGGGCGGATGCCGCTGAAGACGCAGGGCGCGCAGGCGCTGCGCAAGCCGGCCCGCTACACCCCGGAGCAGATCGCCGACCTCGCCGCGTACATCGGGTCGCTCGCGCCCGGACCGGCGATCCCCGGCAAGGAGCAGTACACGCCGACCCAGCCTGACATCGGCTACGGGGGCAACCTGTTCCGCACCAACTGCTCGTCGTGTCACAACTTCGTCGGGGCCGGCGGCGCGCTCGCCGACGGCAAGCACGGGCCGTCGCTGTACGACGCCACCGACAAAGAAATCTACGAGGCGATGCTGACCGGCCCAGGCACGATGCCGATCTTCGGCGACAAGCAGCTGACGCCGCAGGAGAAGCAGGACATCATCGCCTACCTCAACCAGATGAAGGCGGTGCCGGATCCCGGTGGCGCGAACCTCGGCCGGTCGGGCGCGGTGGCCGAGGGCCTGGTGGCGTTCCTGGCCGGCATGACCGTGCTGGGCGGCGTGGCGATGTGGATCGGCGCGAGGGCGAAGAGGGCGGCATGACGCAGCACACGGAGAGACACTCCCCCACCGCGGTCACCGCGGCGGCGCCGCTTTCCGAGGAAGAAAGCGTCCGGCCGCCGGTGATCGCGCCGGTCACCCGCCCGCAAGACGCCGACCCGCGCCGGGCCAAGCGCTCGGAGCGGGCCATCGCGCTGTTCTTCTTGCTGTCCGCGGCTGGCACGGTCGGCTTCATCGTGTCGTACGTCGCGTACCACCCCAACACCTCGACCGCCGACGCGCAGACGTCGAACATCCTGTTGGGCGTCTGCCTGGGCGTCACGCTGGCCGGTTTGGCCGCGGGCATCATCGGCTGGGTGCGCTGGCTGATGCCGGCGCACGAGACGGTTCAAGAGCGGCACGGCCTGGCGTCCAGCGAGAAAGAACTCGACGAGGCCGCGCAGGTCGTCATGACCGGTATTCAAGAGACCGGGCTGCCGCGCCGCTCGCTGCTCAAGCGCTCGCTGGGGCTGTCTTTGGGGCTGCTCGCGCTGCCGCCGGTCGTCATCTTGCGCGACCTCGGCCCGCTTCCCGAGAAGAAGCTGCGCACCACGCTGTGGGAGAAGGGCTCTCTGCTGCTGAACGCCGAAAGCGGCCAGCCGATCAAGCTGGGCGACCTCGAGATCGGCGGCTTCACCACGGTGGTGCCCAAGCCGGTCGACCAGATGACGCCCGAGGAGTACGCCAAGGCTCCCGTGCTGCTGATCCGCATGGAGCCTGGCTTGAACAAGCCGCTGCCGGGGCGGGAGAACTGGGCCTATCAAGACCACGTGGCCTACTCCAAGATCTGCACCCACGTCGGTTGCCCGGTCGGCCTGTAACAGAAGCAGAACCACAAGCTACTGTGCCCCTGCCAACAGTCGACGTTCCTGGTGCCCGACGGTTGCCGCGTGGTGTTCGGCCCGGCCGCTCGCAGCTTGCCCCAGCTCCCGATCACGGTCAACGCCGACGGCGAGTTCATCGCAACCGACGGGTTCGATGAGCCGGTCGGCCCGAGCTTTTGGGAGCGCGGATGAGCTTCACCAGTCGCGGCGCCCGCCCGACGAACGCGCCATCGGCGTCCGGCGGCACGACGGCCGCGCGGGCCACCTCCCCGCAGGTGAAAAAGGCGCTCAGCGAGATCGACGAGCGGTTCGGCAGCGCCGGCTTTCTCAAGCGAAACCTGAACAAGGTCTTTCCCGACCACTGGTCGTTCATGTTGGGCGAGATCGCGCTGTACTCGTTCGTCATCTTGCTGCTCACCGGCACGTTCCTGACGTTCTTCTTCCGGCCCGGCACGAACGAGGTCATCTACCAGGGCAGCTACGTCCCGCTGCAGGGCACCCAGATGACCGAGGCGTTCGAGTCGACCCTGCGGTTGTCGTTCGACGTGCGCGGCGGCCTGCTGATTCGGCAGATCCACCACTGGTCGGCGCTCATTTTCATGGCCGCGATCATCTGCCACATGTGCCGCATCTTCTTCACCGGCGCGTTCCGCAAGCCGCGGGAGACGAACTGGCTCATCGGCTTCGGCCTGCTCACCCTCGGCATCTTCGAGGGGTTCTGCGGTTACTCGCTGCCCGACGACCTGCTCTCCGGCACCGGCCTGCGGATCGCTTACGGCGTCGCCGAGTCGATCCCGATCGTCGGTTCGTACGTCGCGATGTTCACCTTCGGCGGCCAATTCCCGGGCGCCGACCTGATCCCGCGGCTTTACGTCGTCCACATCCTGCTGATCCCCGGCATCCTGCTCGCGCTGATCACCGCGCACATGCTGATCATGTGGCACCAAAAGCACACCCAGTGGCCGGACGAGCACCGCACGAACGACAACGTCGTCGGAACGCCGTTCTACCCGGCGTTCATGGCCAAGACCGGCGGCTTCTTCTTCGCCGTGTTCGCGGTTTGCGCGTTCCTCGGCGGCGTGGTGCAGATCAACCCGGTGTGGCTGTACGGGCCGTACAACCCCGCGCAGGTCGGCGCCGGCTCCCAACCGGACTTCTACATCGGCTGGCTCGAGGGCACGCTGCGCATGATGCCGAACTGGGAGAACAACTTCCTCGGCCACACGATCAGCTGGAACGTGCTGATTCCAGCGGTGATCGCGCCCGGCATCTTCTTCACCGCCATCGCGATCTATCCGGCGATCGAAGCCTGGGTCACCAAAGACCGTGGGCTGCACAACGTCTGCGATCGGCCGCGCAACAAGCCCGGTCGCACCGCGTTCGGCTCGATGATGATCGCCTATTTCGCGATCATGCTGCTGGCGGGTGGCAACGACCTCATCGCGGAGCGCTTCCACATCAGCCTGTACGCCACCACCTGGATCTTCCGCGTCTCGTTCCTCGTCGTGCCGCCGATCGTCTTCTGGGCGGCGCGCCGGGTGTGCCTTGGCCTGCAGCGCAAGGACCTGCACAGCGCCGAGCACGGCTACGAGACCGGCCGGATCGTGATGCTCCCGCACGGTGAGTTCATCGAGGTCGAGGCCGCGCTGCCACCGGAGCAGGTCGCGCGCATGGGCCTGCAGTACCGGCAGCGCAGCGCTCCGGAGCTGCCGCCGGCCGTCGACGAGCACGGCGTCCGCTCCCCCGCCAGCAACTCTCCGGTGGAGAAGGTGCGCAACGCGATCGGCGGCTTCATCTACGAGCCGGACGTCGGCATCGAGCCAACCGGTCACGACGAGGAGTCCGAGCGCGAGCGGCAGGAACGCGCGCAGATCACCAGCGGCACCGACTAACATCACGCCGCGCACCACGCCGCCGCCTCGGCGAGTTGTGTCGGGCTACACGCGGTCTACCGCGTGCTCGCCGACACAAGTCGGTCGATCGGTCGATCGCAGCGGCCTGCGGCGCCGATAGACGGCCGGCGGGTGCCGCTTCTATCGTCGTGGCATGACCAGCGTGACCGCGCTACGCGCCTCGGACGACGATCGCGAGCGCGTCGTCGCGACGCTGCGCGAGGCGTCGATTGCCGGCCGGATCTCCCACGACACCTTTGTCGAGCGGGTCGAGGCCGCGCTGGCCGCCCGGCGCCGTGACGAACTAGCCGTCCTCGTCGACGACGTCCGGCCCGCTCGGACCCGGTTTGGCGCCCGCGTTGAGCACGCCGTGTCAACCGTCTCCGCGTTCGGCTTTCGGCTGCAACGAGCCTGGCGTGCGCCACGACTGCCGTGCCTGCGGCTGCCCGCCGGGCAGAGCACGGTGTCGCTCGGTCGTGCGCCGGACCAAGACCTGCGGCTCGACCACCCGACCGTGTCGCGCCGGCACGCGTTGTTGCGTCGGACGGCGACCGGCTGGGAGGTCGTCGACCTGTGTTCGATGAACGGCACCCGGGTCAACGGCTATCGGGTGGTGGGCGCACACCAATTGCGGCCAGGAGACGTCGTCTCGTTCGGCGAGCTGGCCATGACGGTCGCCTGAGATCAGAGGCCCTTCACGGCGGGCGAAGGCCCCCGGTTACTGCCGCACAGCTGCCTGCCTCGTCAGGGCTGGTGCACGCCGCGGTAGTACTCGAGCACGAAACCGAGCGCCGTGATGACCACGCACATCAAACCGACGATGGCCAACCACCAGGCGAAGACCACGCCGACCGCGACGATCGAGATCGCGCCGGCGGTGAACAGCGGCCACCAGCTGTGCGGGCTGAAGAACCCGACCTCGCCCGCCGCCTCCGAGATGTCGGCGTTCGGCCGGTCCTCTGGACGAATGCCCGTGCGTCGCCCGGTGATGAACAGGTAGAAGCCGACCAAGAACCCGAGCGCGACGGCCAACGCGAGCGCCGTGGTGCCCGTCGGATCGTGTGACGTGTACCAGTACACGATGTCGATGCCGGCGAAGAAGATCGCGACGCCGGCGAACAACAACCCTTCGACCTTCATGAGTCGCCCCCGTCGCCCGCGGCGACCGCCGCCGGCTCGGGCTCTGGCAATCGCGGCCGCCCGACGATCTCCGGGTGGTGCAGGTCGAACGCGGGCCGCTCAGAGCGGATGCGCGGCAGCTTGGTGAAGTTGTGCCGCGGCGGCGGGCACGAGGTCGCCCACTCCAGCGAGGCGCCCCAGCCCCACGGGTCGTCGACCTCGACGTTCGGAGCGTGCCGCCACGTGCGCCAGACGTTGATGGCGAACGGAATCATCGAGATGCCAAGCAGGAACGCGCCGAGCGTCGAAACGGTGTTCAGCAAGGTGAACCCGTCGGCGACCCGGTAGTCGGCGATGCGGCGCGGCATGCCCTCGACACCCAGCCAGTGCTGGACGAGGAACGTGGTGTGGAAGCCCACGAAGAGCAGCCAGAAATGCACCTTGCCCAGCCGCTCGTTGAGCATCTTGCCGGTCATCTTCGGCCACCAGAAGTAGAAGCCGCCGAACATGGTGAAGACGACCGTTCCGAACAGCACGTAGTGGAAGTGTGCGACGACGAAGTACGTGTCGGTGACGTGCCAGTCAAGCGGCGGCGACGCCAGGATGACGCCGGTCAAGCCACCGAACAGGAACGTCGTCAAGAAGCCGAGGATCCACAACATCGGCGTGTCGAACGTGAGTTGCCCACGCCACATCGTGCCGATCCAGTTGAAGAATTTGACCCCGGTGGGCACCGCGATGAGGAACGTCATGAAAGAGAAGAACGGCAGCAGCACCGCGCCGGTCGAGAACATGTGGTGCGCCCACACCGTCATCGAAAGTCCCGAGATCGCGATCGTGGCGAAGACCAGGCCCTTGTACCCGAACACCGGCTTGCGCGAGAACACCGGCAGGATCTCGGTCGCGATTCCGAAGAACGGAACCGCGACGATATAGACCTCGGGATGGCCGAAGAACCAGAACAGGTGTTGCCACAAGATGGCGCCACCCGTCGATGTCTCGAAGATGTGCGCGTTGAGCTTGCGGTCGGCCTCGAGCGCCAGGAACGCGGCGGCCAGCACGGGGAAGACGAGCAGCACCAGCAGGCTGGTGAGCAGGATGTTCCAGGTGAAGATGGGCATCCGGAACATCGTCATGCCCGGCGCGCGCATCACCAGGATCGTCGTGACGAAGTTGACGCCGCCGAGGATCGTGCCGAGGCCGGAGATGGTCAGGCCCATGATGAACAAGTCGCCGCCGACGCCGGGTGAGTACTGCGCGCTCGACAACGGCGTGTAGGCGTACCAGCCGAAGTCGGCGGCGCCGTCAGGGGTGATGAAGCCGCTGAGCGTGATGATGCCGCCGAACAAGAACAGGTAGTAGCTGAACAGGTTCAGCCGGGGAAACGCGACGTCGGGCGCGCCGATCTGCAACGGGACGATGACGTTGGCGAACCCGATGAACAGCGGGGTCGCGAACAGCAGCAGCATCGTGACGCCGTGCATGGTGAAAAGCTCGTTGAACTCCTGGTTCGTCAGCAGCTGCAGGCCCGGCCGCGCCAACTCGGTGCGCATCAGCAGCGCCATCACGCCACCGAGCAAGAAGAACGCGAACGACGTCGTCAGGTAGAGCTGACCGATCAATTTGTGGTCGGTGGTCGTCAGCCAGTTCGCTAGCGCCGATCCGCGCCGGTAGGCACGACGCTCGAGCGGCTGCACATGGGTAACGGTGGTCACGAGGAGCTCCCCGCCTGGTACTGAGCTGACATTTTCGCTAGGTCGGCCTTGTACGTGGCCTGGTCCACGATCTTGAGGTAGAAGAGCATCTCGTCGTGGTTCAGACCGCAGAACTCGGTGCAGCGACCGATGTAGGTGTGCCCCGCCTTGTCGGCGTCAATGGTGACCTCGAACTGGTTCACCCGGCCGGGGATGACGTCGCGCTTGAACAAGAAGACCGGCACCCAAAACGCGTGGACGACGTCAGGAGAGGCGAGCTTGAACCGGACCGTCTCCCCCGCCGGCAGCTCCAGCGTCGCGGGGTGGCCGTGGGCGTTGTCTCCGGTGACCTGCGCGACCGTTCGCGCGCTCTTCTCGTTGGCGCTGTCGAGGTAGTTGAACTGCCAGTCCCACTGGAAGCCGATGACCTCCACCGTGACGGCGGGATCCTTCGAAAGCTTGTTGATGTCGCTTTGGTCGCGCGCGGTGAAGTAGAAGAGGAACGAGATGAAGATGATCGGGACGACGGTGTAGAGGATCTCGATCGGCCCGTTGTAGGTGAGCTGCGGCGGCACCTTCTCGCCGCGCTTGCGATAGGCGATCACGCACCAGATGATCAAGCCCCACACCACGGCGCCGACGAACCACGCGGCCAGCCAGCTGCCCTGCCAAAGCGTGAGGATCTTCCGGCCCTGCTCGGTGACCGGGTCGGGCATGGCGAACCGCGGGATGTCTTTGCTCGAGCAGCCAGCCGCCATCGAGAGCACGAGCGCCACAATGAGGCTGCGACTCGTGACCTTGCGCCAACGACGGGCCTTACGGGCCGACTGATTGACCTCTCGTCGACTCACCTGTCGCCTTCCATGGACGGGATACGCCAACCGGTTCAGCACCGGACGGGCACGACCATACTCCAGCGCGGTCGGCCAACCGCGATGAGGTCGGACGACGTGGGCCGTGTCGGAGTCAGCTGGCGCCGGCCTCGACAATGTGGTCGATCTCCGACGCCGCGGCTTCGCCGAAGTGCGCGGCGAACCGCTCGTGGAACTGCGCTGGCTTGACCTGGTACTCCTGGGTTCCGACGGTCTCCAACACGTACGTCGCGAGCAGCGAGCCGATCTCCGCGCAGCGCTGTGGCCCGACTCCCCAGGCCAGGCCGGCGAGGTAACCCGACCGGAAACCGTCACCCACGCCGGTCGGGTCGGCGCGCCGTTTCTCCGGCACCGCGGCGACCTTGATCGGCGCCTGCCCGACCCGCTCCACCACCGCGCCGTCCGGGCCCAGCGTGGTCACCCGCGTGCCGACGCGGGCCAGCACCTCGTCGTCCGACCATCCCGTCTTCTGCTCGGTGAGCGCCTTCTCGTACGCGTTCGTGAACAGCAGCGCCGCGCCGTCGATGAGTTCGCGAATGTCCTCGCCTTCCATGCGAGCGAGCTGCTGCGACGGGTCCGCGACGAACGGAAAGCCTCGTTCGCGGCACTCCTGGGTGTGCCGCAGCATCGCCTCGGGGTCGTTCGGACTGATGACGACGAGGTCGAGGCCGCCGAGCCGGCCGGCGACCGGGGCCAGCTCGATCCGACGCGCCTCGCTCATCGCCCCGGCGTAGAACGACGCGATCTGGTTGTGGTCGGCGTCCGTGGTGCACAAGAAGCGGGCGGTGTGATGCAACGTCGAGACGTGCACCGAGGCGGTGTCGACCCCGTGCCGCTCGAGCCATGAGCGATAGTCGTCGAAGTCGACACCGACCGCGCCGACGAGCGCGGGGCGCAGGCCGAGCGCCGCCATGCCGAAGCAGATGTTCGCCGCGATGCCGCCGCGGCGCAGCTCCAGTTGGTCGACGAGGAATGACAGCGACACCCGGTGCAGCTGGTCGGGCATCAGCTGATCGGCGAACCGGCCTGGGAAGAACATCAGATGGTCGGTGGCGATGGAACCAGTGACTGCGATGCGCACCGGTCAGCTCCTCGTGGACGGGCGAGAACCCAAATGAAGGAATGAAAAGGCCCCACCCGAAGGGTAGGGCCAAGTCATCGTCCGCCAGATAGCGGACTGGGTTGAGTGGGCGAACTCAGTGGAACGAGTCGCCGCAGGCGCACGAACCGGAGGCGTTCGGGTTGTCGATGGTGAAACCCTGCTTCTCGATGGTGTCGACGAAGTCGATCGTCGCGCCCATGAGGTACGGCCCGCTCATCTTGTCGACGACGACGTTGACGCCGCCGAAGTCTTGCACCCGGTCGCCCTCGACGCTGCGGTCGTCGAAGTACAGCTGGTAGCGCAGCCCCGAGCAGCCGCCCGGCTGCACCGCGACGCGCAGCGCGAGATCGGTGCGACCCTCCTGCTCGAGCAGGGCCCTGACCTTGGCCGCCGCCTGGTCAGTGAGGACGACGCCGGTGGCAGCGGTGGTCTCGCCTTGAACGGTCATATGGTGGCTCCCTCGCGAGGTCTTTTTCCCAGGGCATCCTAGGACTCATCGTCCCACAACAAACGCACGATCATGCGCAGGTCATTCCTCCAGTCCGGGCGCACCCCAGATCGGGAACCAGTGCGCGAGGTCCCGCTCGACCTTCAAGTCGTTCGACAGCGCGCCTTGGATCTCGATCTCCAGGGCGTTGTCGCGCCGCTGGGGCTTGCCCGGCAGAGGGGCGAACGGGTAAAAGGTGCCCCGCTTGTACAGGTAGACGAGCGCCACCCGCCGCCCGTCCGAATGCCGGAACGGCGTCATCGAGCACAGCAGGGCGGGGCCGAACCCGGCCGCCTGCAGGCTGCTGTTGACCGCGTGCAGATCGGTGACCAGCCCGGGGACGTCGGTGGGGTCGTGGCGGACCAGCAGCCAGGTGAAGCCGAAGGTGTCCTTGCTGAGCTCCACCTTCGGCCCTTGGTCGGCGTCGAGCAGCTCCTGCACCTCCGCCTCGGTGCGGGCGAACGCCGCGCCCTCAGCCGGCTTGTAGCACACCGAGCCGAGGCCGGTGGAGGTGAAGCCGACGCCCACCTGCAGCGTGATCGCGGCGGAGGGCAGCGCGAACAGGTCGTCGAGGTCGGCCTTCGCCGGCTTGGAGCGCCCGAGCAGCGAGTCGAGGAAACCCACCGGCGATCAGCGACCCTCGCCCAGCTCGCGGGAGATCTCGGCCAGTTGCTGCAACCGCCGCTCGAGCGTCGGGTGGGTCGAGAACAGCGAGGACAGCGACACGCCGTTGGCCAGGGCGGGGGTGAAGAAGAACGCGTTGAACGCCTCCGCCGACCGAAGGTCGCGGGTGGGGATTCGGCCCATCGCGCCGGTGACCTTCTGCAGGGCGCTGGCGAGCGCCGACGGGCGGCCGGTGAGCAGCGCGCCGGCGCGGTCGGCAGACAGCTCGCGGTAGCGGGACAGCGCGCGAATCAGCAGGAAGCTCACGGCGTAGACGACAGCCGAGACGATCATCACGAAGAAGGCGACCATCGCGGTGTTCTGGTCGTTGCGGCCGCGCCGGTTGTAACCGCCGAACATCTCGGAGTAGAACGCGATGCGAGTGATAAAGCCGGCGAGGACGCCGAGGAACGACGCGATGGTCATCACCGCGACGTCGTGGTGGGCGACGTGCGACATCTCGTGCGCGAGGACGCCTTCGAGCTCCTCGGCGTCAAGGCGGCGCATGATGCCCGTTGTGGCGCACACCACGGCTCGCTTCTGACTGCGGCCCGTCGCGAACGCGTTCGGGACGTCGCTGTCGGCGATCGCCACCTTGGGCTTCGGCGTGTTGGACATCGCGCACAGCCGGTCGACGATCGCGTGCAGCTCGGGCGCCTCCTCAGGCGTCACGATGCGACCGTGCATCGCGAACAGCGCGATGCGGTCGGAGGCGAAGAACTGGAGCAGGAAGAACCCACCCACGACAATCACGATCAACGGAATCGAGACCTTGACTGCGATCAGCGCGCCCACGAAAACGACGTAGAGCAAGCCGAGCAGGAACATCACGAACAGCATCCGCGTGACCAGGCCGCGGTCGGCGGCGAACCGGGTACGTGCCATAAGCGCTGGCGCGACTCAGCCAGGGATCAGTCCCTCTTCGCCGAGTAGCGCACGCACCTCCTCGATAGTGGCGTCGGCGTTTGGCAAGACCAGCTCGGAAGGCCCGAGGTAGTCGTCGGGTACGCGCTCGCCGACTTCGCGTACTAATGCCAACAACGAACGAAGCGCCTCGCGAAATCCCGCTTCGTCGTCCGCGTCGACCGCGGCTTGCAGCTGGTTGTCGATCCCGTTGAGCGCCTCGATGGTGTGTTCGGCGACGTCAAACTGGCCCTCGCCGAGGATCCGCACGATCATGGCTTGGCCTCAGGTTGCTGGACCTCCGCCGGGCTCGCCGGGGACGGGGCCGTCTTGTCGGTGGTCGACGCTCCCTCGATCGCCTGCGGAGCCGGGCCGCCGGAGATCTCGCCCTTCATCTTGGCCAGCTCAAGCTCGACGTCGTTGGTGCTCGCGAGCCGGTCGAGCTCGGCTTGGATGTCGTCCTTCGCGGTGCCGCTGGCGTCCTCGAGCGCGCCAGAGGCGAGCAACTCGTCGATGGCGCCGGCGCGGGCTTGCATCGACTGGGTCTTGTCCTCGGCGCGCTGGATGGCCATGCCGACGTCGCCCATCTCCTCGGAGATGCCGGAGAACGCCTCGCCGATCTTGGTCTGCGCCTCGGCCGCGGTGTAGGTGGCCTTGATGGTCTCCTTCTTGGTGCGGAAGGCGTCGACCTTGGCCTGCAGCCGCTGCGAGGCGAGGGTGAGCTTCTCCTCCTCGGCCTGGAGGGACGCGTGCTGGGTCTGCAGGTCGGACATCTGCGTCTGCAGGCCCGACTTGCGGGTGAGCGCCTCGCGGGCGAGGTCTTCGCGGCCCTGGGAGAGCGCGGCGCGCGCCTGCCCGTCGAGCTTGTCGGATTGCTGCTGCAGCTGCTGCACCTGCAGCTCGAGGCGCTTGCGGGACGTCGCGACGTCAGCGACCCCTCGCCGCACCTTCTGCAAGAGCTCGAGCTGCTTGGTGTAGCTGTAGTCGAGCGTCTCGCGCGGGTCCTCGGCGCGGTCCATGACCTTGTTCGCCTTGGCCTTGAAGATGAGCGACATGCGCTTCATCAGACCAGCCATGGGACTTGACCCCTCTTCTCGTGTGCTCCAGCTCGCCGATACCCACCCTATGCGCCGACGAGCGCGCCCGGCAGTAGGTTCCCCGAGCCAGGGACGCCCCTGGGTACCCTGGGTCCGTGTTCAAACGCTCCGCCTCGGTCGACGCACCCCCTCAGCCGGTCGACGACGCGCCCGTGAAGGCGCCGGGCGCCGGCCAGCCGAAGGGTCGCGCCACGCCAAAGCGCGCGGTGGCGCAGGCCCGCAATCGGACCACCGTCATCGCGCAGGGCGGCGGCAAGCGCGGCCGCGGTTCTCGTGAGCAGATGGCGGCCCGCCGGGAGGCGTACAGGCGCGGCGACGAAAGCGTGCTGCCCGCCCGCGACCGCGGCCCGGTGCGCCGGTGGGTCCGCGACTACGTCGACTCCAGGCGCAGCATCATCAGCTGGTTCATCCCGGCGGCGTTGCTCATCTTGCTGCTCTCGCCGTTCGGTCTGCTCGGCGCGATCGTGCAGGTCGTCTTCGTCGTGGCGGTGGTCGTTGAGACGACGCTGATAACCCGCCGGATCCGCGCCGAGGTTCGCCAGCGGTTCCCTGGCGAGTCGACCAGAGGCCTGGGCTACTACGCCTTCACCCGCGCCATGATGTTTCGCCGGATGCGGATGCCCGCGCCGCGGGTCGAGCGCGGCGCGAAGATCTAGATCCGCTGATCAGGGCGAACCCGCCCCGACGTAGGGTTCTTGCCATGGAATTTCGACACCTCGGCAAGAGCGGTCTCGTCATCAGCGAGATCGCGTACGGCAACTGGATCACCCACGGCTCCCAGGTTGAGGCGGACGCCGCGCAGGCCTGCGTGCGAGCCGCGCTCGACGTCGGCATCACGACGTTCGACACCGCGGACGTCTACGCCGGCACGCGCGCGGAGACAGTTCTCGGGGAGGCGCTGGCCGGCGTCCGTCGCGAGTCATACGAGCTGTTCACCAAGGTGTTCTGGCCGACCGGCCCAGGGCAAAACGACCGCGGCCTGTCGCGCAAGCACATCATCGAAAGCTGCAACGCGTCGCTGCGCCGGCTGCAGACCGATCACATCGACTTGTACCAAGCCCACCGCTACGACGTCGAGACACCGCTCGAGGAGACCCTGCGGGCGTTCGACGACCTGGTGCGCCAAGGCAAGGTCATGTACATCGGCGTGAGCGAGTGGACCGCGGCGCAGATCGCCGAGGCGTTGCGCGTCGCCGACGACATGGGCTTCGACCGCATCGTCTCGAACCAGCCGCAATACAACATGCTGTGGCGGGTCATCGAGTCAGAAGTCGTTCCGCTGTCGGAGCAAGAGGGCGTCGGCCAGATCGTCTTCTCGCCGCTGGCGCAAGGGGTGCTGACCGGCAAGTACGCGCCCGGGCAGCCGCCGCCGTCGGGGTCGCGCGCCACCGACGAGAAGGGCGGTGCCAGCTTCATCTCGCGCTGGCTTTCCGACGACGTGCTGTCGGCGGTGCAGCAGCTCAAGCCAATCGCGGACGACGCGGGCATGTCGCTCGCGAAGATGTCGCTGGCCTGGGTGCTGCAAAACTCCAACGTGTCGGCGGCGATCATCGGCGCCTCGCGGCCGGAGCAAGTGGTGGCGAACGTGGAAGCCTCTGGCGTGCGGCTGGACGCCGAGATCATGAAGCGCATCGACGAGGTGCTCGACCCGATCGTCGAGCGCGACCCTGGTCAGACGCAGCAACTGTCGAAGCGGCCGTAGCCGGCTGGCCAGCCCGTCCGCGCCCGCCAGCCAGCCAGCCGCCGGGCTGTTAGACAACCGCGTCCCGCCTCACACGAGAGCTCGTCTAACAGCCAGCGGCTGCAGGCTTTCCCAACGGGCGTTCGGCTGCTGGCTTGGCTTGGCTGTCCCGCGGGCAGGCGGCCGCCGCGGCGGACAGCGTAGGCGTCGCGCCACGATGCCACGTGCACCCTGGCGATCGCCTCGGCGTCCGAGGCGTCGGGCGGACGGACTCTCACCCAGGGTCGTGCGGGTCGAGGCTCATCGGACCGTAGACGACCCGGTCGTCCTCGAGCAGGGTCACCCGAGACACGCCGCCGG
>DASVDW010000050.1:0-19963 GCA_036380925.1 Acidothermaceae bacterium
CATCAACGACAACTGCGGCTCCACGCACCTCGCGCTGCTGCAAGAGGCCGTCATCCGGCAAGGCGCCGACGCCGGAATCGCGCACGACGGCGACGCCGACCGCTGCCTCGCGATCGCCGCCGACGGCTCCGTCGTCGACGGCGACCAGATCCTGGCCGTCCTCGCGTTGGCGATGCGCGAGTCAGGGCGGCTCGTGGCCGACACCGTCGTGGCCACGGTCATGTCCAACCTGGGGTTCAAGCTCGGCATGCGGGCGGCCGGCATCGAGGTCATCGAGACCGCGGTCGGCGACCGCTACGTGCTCGAGGCGATGAAGGCCGGCGGCTACGTCCTCGGGGGCGAGCAAAGCGGCCACGTCATCATGCTCGAGCACGCCACCACCGGCGACGGCATCCTCACCGGTTTGCAACTGCTGTCTCGCGTCGCGGAGACCGGCAAGTCGCTGGCCGAGCTGGCCGGCGTGATGACCCGGCTGCCGCAGGTGCTCGTCAACGTGGGCGGCGTCGACAAGTCGCGCGCCGATGTTGACGTCGAGCTGTTGGAGGCGGTGGCGGCGGCCCAGCAAGAGCTCGGCGCTGAAGGTCGCGTGTTGCTGCGGCCGAGCGGCACCGAGCCGCTCGTGCGGGTGATGGTCGAGGCGACCAGCCACGAACAGGCCGAGGCTGTTGCGTCGCGGTTGGCAGGTGTGGTGCGCGACCGTCTCGGTTGAGGCCCGGCGGGTCAGCCGGGCTCGCCGCTGATCCGGTAGCCGCTGAGCCGGTCCACGGCGAGTCGACTCGCGACCACGATGACCACGACCAACATCGGGATTGCCACCGACAGCGACACGTTCGCGGGTATCTCGTCGCCGGCGTGCGCGATCGCGCGCGCGACCGACAACGAGTACTGCTGCACGCTCAGCACGCCAATGCCCGACACGAAGCTCGCGAGCAAGCCTTCCCACACGAGCACGTAAATGAGGCCGACCGCCATCGCGCGGCGCGTCGCGACCGACAGCGCAAGGAAAATCGCGACGTACACGACCGCGCCCACTGCCGTTCCGACCGCGTACGCGACGGAAAGCCGCGTGCGGCCCGGGAACGCGATGACTCCGGCGAGGAACTCGGGAACGGCGGTGAACACCACGGTGACAATAGCGGCAACCACGAATTTCGTTGTGACGATGACACTTCGTGGTGTCGGCGTGGCGAGCAAGTAGATCGCGGTGCCGTCGTCGAGTTCGGCGCCGAGCACTCCGGTGCCCACGATGAGCGCAACCAGCGGCAACAACGCGGTGACGCCGAAGTGGTCGAGGAGGTTCTCCGGCGCATTACCGTTTCCGGCTCGAAACGCCACCGCCAACAGCAACAACACGATCGGCAGCAGCGCGAGTAGGAACACCCGACGTCGTCCGAGCAACGCGCGATAGGTGATGCGGGCGATCACGGCGTTCATCGGCGCACCAGGTAAGAGAAGACGCTCTCCAGCGACTCGTCCGCCGGAATCACCTCGCGTAAGCCGATGTTGTGTTCGCGCGCGATGCCAGCGAGCGCTCGGGTGAAGCTGCCGAAGTCGGCGGCCTGCACTCGCAGCACCGGCCCCTCGATCGCGACGCCCGCGGTGTGTCGCGCGCCCATCAGCGCCGACGCGAGCGCGCGGTCGTCGGTGGAGCGGATGGTGAACACGTGCGGCCGATCGGTCATCAGCCGCCGGATTTCCCGGAAATCTCCCGACGCGGCCAGCCGACCGGCCACCACGACCTGGACGACGTCCGACAACTGCTCGACCTCTTCGAGGATGTGCGAGCTGAACAGCACGGTGCGGCCGGCGTCGGCCAGGTTCTTCAGCAAGTCCATCATGTGCAGTCGTTGACGTGGGTCCATGCCGTTGAACGGCTCGTCGAGCAACAGCACCCGCGGGTCGTGCACCAGCGCCGACGCCACCTTGGCGCGTTGGCGCATGCCCTTGGAGTAGGTGCCGATCTTTCGATCGGCGGCGTCGGTCAGCTCGACGGTCTCAAGGGCGTGTTGCGCGGCCTGCCGCGGGTTGGGAAGGCGGTGCAGTTTCGCGCTCGCCTCGACGAATTCCCTGCCGGTCAAGAAGGTGTACGCCGCTTCACGCTCCGGCACCAACCCCACGACGTCATACATCTTCGGACGTCGCCACGTGGGCTCGCCGTCGATCGTGACACTTCCATTGGACGGCGGAAGAAACCCGGCCATCATGTGCAGCAGTGTCGACTTGCCTGCGCCATTTGGGCCCAGCAGGCCAGTCACACCCGGGCCAATCGTCATTGTGATGTCGTTGACGGCCACCACGTTGCCGTACCAGCGCGACACCGCGCTCAGCTCAAGCACGCTCATCTCATCACCGGGCTCATGTCGCGATCTTCTGGTAGCGGCGCAACAACACCAGCACGAAGGCGATGACGAACAGCACGCTCACGATGCCGTAGGCGGCCGAGGGCACTGCGTTCTCATCGATGACCTTGCCATGCAGCAGCCACACCCGAAGTCCGTCGAGCAAGGTGAACGGCGAGAACAGCTGCCCGAAGCGGCCGCTGTTGTTGGGCAGGCCGGACAGCGCGCCGGCGACCGCCGAGGTGATGAGGTAGACGCCGATGACGGCGGCGGTGGCGAACGCGCGGCGCCGGGCAAACGCCGCGATGACAAGTCCAAGCGCGCCAAGCAGAATCGCGTGGAAGACGCCGTTCGCAAGGCCCAGCGCGAATTGCGCGGTCTGGTGCCTGGCGTCGCCGGGATGGTGGCTGATCGTCGCGATGCTGCCGAGCCAGTACACAAGGAGCGGCCCGGCGATCAGCGCGAACATCGCGGTGATCATCGCGGCAAGTTTCGCCAGCGCGTAGTCGCTGCGTCGAATGGGACGCGAGAAGTACAGCGGCAGCACCTGATAGCGCTGGTCGCGCGACAGCAACTCGGGCGCCTGCGCGGCCAAGAAGATGGCGAGCGGCGCCTGCAGCTGGATCGGATAGAAGTCGTAGCGCTCGACTTGCGTTCCGGTCCGCGACATCACCGCGATGAGCACGATGACGGGGACGAACATGATGGCGACCACGAGCCAAGGCAGCACTTTTGACTTGGCTGGCCGGCCCAACCCGAAAAGACCGCGCAACCCGTGCAGGTAAAGCGAAATCACCGCGCTTCGTCGTCCAAGCCGCGGACCGTCGTAGCGCTGGTAGCCGATGTCGTAGATGACGGACTCAGACACCGGCGGCCTCCCCTTGCTGCTGGCCTTGTCGCGGCAGGTCTTCGTGCGCTTGGTGCGGTTCGCTGAACATGTCAGACAGCCGATGCCGGCGTTGCTCGAGCCGCAGCAGCGCCAAACCGAGGTCGGCGACGGTGTCGCGCACCGCGTCGTACATCGCGGCTTCGTCGTCCGGTGGCAACGCGACGACGAGCGCGCGGCCGTCGACGTCCGCGTTGATGTTGATTTCGGTCAGCCTGGCGGCGAGCGCGTCGCGAGCTGGCGCGCCGCCGTCGACCTCGACCGCCAGCAACTGCTGGGCGCGGGTGTACGAGGCGATGGAGTCGGAGGCGCGCAACTTGCCGGCGTCGATGACGACGAGGTGCTCGCAGATGCGTTCGAGCTCGCCGAGCAGGTGAGACGCGACGACCACGGCCATCCCGAACTCGGTGCCGGTGCGTTGCACCAGCGCCAGCATCTCGTCGCGACCCGCCGGGTCGAGCCCGTTGGTCGGCTCGTCGAGCAGCAGCAGCTGGGGGTCGTGCACGAGCGCCTGCGCGAGTTTCACCCGCTGCTTCATGCCGGTGGAGTAACCGCCGATCGGGCGGTATCGCTCCTCATACAACCCGACGTGGCGCAACACCTCGGCGGTGCGCTCCCGGGCGGCGGCGCGGGGGAGGCCGGCGACCCGGCCGAGATGGCCGACCAGCTCCGTTGCCGAGACGTCCGGCGGCAGGCAGTCGTGCTCGGGCATGTAGCCCACCAGGCCGCGCACCTGCTCGCCTTCGGTGACGATGTCGCGCCCGAGCACCTGGGCGGCGCCGGCCGTCGGCTCCAGCAACCCGAGCAAGACCTTGATGAGCGTGCTCTTGCCGGCGCCGTTCGCCCCGACCAAGCCGACGATGCCCGGCTCGATCGCGACGGTCAGCGCGTCGAGGGCGGTGACCGGGCCGTACCGCTTGGTGAGGGCGGCCGTCTCGATGACTGGCACGCACTGACGCTATCGCGCACCCGCCCCTCCCGGGCCGGTGATCATGCAGTTAGGGGCAACTTTCGGCGGGCCGGGTTGCGCCTAACTGCATGATCACCGGGAAGGGTGGGGTGCGGCCACTACGCTTGCGGTCATGTGTGGAATCGTCGCGTACGTCGGTCCGCGCCCGGCTAAGGACGTCGTCCTTGAAGGGCTGCGCCGACTGGAGTACCGCGGCTATGACTCCGCGGGCATCGCGGTGCTCGACGGCGAACAGGTCGAGCTGCGCCGCAAAGCCGGCGCCCTGAGCAACCTGGAGGAGTTGCTGGCCGCCGCGCCGCTGCCGACGTCCGGCACCGGCCTTGGGCACACCAGGTGGGCCACCCACGGCGCGCCGACTGACGACAACGCCCACCCGCACCTCGACTGCAAGAAGTCGCTTGCGCTCATTCACAACGGTGTCATTGAAAATCACGCGCCGCTGCGCGCGCAGCTGGCGGAGTCGGGTCATGAGTTCCGGTCGCAGACCGACACCGAGGTCGTGGCGCATCTGTTGGAAGACGCGTTTGCCCGTTCGGGCGACCTCGCGCAGGCGATGCGCGACGTGTGCCAGGTGATTGACGGCTCGTTCAGCCTGGTGGCGGTGCACCGCGACGCGCCGGGCGTCGTCGTCGGCGCGCGGCGGAACTCGCCGCTGGTCGTCGGCGTGGGCGAGGGCGAGATGTTCGTCGCCAGCGACGTCGCCGCGTTCATCTCGGCCACCCGCGACGCGCTCGAACTCGGTCAGGACGAAGTGGTGTGCGTCACCTCGTCCGGCGTCGAGGTGACGACGTTCGACGGCGCGGTCGTCGCCGGACGTCGCTACCACGTCGACTGGGACGTCTCGGCTGCGGAAAAGGGCGGCTACGACTACTTCATGTTGAAGGAGATCGCCGAGCAGCCCGACGCGGTCGCGGCCACGCTGCTCGGGCGGCTCACGCAGGACGGCGCGCTCACCCTGGACGAGACCCGGCTCGATCCGCGGTTGCTTCGCGACATCGACAAGATCGTCATCGTCGCGTGCGGATCCGCCTACCACGCGGGGCTGATCGCCAAGTACGCCATCGAGCACTGGGCCGGCCTGCCGTGCGAGGTGGAGCTCGCCTCCGAGTTCCGTTACCGAGATCCGATTCTCGACAAGCAGTCGCTGGTCATCGCCATCTCGCAGTCCGGTGAGACGCTCGACACCTTGATGGCCGTGCAACACGCCAAGGAGATGGGCGCGCGCGTCTTGGCGATCTGCAATGTCA
The DNA here is from genome assembly GCA_036380925.1 of Acidothermaceae bacterium. Taxonomy (GTDB): domain Bacteria; phylum Actinomycetota; class Actinomycetes; order Acidothermales; family Acidothermaceae; genus JAICLV01. Next base: position 5,443 of record DASVDW010000050.1, read on the forward strand.
ACGGCTCGACCATTCCGCGCGCGTCCGACGCCGTGCTGTACACCCGAGCCGGTCCGGAGATCGGCGTGGCCGCGACGAAGAGCTTCGTCACCCAGCTGGTCGCGGTGTATCTGGTCGCTTTGTATCTCGGCCAGGTGAGGGGCACCAAGTTCGGCGACGAGGTCGGCGCCGTCGTCCGCGAGCTGGCGGCCACACCGGAGAAGGTGGCCCAGGTGCTGCACACGATGGAGCCGGTGCGCGAGATCGCGCGGCAGTTGGCGTCCGCGCCGACCGTGCTGTTCCTCGGCCGTCACGTCGGTTACCCCGTGGCCCTCGAAGGCGCTCTGAAGCTGAAAGAACTCGCCTACATGCACGCCGAGGGCTTCGCCGCCGGTGAGTTGAAGCACGGCCCGATCGCCCTTGTCGAACAAGGGCTTCCGGTGGTCGTCGTGATGCCCCCTCCCACCGGGCGCTCGGTGCTGCACGCGAAGTTGCTCTCCAACGTGCAGGAGGTGCGCGCGCGCGGCGCCTACACCATCGTGATCGCCGAGGAGGGCGACACCGCGGTCGACAGCTACGCCGACGAGCTGGTGCGGGTGCCGAAGGTGGCGACGCTGCTGCAGCCGATCGTGTCGGTCATCCCGCTGCAGGTGTTCGCCAGCGAACTCGCGGTCGCGCGCGGCAACAACGTGGATCGCCCGCGCAATCTCGCGAAGTCCGTCACCGTCGAGTAGGACGCGGTGGACACGGCGTTCGCATCGGCGCCCGCGGCGCGCCGAATCGTCAGCTCGCAGCTGTCGTACGACCTCTACGCCGACGCGGTGTTCGCGCGGCGTCCGGGCTATCGAGACTTGACCCTCGACCTGCTGCGCCCGCTCGGCGACGCGCTCCCGCCGGTCGTCGTCTGGATACACGGTGGCTCCTACATCAGCGGCACTCACCGCGCGCTGCCGGACCCGCTGCGGCCGTCCCGGTTGGACGAGCGCTTGGTCGGCGCCGGGTTTGCGGTCGCGCGGGTCAGCTACCGGTTCAGCGCGGAGGCGCGTTTTCCCGCCCAGTTGCTGGACGTGCGGGCCGCGATCCGGTGGCTGCGCCGTCACGCTGTGGCGCTGCGGCTGGACGGGTCGAAGATCGGGGTCTGGGGGGAGTCGGCCGGCGGGCACCTCGCCGCGCTGGCCTGCCTCGCGCCGGACGGCTTGTTCCTCGACGCGGACGTCGACGGCGATGTCACGGCCGATGTCACCGCCGACGTCCAAGCAGGCGTGATCTGGTACGCGCCCAGCGACTTTCTCACGCTGCAGGAGCAAAACCGGGCCGACTCGCAGATCGACCACAACGCTGCCGACGCCCCGGGCGGCTTGTTGCTCGGCGCCCCGATCACGACCGTAAGGGACGACGCGCGCGCCGCCAGCTCGGTGACGTACGCGCACCCTGGCGCGCCGGCGATGCTGCTCGCGCACGGCCGGATCGACGGCGTCGTGCCGGTCGGGCAAAGCGAGGAGTTGCACGAGGCGCTGCTCGCCCGCGGCGCCGACAGCAGCCTGACGATCATCGAGGGCGCGGATCACTGTTTCATCGGGGCGGATCTGGACCCCTTGGTCGCGCAGGCGGTCGCGTTCTTTCAGCAGAAACTGCGCTCCAACGCGGAGAGCCGATGAGGCGGGCGCACGAGGTGGCGGTCGTTCGAGCCGCCGAGGCCGCCTTGATGGCGACCCTCCCGGACGCGACGCTGATGCAGCGCGCCGCGGCCGGTCTGGCCGCCACCTGTTGTCGCTTGCTCGGGCGGGTGTACGGCGCTCGCGTCGTCCTGCTTGTCGGATCGGGTGACAACGGCGGCGACGCGCTCTTCGCCGGCGCCGCGCTGGCTCGGCGCGGCGCCGTCGTATCGGCCGTGCTGTTGGGCTCGCGCACCCACGAATCCGGTCTCGCCGCGTTACGCGCCGCTGGCGGTCGGGTCGCCCCGCGCAGTTGCCTGCGCGACGCCGACCTGGTGCTCGACGGCATCGTGGGCATCGGCGGCAAGGGGTCGCTGCGGGACGACGCCGCGGCCGCGGTCGCCGAGATCTCCCCTGCCGCGCTGGTGGTTTCGGTCGACGTGCCCAGCGGCGTCGACGCCGACACCGGCGAGGTCGCTGGCCCCGCGGTGCGCGCGGACGTGACGGTCACCTTCGGCGCGTGGAAGCCCGGCTTGCTGGTCGACCCAGGCGCTGAGCGCGCCGGCGCGCTGGAACTGGTCGACATCGGTCTGGCGGCGCACCTGCCGTCGTCCGCGCTCACGGCTTTGCACAACACCGACGTCGCGGCGCTGCTCCCGCGCCCAAGCGCCGAGTCCGACAAGTACCGCCGCGGCGTCGTCGGCGTCGTCGCCGGCAGCCGCACCTACACGGGCGCCGCGACACTGTCCGTCGGCGGCGCGTTGCGCACCGGCGTCGGCATGGTGCGCTTCGTCTCGGTCGCGCATCCGGCGGAATTGGTGCGCATCCGCTGGCCCGAAGCCGTGGTCACCGAATTGCCGGACGACGGCGGCGGGGTGCTCGATGCGGGCCGCGTCCAAGCATGGGTCGTCGGCCCCGGCATCGGCACGGACGACGTGGCGAAATCCCTTGTGGCGCAGGTGCTTTCGGCGGACGTGCCGGTGATCGTCGACGCCGACGCGCTGACCGTGGTGAGCGCTGACCGCGGCTTGCTGCGCGGACGCGACGCGCCGACGGTGCTGACTCCGCACGCCGGCGAGCTGACCCGGTTGCTCGGGTTGGGCGCCGACGCGCGCGCTGACGTCGAAGCGCGCCGGTTGCATCACGCGCGCCGCGCCGCCGCCGAACTCGGGGTGACCGTGCTGCTGAAGGGGTCCACCACGGTGGTCGCGTCGCCCGGCGGCGTCGCGCGGGTCAACCCGACCGGCACCGCATGGTTGGCGTCGGCCGGCAGCGGTGACGTGCTTTCCGGCATGACCGGCGCGTTGCTGGCCGGTGGCCTGTCGGGTCTCGACGCCGCCTCCTGCGCGGCCTACCTGCATGGCGCGGCGGCCCGGCTCGCGGTGGCGCGCCACGGCGGTGCGGCCCCCTTGATCGCGGACGACGTCGTCGCCGAGATCCCGGCCGCCGTCGCGGCGGTGGCGGGTGGCACTCGGGCGGCCGAAGCGCTCCGGGACTGAGCTTCTGTCAGCGGCGGCAGGCGGCTATCAGCGCGGCGAGCGCGCCGGTCGGGTCGTACAACGGCCGGGCTCCGTCGCTGACCACCGTCCGGGTGCCCGGGTCGACCGGGTCGAGGCGCGCCCAGTCGGGCGACCCGACGTTGATCTCCACCTCCAGGCCGGAGGCGGTCACAAATCGCCGCTCGGTGACCGCGCCCCACGATCGCACCCTGGTCAGCTCGCCGACACCGACATCACCGGTCCACGCGTTGTCGGCGTAGCGGTCCTCGTCGGTGGTGAGCAGCACGAGGTCGACGTCGGAGTCGGGACGGGTGGCGCCGCGGGCGTAGGAGCCGACCAGCAGCAGGCCGACGACGTCGGCGCGTGCCTCGGCCCATTGGGTCACCCGCTGGGCGACGGCGGCCATCTCGGCGGCGCGCTCGGGCGCCACGGCCGACGGCGCGGGCGGCGGTTGATCGGGGCCAGGCGTTCGCATCGTCAAAGCTCGACGCCTGCGCCGGGTGGCAGATACGTGAACGACGTTCCGTAGGTCTGCGCGAATCGTTCGACATGGCCGACCGAGTTCTGCACGCCGGATTCGCTGAGCATGGCGTCGTGGATCGGGAACGCCTGCGGCGCGCGCGTCGCGACCACGAAATCGATGACCTCGGCGAGCTTCGACCACGGCGCGTGCAACGGCGCAAGCAGCGTCCGCACCGGCGTCGGCGGGACGAAAAACGAGTCTCCAGGGTGGTAAACCGCGTCGTTGACGAGGTAGCTGAGGTTGGCGCACGGTGTGCCGATCGCTTGGTGGATGACCGCGTGCTGGCCGCCGAACGCCCGCACCGAAAAGCCCGCGGCGTCGAACGACTCGCCCGCCGCCACCGCCGCGACCCGCGAGCCGAGGTCGGCAAGCCGCTCGACGACGGGGGGAGGCGCCCACACCCGCAGCGCGGGGTTCGCCCGGGCGGCCGACAGCAACGCATCGACGTCGAGGTGGTCGAAATGCTCGTGAGTGACCAGCACGGCGTCCGCGCCGTCGAGCGCGTCGGCGCACTCGGAGAACGCGCCGGGGTCGATCACCAGCGCCAGCTCGTCGGAGTCCAGTCGCACGCAGGCGTGGCCGAATTTCGTCATCCGCATGGCGACATCCCATCACGCGCGCCGACCACGTCGAACCCGCCGCCCCGATGGCAGACTGGCGGACGTGACCCCCGACAACCCCGGCGACCCGACGGCGCCCGCCGGCCGGTTGCGGGCCGCCGCGCGGATCGACCTTCGGGCGATCGAAGGCAACGTCCGTCGCATCCGCGAGATTGCCGGCCGGTCTCAAGTGATGGCGGTGGTGAAGGCCGACGGGTACGGGCATGGCCTGCTGCCCAGCGCTCGCGCCGCGCTGGCGGGCGGCGCCGACTGGCTCGGTGTCGCGTTCGTCGAGGAGGCGCTTGCGCTTCGCGCGGCGGGGGTCGACGCCCGGTTGCTGTGCTGGCTCGCCGCACCCGGGGAGCAGCTGGCGAAGGCGATCCTGGCGGATGTCGACCTGTCCGCCTCCGCCCCGTGGATGATCGACGAGATCGCCGCCGCCGCCGTGCAGGCGGGCAAGGAAGCGCGGGTGCACTGCAAGGTCGACACCGGCCTGTCGCGCGCCGGCGCGACCGCGACCGACTGGCCCGAGCTGATCGACGCCGCGCTGCGCGCGCAGGGCCGCGGCGTCGTCCGGGTGGTCGGACTCTGGTCGCACCTCGCGCACGGCGACGACCCGCAAAACCCCACGATGTCAAGGCAAATCGAGGAGTTCACCGAGGCGATCGACATCGCCCAGCGGGCTGGCGTGACGCCGGAGGTCCGGCACCTGGCCAACTCCGGCGGCGCCCTGCATCGGCCCGACGCGCGCTTTGACCTGGTGCGCGTCGGCATCGCCGCGTACGGGTTGGCGCCCGCGCCGAAGGTGGCGCGCCCGAGCGACCTCGGGCTGCGGCCGGCGATGACGCTCACCGCGCGGCTCGCGCTGACCAAGTCGGCGCCGGCCGGCGCCGGCGTCTCGTACGGCCATCGCTATCACACGCCGGAGGCCACCACGCTCGGCTTGGTGCCGCTCGGTTACGCCGACGGCGTCCCGCGCGCCGCCGGCAACACGGTCGAGGTGCTCGTGCGGGGCGCGGCGACCTCGGCCCGCCGCGCGATCGCGGGAACCGTCTGCATGGACCAGTTCGTCGTCGATCTCGGCGCCGTCAACGACGGCGCGTTCATGGCGGGCGACGAGGTGTTGCTTTTCGGTCCCGGCGACAGCGGCGAGCCGACCGCCGAGGACTGGGCGGCCGCTCTTGGCACCATCTCCTACGAGGTCGTCACGCGGATCGGTCCGAGAGTGCCCAGGGTCTACCAGCCATGACGACGTGGGACGCGCTCGCCGCCGAGATTCGCGGCTGCCGCGCGTGTTCGGAGCTCGCCGAGAGCCGCGCCAACGTCGTCATCGGAGCGCTCCCGGCGCAGGGAGCGAGCGTGTTGCTCATCGGCGAGGCGCCTGGCGCGAACGAGGACGCCACCGGAATTCCCTTTGTGGGCAAGGCCGGCCAGTTGCTCAACCAGCTTCTCGACGAAGTCGGGCTGCCCCGTGACACGGTCGCCGTCGCGAACGTGCTGAAGTGCCGTCCGCCGAAGAATCGCAAGCCGACGGCAATCGAGGTCAACAACTGCCGTGGCTGGCTGACCGCGCAAATCACGCTCGTCGATCCCGCGCTGATCGTGGCGATGGGTGGCACCGCGGTCGAGTGGTTCTTCGGCAGGGGAGCGAAAATCGGCCAGCTTCGCGGTGAGGCGCACCCGATCTCCGGACGCCGCGTGCTCGCAACGTACCATCCGTCAGCGGCGATCAGGTTCGGGCCGCGCGGCATGCCGCGCGCCGCGCTGCGAGAGGATCTCGCGGTCGCCGCGCGGATGGCAAAGGAGGCGAGCGGGTGAGTTTGCAGATCGCGGTGCCGACGGCCGACGACATGCGCGCACTCGGAGAACGGCTGGCGTCGCTGCTGCGGCCGGGGGATCTGGTCGTCCTCACCGGCTCGCTGGGCGCGGGGAAGACCACGCTCGCGCAAGGAGTCGGCACCGGTTTGAAGGTGCGCGGCGGCGTCACGTCGCCCACGTTCGTCATCTCTCGGGTTCATCCGCCGCTTGATGACGGCCCGCCACTGGTGCACGTCGACGCGTATCGGCTTGGCGGCCGGCTCGAGGTCGACGACCTCGATCTCGACGCGTCCATGGAGGAGTCCGTGACGCTGGTGGAGTGGGGAGAGGGGCTCGTCGAGGAGCTGGCCTCCGACCGGCTCCAGGTCGAGATCGAGCGCGCGGGCGGCGACAGCTTCGTCGCCAGCGCGGCGGGCGGTGTCGCGGACGACGACGCGCGCCAGGTGCGCATCAGCGCGCATGGCGCGCGTTGGCGGGACGTCGACCTGGCGGCGGTCGCCGCCTGAGCCGCCACCACCGCCCCGCTAGGCTCCCAGGTGTGCTGCTCGCCTTCGACACCGCGACCCCCGCGGTCACCGTCGCGTTGCACGACGGCGACCGGGTGCGCGCCGAGCACACGGTCATCGACGCGCGCCGGCACGGGGAGCTGCTCGCACCCGGGATCGCGCACGTCCTTCGCGACGCCAGGGTGTCGGCCGGCGACGTGTCGAAGATCGCGGTCGGCGTCGGGCCGGGCCCCTTCACCGGTCTTCGGGTGGGATTGGTCACCGCGCGCGCGATGGGCGACGCGCTCGGCATCCCGGTCGTCGGGGTCTGCACGCTCGACGTTCTCGCGGCCGCGGTCGTTTGCGAGGGGCCGTTTCTCGTCGCGACCGACGCCCGCCGCCGCGAGGTGTACTGGGCGACCTACGACGAGACCGGCCGGCGCGTTGACGGGCCGCACGTCGATCGACCCGCCGCCGTCGATTGGCGTGGCCCGGCCTTTGGCGCGGGCGCGTTGCTGTACCGCGACGAGTTCCCCGCCGCTCACGAGCCGCGGCTTCCGGCCGCGGCGACGCTTTGCGAGCTGGTCGCGACAGCACGCGCGACGCTGCTCGATCCGCAGCCGTTGTATCTGCGCCGCCCCGACGCGGTCGAGCCTGGCCCCCGCAAGGCGGTGACTCCCGCATGACCGCGGTCAGCGTCCGATCCGCCCGCACCGCCGCGCTGCGCCGCATGCGCTGGTGGGACGTCGAGCCGGTGATGGAGATCGAGCACGATCTGTTTGGCGAGGAGAGTTGGACCCCCGCCATGTTTTGGTCTGAGCTGTCGGAACACGACACGCGGCATTACCTGGTCGCGGAGGCGGACGGCGAGGTCGTCGGCTACGCGGGCCTTTGCGCGTACCCGGAGGAGTCGTTCGTGCAGACGATCGCCGTCCGCCGCGACCGTCAGGGGCAGGGTATCGGCGCGCACCTGCTCACCGCGTTGATCGACGAGGCCCGACGCCGCGACGAGCCGATGGTCGGACTCGAGGTGCGAGCTGACAATCCGGTCGCCCAACACATGTATCGCCACTTCGGCTTCGAGCAGGTCGGCGTCCGCAGGGGCTACTACCAACCGAGCGGCACGGACGCCGTCTTGATGGTGCTCAACCTGCGCGGCGTCAATCCGGCTGACTGGGCGGGCAATGGCTGACGAACCGCTGGTGCTCGGAATCGAGACGTCCTGCGACGAGACCGGCGTGGGTGTCGTCCGCGGCAACACCTTGTTGGCGAACGAGATCGCGTCGAGCGTCGAGGAGCACGCGCGCTTCGGTGGGGTGGTGCCCGAGGTCGCGAGCCGGGCGCACCTGGAGGCGATGGTTCCGACCATGCGGCGGGCGCTGGAGAAGGCGGGCGTCACGCTTCGCGACGTCGACGCGCTCGCGGTCACCGCCGGCCCTGGTTTGGCCGGCGCCTTGCTGGTCGGGGTCGCCGCCGCGAAGGCGTACGCGGTGGCCCTCGACAAGCCGCTGTACGGCGTGAATCACATGTCGGCGCACGTCGCGGTCGACGTTTTGGAGCACGGCCCGTTGCCGCAGCCGTGCGTCGCGTTGCTGGTGTCGGGCGGTCACTCGTCGCTGCTGCTGGTGCCCGACCTCACCAGCGACGTCCGACCGCTCGGCGCCACGGTCGACGACGCGGCCGGTGAGGCGTTCGACAAGGTGGCGCGGGTCTTGGGCCTGCCGTTCCCCGGCGGCCCGCACATCGACCGCTCCGCGCGCGAGGGCGACCCCGCGTTCATCGCTTTCCCGCGCGGCAAGGCGGGCGACGGAACTCTCGATTTCTCCTTCTCCGGGTTGAAAACCGCGGTCGCGCGTTGGGTGGAGGCGCGGGAGCGCGCCGGCCAGCCGGTTCCGGTGGCCGATGTCGCGGCGTCCTTCCAAGAGGCCGTCGACGACGTGCTGACCGCGAAGGCGATCACGGCGTGCCAGGAACACGGTGTCGACAGTCTGCTCATAGGCGGCGGCGTGGCGGCGAACTCGCGGTTGCGCGCGCTGGCCCAAGAACGCTGCGACAAGGCGGGCATCACGTTGCGGGTGCCCCGGCCAGGGCTGTGCACCGACAACGGCGCAATGGTGGCCGCGCTGGGAGCGCGGTTGGTCGAGGCGGGCCGGGCGCCGTCGTCGCTCGAGCTTCCGGCCGACTCCTCGCTTCCGATCACGGAGGTGCTGGTGTGATCGCTCGAATGTGGGAAGCCCACATCAACCCAGGTCAGCTCGACGCGTTTTGCGATTGGGCACAGCGCGAGGCTTGGCCGCAATTCGCCGCGGCCGGCGGCTTCGCGGGCGGTGAGCTCTACCGCTCCGACGAGCAGCACAGCGCGGTCGTCGTCACGCGGTGGCGTGACGCCGACGCGCTGGCCGCGGGCAACAACTGGTTCGATCTGGGCGCCGAGCGGTTTTGCGCCCGGGAGCCGAACGCGTGGGAGTTCACGCCCGTGCCGGTCGGGGCTAATCCGTGACGCCGATCGCGAAAGCGCCCTGCACGCTCTTGCCGAGGTAGCTCACGCTCGCGGTGATGGTCGCGACGCCTTTGGAAACCGTCTGAATGACGCCGTCGCCGCCAACCCGGACGACGTCCGGGCGGTTGCTCGAGTAGCTGATCGTCATGTCGCTGGGCAGCGGCTTGCTCTTGCCCTTTGTGACGAAGCCGAACAGCTGCTCGTCGAGGGTTGACACGGTTGCTTGCGGGTCGACTTTCACCCCGGCCGGAAAGAACACGCGTTGCGCGATGCCTTGGGCGGCGTCGCCCTCGACGACCGGCTTGAACGACACCACCGTCGGCGTTGACGGCAAAGCGCCGCTGACCGACACGGTCAGCCGCTGGCGAACATCGGTCGCGGAGGTCGCGAGTTGGAAGTCGTACTTGCCGTTGTCGACGACGTAACGCGCGGTCGCGTCGTCCCAAAACGCCAGGTCGGGGATCGCGACCGCGATGTCGACCGACTTTGTCTGACCTGGCTGCAGTGACACCTTCGCGAACCCGGCCAGCCTCTTCACCGGTCGTTGTAGAGCGGCGGGGGAGTCCGGGGTTGCGACATACAGCTGCACGACGGTGGATCCGGCCATCGCGCCGGTGTTCTTGACGTCTGCGGTGACGTGCACCGTGCCACCCGCGCTGGCCGACGCGACGTCCGTTGCGCCGTTGGAGATCTGGAAGGAGGTGTAGCTGAGTCCGTAACCGAACGGGAAGGTGACCGCTCCGTCGAAGTACATGTAGGTGCGGCCGTGCTTGCCGTCGCCGGGCCTGATCGCGTAGTCGGTGGTGTCGGGCAGCTGGTCTTGGTCGGCGTACCAGGTGAAAGGCAGCCGCCCGCCAGGATTCACCTTGCCGGTCACGACATCAGCGAGGGCCTCGCCCTGGCGTTGACCGTTGTAAGAACTCCAGAGCAACGCCGGCGCCTTGTCCGCAAACGGCCGGACGTCGACGGCGCCGACGGTCTCGAGGTACACGACCGTGCGCGGGTTCGCGGCGACCGCCTTGCTGATGAGATCGCCCTGGCCGTTCGGCAAAGCCAGGGTCAAGCGGTCGTTGTCTTCACTCGCGGTGTCGCGGTCGGTGCCCGCGCACACCACGACCACGTCATAGCCCGACAACGCCGCCGTCGCGTCGGCCATGAAGTCGACGGTGGCGTCCTTGTCGATCGCTTGGATCGCCGTTTTCAAGCCCTGATACGCGTTCACCTGATTCGCCGCGCCAGCGGCGCCCTGCGCGCTCGAGTAGCCGCCGAGGTATGCCGACTTCGCGTGGTCGCCGACGACCGCCACCTTGTACGCGCCGGACGACGGCACGCGCAGCGGCAGCAGCGGAGCGGCGCCAACCGGGTCGTTCTTCAGCAGCACGATCGCGGCCGCGGCGACCCGGCGCGCCATTGCCAACCGCTGTTGCGTCTGGGTCACCGCCTTGTTGCCGTCGTTGTTCTGCCACGTCCCCGCGGCGATTTTGGCGCGCGCCTTCGCGACCCAAGGCACCGACGCCTCGGCGTCGAATTCGCCGGTGGCGATGCGGGCGGTGAACAGCCGGACGGCGGAGACGTCGACGTCGTTTTGGTTGTACACGTCGGTCAAGGTCTGCACGTGCTGCGCGATCGCCTTGCCGATCGTCGTCCCGTAGTTGTCGTCGTCGTGATAGCCCTGGTCGCAGTTGAGGTCCTCCCCGGCGCTGTTGGCGTACGCGGTGCGAGTCACCGAGTCGACCGGAGATGACGCGTTGCCCGGAACCCATGCGTGGCCCGCCTGCATCTCGTAGACGCTGTCGCAGTCGGAGGTGAAGTAGCCCTGGAAACCGAAAGTTTCGCGGGCCAACGTGTCGATCAGGTGCACGTCGGCTGACGCGGGCACGCCGTTGACCTCGTTGTACGCGCTCATGATGGACGCCGGCCCGCTGCGCTCGATGATGTCGCGGAATTGCGCGGTGTAATACTCGCGGAGCGTGCGCTCGTCCATGTCGGAGGAGCCGTCGCGCCGGTTCACCTCGCTGTTGTTCGCCGCGAAGTGTTTCAGCGTCGTCAACGTTTTGAGGTAGCCGCCGGAGTCGGGTGGCAACTTTCCGTTGGTGTCCTTTCCCTCCATCCCGTTGACGTATTGCGACGCCATCAGCGCGGTGAGCAGCGGGTCCTCGCTGAAAGTTTCGTCGTTGCGGCCCCATCGGGGGTCTCGCGACAAGTTCACCGTGGGCGAGTAGAAACTCAAGTCGAGCTTGTTGTCGCGCACGACCTCGCGCGCCTCGTCGGAGATCAACGTCGCCTCGTCGTGCATCAGCTGCGGATCCCACGTCGAGCCAAGCGACAGATCCACCGGATACGACGTGGTGTTCGTCAGGTCCGGCGGATTCCCGCCGTCGACGGTTCCCTCGCGCGCCACCCCATGTGCGGCCTCGTTCCACCAGCCATACGCGGCGACGCCTAAGCGTTCGATCGCCGGAGCCTGGCTGCTGTTCAACTGCCCGGCGCGCTCCTCGGGGGTCATGCGCGACACCAGGTCGATGGCGCGTTCAGTCGGTGAATACGCCGGATCCAAGTAGATCGATTTCGCGGAGGAATTCGTCGGGGTTGCCGAACCGATGGACGTCGGTGTCGAAGATGACGACGCGCCCGGTTTTCCGCCGTCCTGCGAACTCAGGGACACGCCCGCTGCGACGCCCGCGACGACAAGGACAGCCACGACGCCGGTCAGAATCCGCCGTCTTGTCATGCGGACAAGTATCGCCGAAGTTGCCGCGTCGCGAAGCTGAAGTCCGTGGCGTTTGTTGTGGCCTAGCAACAGCAAACGTCAGTAATGGCTAGGTCTAGGTGTCGTCAGCCTTCTTGTCTGCGTGCAGGTCACACGGGTTGCCCGCTGTCGGCTTGGGTAACCGGCCGCGCGAGGAGCACCTCACGTCGCCCATTGACCAAAGCCAGGACGACGACGGCGTGCCCGCGGCCGGTCATTCGCAGATCGCGGCGCAGTTGCTCAACGTCGACGGCCGAACCGCGCTTCATGATGGTGACCGATCCGACACCGCGCTCGCGCAGCGTTTGACGCAGCCGCTTGAGCGAGAACGGCATCACGTCGGTGATCTCAAACGCTCGGGCAAATGGTGTTGGCACGTGGCGGTCGCTGGTGACGTACGCGGTGCTGGCGTCGAGCAGGCCGCCGCGGACGATCTCGGCGACGGCGCCGATGAGGTGGGCGCGCACCACCGCTGGGTCTGGCTCATAAAGAAACCGGCGGGGCGTCGTCACATCGGCCACCGCGTCATTGAGATCGGTGAGCGTTTCGCCGGCCGGCAGCACGGTGGCGCGGCGCCGGATCTGCGGAGTCGCGAGGTCGCGCGACCACAGCACCGCCTCTTTGAGCCCGCCGTCGAGCGAAACCCACTCTGCCTCGATGTCGACCGGAATCAGTTCGTGCGGGATGCCAGGCGCCAGTTTGGCCGCCGCGGGCCGTGACTGCAGCAGCTGCTTGACGAACGTCCAGGGTGGCGAAAACGAGTGGATGTCGAAGACCCGCCGGCCGTCACGACGACGGGCCGGATCGATGAACGCGGCGTCGAAAGAGCTCAGGTCGAGCTTCTCGACGTCGAGACACTCCACCGCGACCTCCAGTTCCAGCGCCTCGGCGTTGGCCCGGGCCACCTCAACGGTGAGCGAGTCACGGTCGTATCCGGTCACCGCGCAGCCGGCGGCCGACAGCGCCCGCAGGTCGCCGCCGACACCGCAACACAGGTCGGCCACCTTGGCCGCCCGACCGAGCCGGGCCGCCAAACTCGCGAACCGGGCGGCGCGGTGATCCGCGACCGTTGTGCGGGTCGCTTGCTCGAGGCCGTCCGGCGTGAACCACATCCGGTCGGCGTCGACGCCGAACTTCTCCCGCCCGCGGCGGCGCAGCCGCGCCTGGGTCAGGGCCGCGCTGGCGACCTCGGGGGCGAGCCCGGGCCACTCCCGGCGCACCTCGGTCGCGACGAGGAGGGGGTCGGCGCCCGCGTCGAACCCGGCGATCGCCCGCTCCAGCGCCTGGACGCCAGGGCCGTGCCGCAGCGCGCGCAGCGTTTCGACGTCCATGGGCCGGAGCCTCTCACGGCGAACCCGCCAAGCTTGCCCACAAGGTTGCCGCGAAGGTTGCTTGGCACTCGGGTTGACGGAGTGCTAAGCCCGGAATAGTCTTCGACCTAGTGGTTGGCACTCGGCAGCGTCGGGTGCCAGCTCGCAAGCCTTCGGCGCGCACCGCTGACCCGACCCCCGCGACGGCGGGCCGGCGATCTGCCCGCCGACCTATGTCCGACAGTCCATATATGAGGAAAGGGAGTCACAAAGTGACGACCGCCACCAGCTCCAAGGTCTCGATCCGGCCGCTGGAAGACCGCATCGTCGTGCAGGCCGTCGAGGCCGAGACCACCACGGCGTCCGGCCTGGTGATCCCCGACACCGCCAAGGAGAAGCCGCAGGAGGGCATCGTCCTCGCCATCGGCCCCGGCCGCTTCGAAGACGGCAAGCGCGTCCCGCTCGACGTCAAGGAAGGCGACCGCGTCCTGTACAGCAAGTACGGCGGCACCGAGGTCAAGTACAACAACGAGGAGTACCTCGTCCTTTCGGCCCGCGACGTCCTCGCGGTCATCGAGAAGTAGTAAGCACCAGCAAGCACGCCGCCGCCCCGGTCCGTTCCTTGGCCCGGGGCGGCGTTCATGACGGACCCAAGATTCAACACTGACCAAGCTTCGGAAGGATCGCTCGCGAGATGCCCAAGATCCTGCAATACGACCAGGACGCCAGGCAGTCCCTTCAGCGCGGTGTCGACGCGCTGGCCAACGCCGTCAAGGTGACCCTCGGCCCGAAGGGCCGCAACGTGCTTCTCGCCGGAGGCTCCCGCCAGGCGACCATCACCAACGACGGCGTCACCATCGCGCGGGAGATCCAACTCGACGACCCAAACGAGAACCTCGGAGCGCAGCTGGCGAAAGAGGTCGCCACCAAGACCAACGACGTCGCCGGCGACGGCACCACCACCGCCACCGTGCTCGCCCAGGCGATGGTCCGGGAGGGGCTGCGCAACGTGAGCGCCGGCGCCAACCCGATGGCGCTGAAGAAGGGCATCGACGCCGCGGTCGAGGCGGTCTCCGACCGGTTGCTCGCCGTCGCGCGCGAGGTCGCCAGCAAAGACGACGTGGCAAACGTCGCCGCGATCTCAGCCCAAGACAAGGCGGTCGGTGAGATCATCGCCGACGCGTTCGACAAGGTCGGCAAGGACGGCGTCATCACCGTCGAAGAAGGCAAGAGCCTCGAAACTTACGTGGATGTGGTCGAGGGCATGCAGTTCGACCGCGGGTTCCTCAGCCCGAACTTCATCACCAACCCCGACGAGATGAAGGTGGAGCTGGAGAAGGCGCTGGTCCTCGTCTACGAGGACAAGATCAGCTCGGCCGCCAAGCTGCTGCCGCTGCTGGAGAA
>DASVDW010000051.1:0-23055 GCA_036380925.1 Acidothermaceae bacterium
TTCGCGGCGAACATGCTCTTCGAAATGGCGCGGATGAGCGTCGATGACGGCTTGGTGATGCAGATCCACCCTGGCGTGATGCGGGACCACGATTCGCAGATCGCCGCCACCTTCGGCCCCGACGTCGGGTTCGACGTCCCACTGCCGGTCGACTTCGCGCGGGGCCTGCGCCCGTTGCTGCAGGCATTCGGCCGTGATCCCCGCTTTCACTGCGTGGTCTTCACCATCGACGAGACGACCTACTCGCGTGAGCTCACGCCCCTCGCCGGCGTGTATCCCGCGCTGCGGCTCGGCGTGCCGTGGTGGTTCCTGGACGCCCCTCATGCCATGCTGCGGTTCCGCGAGGCGATCACCGAGACCGCGGGCTTCTACAACACCGCGGGCTTCGTCGACGACACCCGCGCGTTCACCTCAATTCCGGCCCGCCACGACGTCGCGCGTCGCGTGGACGCGACGTACCTCGCCCAGCAAGTCGCCAGCGGCCTGCTCGGTCTCGACGAGGCGATCGAGATAGCGGTCGACCTCACCGTCACGATCCCGCGCGAGGCCTACCCGCCGCTGAAAGGCTGAAGCGTCATGACTGACCCGTCACGAATGCTCCAGGTGTCCGGATCGAGGCTCATCGACGGCGCCGGGCACGTCGTCCAGCTCGCCGGCGTGGGGCTTGGCGGCTGGATGAACATGGAGAACTTCATCACCGGCTTCCCGTCGACAGAGTCCTTGCAGCGAGCCGCGCTGCGCGATGTGCTCGGCGAAGCCGGGTACCAACGTTTCTTCGACCGTTTCCTCACCGACTTCTTCGGCGACGCCGACGCCGCCTTCCTGGCGTCAATCGGTGTGAACGCGCTGCGCGTGCCGTTCAGCTACCGCCATTTCGAGGACGACGACAACCCGTTCGTGATCAAGGAAGAGGGGTTCCGCACGCTCGATCTCGTCGTCGACACCTGCGCGCGTCACAAGATCTACGCGATCCTGGACCTGCACGCGGCCCCGGGCGCGCAAAACCAGCACTGGCACAGCGACAACCGCACCCATGTGGCCGCGTTCTGGCAGCACCGCCACTTCCGGGATCGCGTGGTGCACCTGTGGGAGGCGCTGGCCGAGCACTACCGCGACAATCCTTGGGTGGCGGGCTACAACCCGCTCAACGAGCCGGCCGACCCGAGCGGCACGGTGATCACCGCGTTCTACCGCCGGCTGGAGCGGGCGATCCGCGCGATCGACGCGCACCACGTGCTCTTCCTCGACGCAAACCGCTACTCGACTGACTTCTCAATCTTCAAAGAACCGTTCGACAACGTCGTCTACACCGCTCACGACTACGCGCTGCCGGGCATCGCGGCGACCGGTGTGTACCCGGGGACGACGCGCGGCGAGCGCTTCGACCGCGGCGTCGTCGAGACGTCGTTTCTCCGCCGCACCGAGTTCTCGCGGAACACCGGAACACCCATCTGGATCGGCGAGTTCGGGCCGATCTACACCGGCGATCCGGCGCGCGACGAGGGCCGTTATCGGATGCTGCAGGACCAACTGGAGATCTATCAGGAGCATGAGGCGAGTTGGTCGCTGTGGACCTACAAGGACGTCGGCCTGCAGGGGCTGGTCTACCTGCCGTCCTCCAACGCCTACGTCAAGCGCATCAGGCCGGCGCTAGACAAGAAGATCCGCCTCGGCGCCGACTCATGGGGCGGCGACGACGCGCGAGTGCGCGACATCCTCGACCCAGTCGAAACTCTGTTCGCCAGGGAATTCCCCGACTTCACGCCATACCCGTGGGGACAACGGCAGTGGATCGCCACCCTCGTGCGCAACATCTTGCTGGCCGAGCCGCTCGTCGACGACTTCGCGCGCTGCTTCGAGGGCGTGAGCGCGGACGAAGCGGAGGAGCTTGCGGCTTGCTTCGCGTTCGACAAGTGCGTGCAACGCGACGATTTGGCCAACCTGCTGCGTCGACAGCTAGCCGTGTCCGCCTGAGAGGCAGCTCACATTTCGGCTCGCCGATGGTCCAGATCTCGTAGTTCAACCTGATTATTCGCGGCGTTTTCACTTCTGCGGTTCACCGCGCTGGCCGAAACTTCGGATGTCCTCGCCTCAGTGCGCCCCCGCAAAGTGATCGGGATGTGTCGCGACCGTGCTCCTGTCCGGCGACGCGGCACCGCCATCGCGCCGCCTGCGGCTTGCGCTGCCGCGCATGCTGCGCGCCCTGGCTCATCGCGACTATCGGCTGTGGGCGCTCGCCGATCTCATTTCGACCGTCGGCTCGTGGATGCAGCTCATCGCGCAGAACTGGATGGTGCTGCAGCTCACCCACTCTCCCGCCCAGCTTGGCATCACGGTCGCCGTGCAGTCGGCGCCGACCCTCGTGCTTGGCATGTGGGGTGGCAACCTCGTCGACCGGCTGCCGCGCAGGCCGCTGCTCATCGCGACGCAGGCCTTCTTCGCCGTCCTGGCGCTGGTCTTGGCGGGGACGACGGCAATCGGCGCGCTCAACATTTGGGTCATCTGGACGACCGCGCTTTTGACCGGCTTGGCGACGACGGTCAACACGCCCGCGGTCGGCGCGCTGTGTGCGGAAATGGTGCCGGTTGAAGACCTCGGAAACGCGATCGCACTCGGTGCGGCGACCAGCTCCACCGGCCGAATGCTCGGCCTGGCGTGCGCTGGTTGGGTCGTCGCGGCGTGTGGCGCGCAGACGGCCTTCGCGTTCAACGCGCTGTCCTTCGTCGCGGTCATCGTCGCGCTGCTCCGGATGCGCACAAAGTTCTCGGCTCGCCGCGTCGATAAGAACGAGTCGGACGGCGCGCTGCGCGGCCTGCGCTACATCACGAGGTCGCGCAACCTGCTCGGCCTGCTGGCGCTTTGCTTCGTGCTGTCCAGCTTCGGCCGCAATTTCCAGGTGACCATGGCGGCGATGGTCGACGGGCCGCTGCATGGCGGCGCCGAGGCCTACGGCGTGTTGTCGACGGTCTTCGCGGTCGGCACGGTCGTCGGCGCTGTTGTCGCGGCACGGAGCCGTTCGCTGAACGTCAAGACGCTGCTGGTGGCGGGCGGCGGGGCCGCTGCGCTGCAATCGCTGTCATCGATCGCGCCCACGACGATGGCATTCGCCTGCACCATGGCCCCGATCGCCGTCGGCGCGGTGGTTGTCGACACGGCCTCCGGATACCTGGTGCAGACGCGAAGCGATCCGGCATTCCGCGGCCGGGTGTTGGCCGCGGCCGCGTTGGTGTCCGCAGCTGCCGGAGCCGCTGGCGGCCCCATACTCGGCTGGATCGCCGGTTCGTTCGGCGCCCGGGCGTCCCTCGCGGTCGGAGGCGTTGTGGCGCTGGTCGCTGTGCTGGGTTGCGCCCTCGTTCGGGACAATTCGGCGCTTCGTCGCCTTGACCGGTTCACCACCCGCGTCGCGCGGCCGCACCGCGAATGTCGAGTGGTCGCGCCACGACATCGAACCCAACCCGCGGCGAGGCTTCGTCGGCACGTTCGAAACCGCTCCTCCAAGGGAACGGATCACCAGCCGTGGTTGAGGTACCGCGGCGGGGAGGGGCCTTGGACGAGCAGACGGCGACCGGCTACGAGCGATCCGTCAGCGAGGGCGAGACTCGACTTCACCGATCGTGGCCCGCGCTCCTCGCGACCGGCGCCGTAGGCGGTATCGACGTAAGCATGGGCGTGCTCGCCTATTTCCTGGTCGAGCACGACACGCATAGCAAAGCGCTCGCGTCCCTCGCGTTCGGCATTGGGTTCATCGCGCTCACACTCGCGAACAGCGAGCTGTTCACCGAGAACTTCCTTGTCCCAATCGCTGCGATGACCGCGCGCCGCGCGGGATTCGCCGCACTGTCACGACTTTGGGTGACGACTGCGCTGACCAACATCGGCGCGGGCTGGGTTATGATGGCCTTCGTCGCAGGCGGGTTCCCGACTCTGCGCACCACGGCGGTGACGGCGGGCGAGGCCTATGACACCGCCGGCATTGGCTGGCACAGCTTCGCGTTGGCCGTTCTCGGGGGCGTGGCCATCACCTTGATGACGTGGATGGAACACAGCAACGACTCGGTCGTCGCGCACATGGTCGCAGCGATCGCGATGGCGTTTGTGCTTGCCATCGGATCGCTGCATCACGCAATCATCCTCTCGCTCACCATGTTCGCGGCGCTCATCTACGGCGCACCCTTCGGTTACGGCGCGTGGGCGGCGGCGGCCGGGTGGGCCGCGTTAGGCAACGTGATCGGCGGAATCGGCCTGGTGACCGCGCTGCGCCTGTTGCAGGCGGGACAAAAAGTCGTCGAGGAGCGTCGGGCGTCGGCCGGGGCTTGACGAGCGGTCGGCGTTAGACGATGCGCGCCGCACACGACCGGCGCCGCCACGTACCGGCCGCCGCAAGCCCTCGTCGACCACGTCACCGCCCACGTGCGACTCGCATGGCGGTCAGTCGAAGCGAACGAGCTCCGCCGGCCGATCTGCGCCGCCGCCGCCAAGCACGCCGCGATTGCCGAGTGGCCATGGCACGCTCGTCACCATCACGCCCGGCTCGAACAGCAAGCGCGCCTTGAGTCGAAGCGCGGTTTGGTTGTGCAGGCCGTTCTCCCACCACCGCCCGACGACGAACTCAGGGATGAACACGGTGACGACGTCGCGAGGGCTCGCGCCCCGCAGTTTCCGGACGTACTCGAGAACCGGCTTCGTCACCTCGCGATACGGCGAATCGAGGACGACGAGAGGTATGTCGAGGTCCCGCTCGACCCATTGATCCTCGAGGCGCTGTGTGGCGTCGGCGTCCACCCGCACGGTCACCGCCTCAAGTCGACTCGGCCGGGTGGCCTTGGCGTACGCGATGGCGCGCATGGCGGGCAGGTGCAGCGTCGCGACGAGAACGATGGCGCGGTTGCGTGCTGGCAACGCTGGATTGTCGTTGTTCTGCAACGCGATCTCTCGCTCGACGCGGCGGTAGTGACGCCGCACCGACTTCATGCCGACGAACAGCGCGCCCATGGCGAGGATCGCGAGCCACGCGCCCTCTGGCACTTTGGTGGCGATGACCACGACCAGCACCAGGCAGGTCGCCCCAGCACCGACGGCATTGATGACTCGCGCGGCCTTGATCCGGTGTCGTTCGGCCGACGACAACGTCGGCCGGGAACGAAGTTCCCGCCCCCAATGGCGCACCATGCCGGCCTGGCTCAGTGTGAAGCTCGTGAACACGCCGATGATGTACAGCTGGATGAGCTTGTCGATGTTCGCGTCGAATCCGATGATCAGCGCTATCGCACAACCGCCTAAGAGCAGAATCCCGTTGCTGAACACCAGCTTGTCCCCGCGCTGCCGCAGTTGCCGAGGCAAAAAATCGCGTTCCGCCAAGATCGACGACAGCACCGGAAAGCCGTTGAACGCCGTGTTCGCCGCCAGCACGAGAATCGCCGCCGTCGCGCCCTGGAACAGGTAGAACAGCGTGTCATGCCGGCCGAAGACTCCGGCCGCGACCTGCGAAATCACCGACGGATTGCCGTCTGGCTGGGCGTGTGCGTTCATGACGCGAGCGAGCACGGTGATACCCGCGAACATGCTGATGGCGATGACGCCCATGGCGGCCAAGGTGCGCGCCGCGTTCCGCGCCTTCGGCGTCCGAAATGCCGGAACGCCGTTGCTGATCGCCTCCACGCCGGTCAACGCCGTGCAGCCCGACGCGAACGCTCGCGCCAACAAGAAGAAGGTGAAGAGTCCACCGGTGCGTGCGGTCCGCACGACCGACTGGTCCGCTGTCGACGCGGACGGCAAATGGCTGCCGCCCAGCTTTGCGGCAGCCACGGCGAACATCACGAACGTGAGGAGCACGAAAGCGTACGTCGGGATCGCGAACGCGCGCCCCGACTCGCGCACACCCCTCAGGTTGACCACCATCAAGACGACGGCGAACGCCACTGACAACGCCACCGCGTCGTGCCGCAGCGACGGCGCGCTGCTGGTGATGGCCACGACTCCCGCGACGATTGAGACCGCCACCGTCATGACGTAATCAACGAGCAACGCGCTTGCGGCCGTGAGCGCCGCCGGTTCGCCAAAGTTGTCGAGCGACACGGCGAACGCGCCTCCGCCGCCTGGATAAGCCCGGCAGGTTTGCCGGTACGACAAGACCACGATCGCCATCAGCGCCGCGATCGCGATGGCGACCCACTTCGCATACCCGAGAAAGACCGCGCCGCCAAGGGCCGCGACGAGGACGATCTCCTCCGTCGCGTACGCGACGGAGGACAGCGGGTCGGAGGCAAAGATGGGCAACGCCAGCCACTTGGGCAGCAACGTCTCGTGGAGCTGGTGCGTCTGCAGCGGACGACCGACCAACACCCGCTTGAGCCCAAGTTGCACTGTCACACCTGCGACGCTAGGAGCGGGCGCCCTGCTTGTCCGTCGTCCAGGCGTGAAGAGCCGCCCTCCAGCCGTTAAGGATTCGTCAAGATCAGCGACCGCGTGGGCATCCTTCGCCGGCGTTCGTCAATTGGCGCGACAATCAGATCGTGAGCGCCAGACGCCCAAGCGAACCAACCCCGGACGGCGGAATCGGGGTCGTTCGCCAATTCGCCGGCTTGGCGGCGACCGCCGTCGTGCTGCCCTCACTCACCGCGGTTCTCGCCGCCGCCCGCGCGCATCTGTCGTTGGCGGACGACGTGCTGGCCTACCTGGTCGCGGTCATCTGCCTCGCCGTGCTCGGAGGGTTGTGGGCGGCGACCATCGCCGCTGTCGCCAGCAGCCTGCTGCTCAACTGGTACTTCACACCGCCGCTGCACACCTGGACGGTCAGGTCGACGCACGACGTGGTGGCCCTTGTTCTTTTCCTCTGCGCCGGGCTCATCGTGGCCGCCGTCGTGCACCGCGCGGCGCGACGCGCCAGCCTCGCCCAGCGGTCACGCGCCGAGACCCGACTGCTGCTCGATCTCGCGCGCACGGTGCTGGCTGGCGGCGACGACGTGTCCGCCGTCCTCGGGCACTTCCGAACTACCACCGGCGAGCACGCCGAACTCCTCGAGCGGGTCGGAAACCAGTGGGTGCGAGTCGCCGGCGACCCGATCCCAGCCGACGGAGACGCCCGCGAAACCGCCATCAGGCACGACCTAAGGCTGCGTTCGACGCGGGCCGCCGGGCCCCCACCGACCGCGAGTGTGCTCGAAGGTTATGGGGCACAGGCCGCCGCCGCGCTCGACCGTGATCGGCTGCGCATCAAGGTCGCGCAGGCGGCCAGCCTCGCCGAGTCCGACCGGATACGAGCCGCGTTGCTCGCCGCCCTCAGCCACGATCTGCGCACACCCCTCGCGTCAATCAAGGCAAGCGTGAGCACGCTGCGCCAGACCGACATCCAGCTGTCGAACGAGGATCGCGCCGATCTGCTCGCGACGGTTGAAGAGGGCGCCGATCGCCTCGACCGCTTGATCAGCAATCTGCTCGACATGACGCGGGTCAACACCGGCACGCTCCGACCGTCGCTTCGTCCGGTGTCGCTCGACGAGGTCGCGCCGCTCGTCGTCCGAGACGTGGACGACGGCGAGCGGTTGCGACTTGAGATCGACGAGAAGCTTCCTTTCGTCGTCGCGGACGCCGCTTTGCTGGAAAGAGCGCTCGCCAACCTGGTCACCAACGCGCTTCGATACTCGCCCCGCGGTTGGCCGCCGGCGCTTCGGGCGCACGTCGCCGGAGATGTCATGCACCTCGACGTCATCGACCACGGGCCTGGGGTGAGCGACGACGACCGCGCGCGGCTTTTCCAGCCGTTCCAGCAATTCGGCGCCACGCGCAAAGGCTCGGGCGTCGGGCTCGGATTGGCTGTGGCGAAGGGGTTCGTCGACGCGATGGGCGGACAGCTGCTCGCCGTGCCGACGCTGGGCGGCGGCCTCACCATGCGGGTCGAGTTGCCCATCGCCGGCTCCGCCACCGTCACAGCGGCCGGAAAGGCGCCGGCATGACGGCGGTCTTGGTGATAGACGACGAACCGTCGATCGCGCGCGCCCTGCGAATCAACCTGCGCGCCCGAGGTTACGACGTGCACATCGCGTACGACGGAACGAGCGGCTTGGCGGCGATGGCGCGCGAGCGGCCGGACGTCGTCATCGTCGACCTCGGGCTGCCAGACATGGACGGCGTCGACGTCATCAACGGAATCCGCGGCTGGTCCAGCGCGCCGATCATCGTCTTGACCGCGCGCGACCAGGAACCCGAAAAGGTGCAGGCCCTCGACACGGGCGCCGACGACTATGTCACCAAGCCGTTTGGCATGGACGAGTTACTCGCCCGCATCAGGGCGGCTGAACGCCGCGCGCTCCCCCAACCCGACGAGCCTGTCGTGCAGTCGGCGCACTTCACCGTGGACCTCGCCGCCAAGCAAGTCCGACGGGTCGACGGCTCGGCGACCCGGCTGACACCGACCGAGTGGCACATCGTCGAGCTGTTGGCCCGGCATTCCGACCGGCTGGTCACCGCTCGACAGTTGCTACAGGAGATCTGGGGTCCGGCCTACAAGGCGGAAACCCATTACCTGCGCGTCTATCTGGCACAGCTGCGGCGCAAACTCGAACCGGACCCGTCGCGCCCGTGTTGTTTGATCACCGAGCCGGGTATGGGCTATCGGCTCGTCGCCGGCGCGGCCGCCAAAACCGTCACTCCGCCGGCATCCCCCGAGCACCACCGCGAATGACGATCGCCAAGCCGGCCAGCAACAGCAGCGCGGCTGGCACCTGCGAAGGATGCACCGACTGGTGCAAGAACACCGCCGCGATAAGCGTCGCGCCGGGAACCTCGAGCAGGATCGACAGACTCACAACGACGGCGCTCGTCGTCCGCAGCACTTTGTTGAACACCGAGTGGCCGAGCAGCTGGGCGCCCACGACCAGCCCGCCGATCCGCAGCCAGTCGGCGCCGCTGTAACCGCCGAGACTTTGCCGACCGATCAAGCACACAACCAGCAGCACGACCGCGGTAGTGCTGTAGCAGACCGTTGTGTAGACGGTGGTGTCGACGCTTCGGCGGACGGCGGCGCCCGCCGTCACGTAGCCGGCCCCGAGCGCCGCCCCGACCACCGCTAACAGGTCGCCGGTCAGCGCACGGGCCGAGAGGTGAACGTCGATGCCGGTGAGCAGTCCCGCTGAAAGCACCGCGAGCGCGATGCCCACCCACGCCGTCCGACTTATCGCGGCGCCGCGCGAGCGGGCCATCAGCGCGGCCCACGCGGGTTGAGTCGCGACGAGCGCGGTCGACGAGGCGACGGACGTGAAACGCAAGCTGGTGATCCAGGTCGCGAAGTGCGCGGCGAGCAACACGCCGGCGCCAATCATCAGCCGCCACTCGACATCGCTCAACGTCCGCAATCTCGCCGACCGGCGAGAGAAGGTCACCGGCAACAGCACCGCCACCGCCGCCGCGTTGCGCCAGAACGCGATTGCCAGAGCGGGTGCGGCGGTCGCCGCGATCAACGGCCCGGACGTCGAAACGGCGGTCACCGCGACCGCGATCAACAACAGATCGGTCTGCGACGGCGCCGCCAACTCCGGTCTCACCGCGGTCGCCACGTCACTCACCCGGCCATGATGTCAGCCGCAGGCTGATCGCCAAGCGATGGCTTGATCATCCGTCGCTCCGGGTAATGGCCTGACATGCATCTATCCCTGCGGCCTCACCACGTCGGCCGCTACCGCGAAATCGCGACTCTGCTGGCGAAACATGGCCGCGACGACCTCGCCCGCTCGGCTGGGCTGGCGGACGACTTGCCGCAGTCAGACGCTTCGTCGCCGAACCTCTCCGGCCGCCCTGAGACCTTGGCGGAGGATTTGGAGCGACTCGGCCCGACGTTCGTGAAGCTCGGCCAACTGCTGTCGTCGCGCTCCGACCTGCTGCGGCCGGAGTATGTCGAGGCGCTGGCTCGCCTGCAAGACGATTGCGAGCCGTTTCCGTTCGCCGATGTCGAGCAAATCGTGCAAGAGGAGCTCGGTGTTCGGATGTCGCGGTTGTTCTCGGCGTTCGAAGACAAGCCGATCGCGGCCGCTTCGCTTGGCCAGGTGCATCGCGCGCGACTGCGTGACGGGCGCGAGGTCGCCGTGAAGGTGCAGCGCCCGGGCGTCCGCCGGGAGCTGGCCGACGATCTCGAGGTGTTGGGCGAACTCACCGACTTCTTCGACGCGCACAGCGAAAGCGCCCGCCGATACGCGGCGCGTGAGGCGTTCGAGCAGTTCCGGCGAGCGCTCGTCGCGGAGCTCGACTACCGCCGCGAGGCGGCGAACCTCTCGAAGCTGGCGGAAATCCTGCGCGACGACGATCACATCGTCGTGCCCTCGCCATACGACGACCTGACGACCGGCAAAGTGCTCACGATGGAGTACATAGAGGGCCGCAAAGTCACCGAGATGACGGCGCTCGCCCGGGTCGACGCCGACTACACGCCGCTAGCGGACCACCTATTCGCCTCGTATCTCAGGCAGATTCTCGACGCAGGCTTTTTCCACGCCGACCCGCATCCCGGCAACCTGCTGATCACACCCGATCAGCGGCTCGCGATGCTGGATGTCGGCATGGTCGGACGGCTGTCGCCGGACACCCGCAAGGAGCTCGCGAAGCTCGTGGTCGCGGTGATGAACGGTCGAAGCGTCGAGGTCGTTCGGGTCGCGCGTCGACTGGGCACTCCCGGTGAAGACTTCGACCCGATGGCGCTGCAGCAAACGGTCGACGACTTGATGGCGCTGATGACGCAGGGTCCACTTGCGGTGGTGGACGTCGGCCGCGCGTTCATGGAGCTGTCGCGCCGCTCGGCGGCGGCGGGGCTGCGTCCCGCCCCCGAATTGGCCCTGCTGGGCAAGACCTTGCTCAACCTCGAGGATGTCGCGGCGCAACTGGACCCCGGCTTCGAGCCGCTGGACGCGATGCGCCGGCACATCCCCGAGCTGATGCGCCCGCAGGTCGACGGCTCCCCGGGCAACCTGCTGACGACTTTCATCGAGGCGAAAGAGTTTGCCGAGGAATTACCTGGGCGGGTCAACCGCGCGATGGACGCGCTCGGTAGCGGCCACTTCGAGCTGCGCGTGCAAGCGTTCGACGAGACGCAGTTCCTCAAAGGCCTTCACCGGTTGGCCAACGTCGCCGCCGCGGGCTTGATCTTGGCCGCGTTGATCGTCGGCTCCGCGCTGCTCGCCACGCGCGGCGGGGTGACCGAGTCGATCGGCGTCGCGGTGTTCGCGGTGGCCGCGATATCCAGCCTTGTCGTCCTCGGCTGGATGGCGCTGGCCAGCCGCAAGGTGCGCGCCCGCCGACATTGACCACCGTCGAAACTCGACCCTGGTTCGAACGTATGTTCTAATGACACCCATGCGGTGGGACAGCATGCGCGTGCCGCTCGAAGGCGAGAGCACGGCGCCGGACGACGCGTTGTTCGCCAGGCCCGCCGTCGTCCGCACCTTCGACTCGCCGCAGTTCGCCGGGATGACGTTCTACGAGGTGCACGCGAAGTCGATCCTGAACCGGGTGCCCGCGGTCTCGAGGGTGCCGTTCGAGTGGACGATCAACCCCTACCGCGGATGTTCACACGCCTGCCGGTATTGCTTCGCCCGCAACACCCACACCTATCTCGATCTCGGCGCCGGCCTCGACTTCGACACCAAGGTCGTCGTCAAGATCAACGCCCCCGACCTGCTGCGGCGCGAGCTCGCTCGCGGCTCGTGGCGTGGCCAGCCGGTGGCCATGGGCACGAACGTCGATTGCTACCAGCGCGCGGAGGGCCGCTACCGGTTGATGCCTGGGATCATCCGCGCGCTCACCGAGCACGCCAACCCATTCTCGATCCTGACCAAGGGTTCGCTGATTCTGCGCGACCTCGAGTTGCTGACCGCAGCGTCGAGGGTCACCGACGCGTCGACCGCGGTCTCAGTCGGCTTCGTGGATCAAACGCTGTGGCGCGAGGTCGAGCCCGGCACGCCGAATCCGTTGAAACGCCTTGAGGTCTGCCGCACCCTCAACGACGCCGGGGTGCGGTGCGGCGTGCTGATGGCGCCGATCCTCCCTGGCTTGACCGACTCCCCTGACCAACTCGCCGCAACGGTGACCGCCATCGCCGCCGCGGGCGCCGTCCACGTCACGCCGATCGTCCTCCACCTGCGGCCGGGCGCGCGCGACTGGTTCATGGGCTGGCTGTCGGCCGCGCATCCCGACCTGGTGTCGAAGTACCGGCTGCTGTACGGCAGGTCGGCGTACGCGCCGAAGAGCTACCAGGACGACGTGTGCGCGCAGGTCCGGAAGCTTGCGAAGGCCGCGGGCATCGGCAAACCGACGTCGAACGACCGCACCCCCGCCGAGCGCGGCCACCGCCAGCAAACCGCTCGACCAGCCGCGCTGTCAGAACAACTCAGCCTGCTCGCCTAGGCTCGGAGCACCACGCCGCATGAGGGAGTGCGATGACGAGCGATGACGACGCGCGGGCGTGTGTCGTGCTCGACATCGACGGCGTGCTCGCGGACGTGCGCCATCGGCTACGTCACGTCGCGAAGAAACCCAAAGACTGGGACGCTTTCTTCGCGGCGGCCCCGGAGGACCCATTGCTCGACGCCGGCGCCGGTTTCGCCCGCGAAGCGGCGTCGTCCCACGACATCGTGTACCTCACCGGCCGCCCCGAGCGCACCCGTGACGACACCCTGGCCTGGCTGCGAAGAAACTGCCTGCCGGCCGGCCGGCTCGTCATGCGACGCGACGGCGACCGCCGTCCGGCCGTGCTGACCAAGATGGAAGCGATCCGCCGTCTCAGCACGCAGCAACGCGTCGACTTGGTGCTCGACGATGATCCCGCCGTCGTCGACGCGATAAGCGACGCCGGGTTCGCCGTCCGCCTCGCCGACTGGATGCCGCGCGACGACACGCTGACCGACGCGCAGGAGCGCGAAGGAAGGACCTAAGACTCGAAGGCCGACGGTGGCGGGCAGTTGCACATCAGGTTGCGATCGCCATAGGCGCCGTCGATCCGGCCAACCGGTGAGAAGTACTTGCCCTCTCGCAACGACGCCACCGGATAGGCCGCCACTTCACGCGAATACGGATGCGTCCATTCGCCGATCAGCGACTCCGCGGTGTGCGGCGCGTTGCGCAGCGGGTTGTCATCGTGATCCCACTCCCCCGCGGCGACCTTCGCGATCTCACCTCGGATGGCGACCATCGCGTCGACGAAGCGGTCGAGCTCCTCGACGTCCTCCGACTCGGTCGGCTCGATCATCAACGTTCCGGCGACCGGGAACGACATTGTCGGCGCGTGAAAGCCGTAGTCGATAAGGCGCTTCGCCACATCGTCGACCGTGACGCCGCTCTCCTTGGTGATCTGGCGAAGGTCGATGATGCACTCGTGCGCGACGAGTCCGCCGCGGCCGGTGTACAAGACCGGATAGGACGACGAGAGTCGGCGGGCGAGGTAATTCGCCGACAGAATCGCAGATTCGGTGGCCCGGCGGAGTCCGTCGAGGCCCATCAGCGCGATGTACGCCCACGAAATCGGCAGCACGCCCGCCGAGCCGAACGGCGCTCCTGACACCGGGCCGGGGCCGCTCGCCGGGCCGGCCTCGGGGAGCAGCGGGTGGTTCGGCAGGTAGGGCGCGAGGTGCGCGCGCGCCGCGACCGGCCCAACGCCTGGGCCGCCGCCGCCATGCGGGATGCAAAAAGTCTTGTGCAGGTTGAGATGCGAGACGTCGGCCCCGAACTGGCCGGGGCGAGCCAGCCCGACCAGCGCGTTCAAGTTGGCGCCGTCGACATACACCTGCCCACCCGCCGCATGCACCAGCGAGCAGATCCGCGTGATGGTCGGCTCGAAGACGCCGTGCGTCGACGGATAGGTCACCATGATGGCCGCCACTTTCCCGGCGTGCGCGAAAAGTTTGGCTTCGAGATCGGCGAGGTCGACGTTGCCGTCGGAGTCACAAGCCACCACCACGACGCGCATTCCGGCCATCGCCGCGCTCGCCGCGTTGGTGCCGTGCGCCGACGCCGGGATCAAGCAGACGTCTCGATCGGCGTCACCGCGCGCCGCGTGGTAGTGCCGAATCGCCAGCAGACCGGCCAGCTCGCCTTGCGACCCAGCGTTCGGCTGCACCGAGACCGCGTCGTATCCGGTGACATCGGCGAGCCATGCCTCGAGTTCGCGAATCAGCCGCAGATACCCGGCCGCCTGGTCGAGCGGCGCGAACGGGTGGATGTTCGCGAACTCGGGCCAGCTGATCGCCTCCATCTCCGTGGTGGCGTTGAGCTTCATCGTGCAGGAGCCGAGCGGAATCATCGAGCGGTCGAGCGCGACGTCCTTGTCGGACAGCCGCCGCAGATAACGCAGCATCGCGGTCTCCGACCGATGCCGATGGAACACCGGGTGGGTCAAGAACGCGGACCTGCGGGCGAGCGGAAACGCGTCGTCGAGCAGCGGCCCGCGCGACCCCGCGTCGTCCGGCAAAGTCGCTCCGAACGCCGAGCAAACGGCGCGCAGTTCGGTCATGCCCGTGGTCTCGTCGCAGGCGACGGCGACCGTGTCGTCGTCGACCAGCCGCAGGTTGACACCGCCGTCCAACGCGGCCGCGACCACCGACCGCGCGCGGCCGGGCACTCGCGCGGTGATGGTGTCGAAGAACGGCGCGTCAGCGACATCGACGCCGCCTGCGCGCAACGCGTCGGCAAGCGCGGCCGCCCGCGAGTGCACCCGGCGGGCGATCGCGCGAAGACCGTCCGGACCGTGATAGACCGCGTACATTCCCGCGACCACGGCCAGGAGCACCTGCGCGGTGCAGATGTTGCTGGTCGCCTTCTCGCGGCGGATGTGCTGCTCGCGGGTTTGCAGCGCAAGCCGGTAAGCGGGCCTACCCGCGGAGTCGACCGAGACCCCGACCAGCCGGCCAGGCAGCGAGCGGGTAAGCGACTCGCGCACCGACATGAAGCCCGCATGCGGTCCGCCGAACCACATCGGCACACCGAACCGCTGGCTCGAGCCGACCGCGACGTCGGCGCCCCACTCGCCGGGCGGACGCAGCAAGGTCAGCGCGAGCAGGTCGGTGGCCGCCACGACCAGCCCACCCGCCTCGTGCGCCTGCCCGACCAGAGCCGAGTAATCGACGACGTCGCCGCCGGCCGCCGGGTATTGCACCAAGACACCGAAGCACTCACCGGGCAGGCCCGCCGACAGATCCGCCAGCTCGACGCTGACCCCGATGGCGGCCGCGCGGGTGCGCACGACCGCGACCGTCTGCGGCAGGACGCCGCGATCGATGTAGAACCGTTGACTTGTCGACTTAGAGCTACGCCGACACAACGACATCGCCTCGGCCGCGGCGGTCGGCTCGTCCAACAGCGACGCGCCCGCGACCGGCAGCCCGCTCAGATCGGCGATCACGGTTTGGAAGTTCAGCAACGCCTCGAGCCGGCCCTGAGAGATCTCCGGCTGGTACGGCGTGTAGGCGGTGTACCACGCGGGGCTCTCCAGCACGTTGCGCTTGATGACGGGCGGGGTCAGCGTGCCGTGATAACCCAGGCCGATCATCGAGGTCACGACCCGGTTCTGCGTCGCCAGCTCGCGCAGCCGCGCGATCACCTGCTCCTCGCCGACCGCGGCCGGCAGCGCCGAGCGCCCTCCGATCTCTTCTCGGATCGCGTCGGGCACCGCGTCGGCGACGAGCTCGTCGAGCGAGCCGTAGCCGACGACGGCGAGCATCTTCGCCTGCTCGTCGTGGTCAGGGCCAATGTGTCGGCTGGCGAATCCGTGCCGATCGGCGAAACCGCTCATGTCTAAGGCCTTCCGCGGACGTCGGGGCGCTCCCTGCGCCGGGAGCGGCTCCCCCTCTGTCATCGGTACCTGAGAGCTTCACCGCTCGGGCCGCGCTCATCGCACGCCGGGCGGCTTGCACCGTCGGTGACGCGCATCGCCGGCGGTGGGGAAATCGCGGCGGCGCGTGCTTTCCAGAGTTGCCTCAGCCACTCGGTTGGTCGGCCTGAGAGATTCCGGGGAGGTTGCTCCTTCGGCGTCTCACGCTGGCTGCGTGAGCTCTCTTCCGGGCGGCTTCATCAGCTGTGCTGCAAGCTCAAAACTAGCAGCGTGGACGACGTGGCGACGCTGCCACTCCGGGGTGTGTTCGCCGGCGCGCAGGTCAGCCGATGCGGCGGGCCCGCCGACGCGACAGCTCGTCGTCGCCGCCCGCCATCGCCGACTGGTCGTCGACACCTGGCCGCTCGCTGGGCAGCTGCGCGAGAGATCCCTCCACCTCGCGAACCACCCGACCGACCGCGATGCCGAACACGCCCTGGCCGCCCTGCACGAGGTCGACGACCTCGTCGGCGCTGGTGCACTCGTAGACGCTCGCGCCGTCGCTCATCAAGGTGATCTGGGCGAGGTCGTCGATCCCGCGCTCGCGCAGATGTTGGACGGCGGCGCGGATGTTCTGCAGCGAGACGCCGGTGTCGAGCAGCCGCTTGACCACCTTGAGCACCAGGATGTCGCGGAAGCTGTAGAGCCGCTGCGAGCCCGATCCGGCGGCGGCGCGCACGGTGGGCTCGACCAGGCCGGTGCGCGCCCAGTAGTCGAGCTGGCGGTAGGTGATGCCGGCCGCCGCGCACGCCGTGGGGCCGCGGTAGCCGACCGACTCGTCGAGCTCGGGCAAGTCGTCGGTGAAGAGCGCGCCCTGCCGCGCGCCGCGCGGGGTCAGCATCGGCTTGCCGTTCAGCGGATTCGCCGCCGCGAGACCGGGTCCGGGGGCCGATCCGGGCGTGGGAGCTTCACCGTTGGTCGCCATCTGGCGCGCCTCCTCGTCCGATCTGCGGCCCCGATCGCCTGCGACTTGCTCGGGGTAGTCACGCTAGGGATGTCAAACATTTGAGTCAACGCGACGCGCGGACGACACGAACATCGGAACTCTCAACCTGAACTTGAGGCTCGCGGTTGCCGCTGAAATCAGCCCTGGGTGGTGTCGAAATCCTCCGGCGAGATCGTGTCGAGGAACTCCCGGAACTTCTCCACCTCGTCCTCGTCCTCTTGCTCGTGCGGAATCTCGATGCCCGCCTCGTCGAGCACCGCTTCGGCGCCGTAGATCGCGGTGCCGGTGCGCAACGCCAGCGCGATCGCGTCGCTCGGCCGTGCGCTGACCTCGCGACCGTCCTCGAAGACCAACTCGGCGTAGAACACGTTGTCCCGCATCTCGCTGATCCGCACCGCGGTCAGCTTCGCCCCTAGCGCGACCAGCAGATCGCGCATCAGGTCGTGCGTCAGCGGTCGCGGCGGCACCACGCCCTGCTGGGCGAACGCGATGGCGGTCGCCTCGACGGCGCCGATCCAGATCGGCAGGTAGCGCTCGCCCTCGACCTCGCGCAGCAACACGATCGGCTGATTCGTCGGCAGTTCGACGCGGACGCCCACCACCTGCAGTTCGTTCATGGTCACCGCCCTGCTCCACCGCGTACGGCTGTCTTTCGCGACATGCGCGCCAACGAACAGCTCGTTTTCACGGTACACCGGCGCCACAGGGCGGGCAGGCCGCGATGTCAGCGGCGACGGCCGGTCGCCACCTCAGCGCGACAAGCCAGGACGCAGGCCGGCCTTCACCAACGCCGCGTGCAACCGCACCGACAGCGACGCGAGTTCCCGCGCCACCTCCTCGGCGCGCGCACGGGCCTCCGGATTGCGCTGCCGCACCAGCGGCGTCACAACCTGCTCGACCAGGCCGACCTCGCGGTCGGCGGCCGCCTTGAAGGCCCGAAGGTGCCGCGGCTCAATGCCAAACCGGGCCATGTCGGCGACCGTCTTGGCAATGGTCAACGCGGTGCCGTCGTAGTGGTTGCCTCCGGGCCGGGTCGACACCAGCTGGAACTGCTCGAGCTGGGTGAGCGCCGCGTCGTCGAGCTCGGCCGCTTCGAGCAGCTCTTTGCGCGACAACCGGACGTCGCTCGAATCCTTGCCGAAAGCCTCCGGGCCAGGCAGTCCTTCGGTCGCGATGAGCGCGCGAGGGACGCGGGGGCCCGCTCCCGGCTGCTCGGCGGGCTCCAGGCCGCGATCGATGGCCTCGAGGTGGTCCTTGATGACGCGCAGCGGAAGGTAGTGGTCGCGCTGCGCGGTGAGCACGTAACGCAGCCGCTGGACGTCGGCGTGGGAGAACTTGCGATAGCCAGCCGACGTGCGCTGCGGCTCGATCAGGCCTTCCGCCTCGAGGAAGCGGATCTTCGAGATCGTGACATCAGGGAAGTCGGGCCGCAGTTGCGTCAACACTTCGCCGATCGAGAGTGTGGCGTGTGACGACGCCCGCGAGGTGGACCGCGCACTCATCGAAGGCCGTCACTCCGTCTCGTCGGTCCGCGCGGCGGCGGGCCGCGCGCCCGTGAAGAACACCAGCCGGAACTTCCCGATTTGAACCTCGTCCCCCGGCGCGAGGTCGATCTCGTCGATCCGCTCCCGGTTCACGTACGTCCCGTTCAGGCTGCCGACGTCGCGCACGGCAAACCCGTCGTCGGTCTTGCGAAACTCCGCGTGTCGGCGCGACACGGTCACGTCGTCCAAGAAGATGTCGCTTTCCGGGTGCCGGCCGGCGGTGGTCACCGCGGCGTCGAGCAAGAACCGGCTGCCCGCGTTCGGCCCTCGCCGGACCACGAGCAGGCCCGCGCCGGGCGGCAGCGACTCGACGGCGGCCTGGTCCGCGGTCTCGTCGTCGACGCTCGCCGGCTCCATCGCCTCGAGGCCGGAAATCGAGATCGTGGACGTCGAGTCGACCGGGCGCTCGGGCGCGACCGGCTGGCCGGGCCGGCTCAGCGCCGCGCCGCAGTTCGCGCAAAACCGCGCGTCGTCCGGATTCTCATGCCCGCATTGCGTGCAGAAGAGCATCGGCATCGTGGTCGGCGTCCTCCCCGTCATGTGGCACCCGGCGGACAAGACCGTCAGGTAGAGGTTGACGGTCAGGGAAACCTATGCGGCCAGCGGTCAGCGGTCAACTCGTACCCCCCGCTTGTGCGCGTACTCGACGGCGCCGGACGGCCTCGAGTCGATGCCGAGAGCGGCCGCGGGAGGTCAGTCAGCCGCCGGTCAGCCGCCGGTGAGCTTCGCGTACGCCCCCGCGTCGAGCAGCCCTTCGACGGCGGCTGGGTCGCTTGGGCGCACCTCGATCATCCATCCCTCGCCGTAAGGGTCGGCGTTGACGAGCTCCGGCCTCGCGTCAAGGACGTCGTTGCGGGCCACCACCTCGCCCGATATCGGCGCGTAGATGTCCGACACGCTCTTCGTCGACTCCACCTCCCCGAGCGACTGCCCCGCCTCGATCTCGGTGCCGACCTCGGGCAATGTGACGAACACGATGTCGCCCAGCGCTTCTTGCGCGTGGTCGGTGATGCCGACTCGGACGGTTTCACCGCCCGTGCGCACCCACTCGTGCTCAGCGGTGTAGCGAAGCTCGTCTGGGATCACGAGGAACCTCCAGGTGTCCGGTTGCCGGCAGCCGGCGTCGACGCCGGGTGCGCGTATTTGGGCGGCGTGACAACGTGCAACGCCGTGATCCGCACGGTGTCAAGCTCGGTGACTGTACCGCTTCCACCCTTGCCCTTCAGCGTGTCCAGCACGCCGCCTGGGATGCCCATCGCCTGCGAGAGCGTCGGCGGGTCGCCGATGGCGAGCAGGTCGTACGGCGGGGCGAGCTCGGTGCCGTCGACCACCACGCCGGTGCCGTCCAGCGGGTCGACGAAGTAGCTGCTCGCCACCAGCCGAACGGCGAGCGGGGCGCCGGGGGCGGTGGTGGCGGCGGGGCCGGACCCCGAGCCCGCCGCCGGAGAGCCGCGGATCTCGACCGCCTCCGCGCCGGCGTCGCGCAGTTCCTCCAGCACGTCGAGGAGCACGTCAGCGGTGATCTTCTTGTCTGGGTCGTTGACGCGAAGGTCGATTCCCGGTCCGGTGGCCCCGACCGTGCCCGCGAGCACGCGCAACGCCTGCGCGCGCTGTTGGGCCTCCTCCAAAGCGGCCTGGTTGCGCCCAGCGCCCCCGGTGAGCTTGGCAAGCGCGTTCTGCTGGTCGGCGATTTGCGACCGCAGCTGGTCTGACTTCGCTGTCAGGTTGTCCAAGACGTCGACCAGGTCGGCCTGGCGCGCGGTCGACAACCCGGCGCCGGCTTGGCTGTGCACCTGCGTCACCAACGCGAACCCGAGCAGGCCGCACAGCAACGCGACGATGAGTTGGCCGCGGGTCGCCCGCGGGCGGCTCATCTCAAGCAACTCCCGCCACCTGCCCGAGTTCGCGGGGTTGGCGGAGCTGGCGGAGTCGGCCGAGGCGGAGTCGGCCGAGGCCGCCGAGGCGACGGAGGCGGCCGAGGCGGGCGCGCCCGTCGATTCATCGCGGGCAGGCTCAACCTCCGGTTGAGCGACCGTCGGTTCGGGGTCCGCCGGTGTTGACATCATCGGCGCCGGGCGCTCCACCTGTGCGTCAGGCGCCGCGGGCTGTCTCGGACCGCGCGGCGTCGTCTTCGGCTGCTTCTTGACTGGCTGTTTCTTGGCTGGCGGCTGCTGGTTGGCCGGCGGCTGCTTTCTCACCGGCTGCTGCTTCTTGGCCGGCTGGCGCTGCGGGTCCTCGGTCATGCGCGGAACAAGTGCCGGCGGATCGCCGCGGCGTTGGAGAAGATGCGGATGCCCAAGACGACCACGACACCGGTCGACAACTGGCTGCCGACGCCCAGCTGGTCGCCGAGGAACACGATGAGGGCCGCCACCAGCACGTTGGCGATGAACGACACGACGAACACCTTGTCGTCGAAGATGCCGTCGAGCATCGCGCGCAGCGCGCCGAACACGGCGTCGAGCGCGGCGACCACGGCGATCGGCAGGTACGGCTGCAGCCCGACCGGCACGGTGGGGTGAAACACCACACCGAGCAACACCCCAATGGCCAGGGCAAGGGCTGCGATCACGGCGATTCCAACGGTTGTGCGGACGGCGGGACAACGACCGGCTCGGCGTACCGCACGACAGGCTCGGCCGCCGAGGGAAGCGTAAGACGTTGCCGAGTGTCGACGGAGAACCCCAGGCCGTACACCTGCCGCCAGTTCTCGTACAGCGTGCCAGTCTGCGTCTTCAAGAAGGTCGCCTTGAGGTCGGGTGGACCGATCGCGTCGATGTGATACGGCGGCGCGAGCGGCCGGTAGTCGACGAGGATGGCGTCACCCGCTTCGCGAATGGCGGTGCGGGCCGTCAGCCGCTCGCCATTGACCGCGATCGCCTCGGCGCCGCTCGCGAACAACGCGTCGACCACGGCCTGAATGTCGCGGTCGTAGATGGTCCCAAGCGACGCGGTGTCGGGGTTGCTAATGTCTTTCGCGTTGTCGAGGGTGACCTGGACGCCGCTCCCCTCGACGGCTTGGGTGCCGGCCACCATTTCCAACTCGGCGATCTCGCGTTGCAGGGCCGAGCCACGTCCCGACGCCGACAACGCGGCGTCGCGGGCGCTCGCCACCTTCGCGCGCAACTCATCGAGCTGCCGCTGCAGCCGGTCGGACTGCGCGGTCTGTTCGTTGATCTGCTTGACCAGCTCTTTGCGATCGCGTTTGGCGGCGTCGGCGTTGCGATGCGTCGCCACCGCGGACGTCGCGAACAACGCGCCTGCGGCCGCGAGCACAACACCGACCAAGACGGCGGTCGCCCGTCGTGACCGTCTCGCCGCAGGGGCGGGCACGACGTCGGACGACGCGGTCTTGCGACGCGCCGCCTGCTGGTACGCCTCGTCGACCGCGTGCGTCGTCAGGTCGATGAGCAGCGACATCGAGGCGTCGGCCCGCCGACGGACGCCGGCGCCTCCAGCCGATTCTGGAGCGGTCAGCTTCCAGCCCCCTCGACGACAGCGGCCCACTCTTGCAGCAATGCGGTCGCCGAATCCGCGTCGTGCCCTTCGGCCCACATGTGGGTGACCGCCTCGGCGGGGTCTGGCAGCACCAAGACCCACCGTCCGTCGTCCTCGACGACTCGGACGCCGTCGGTCGTGTCCAGCAACCGGTCGCCAGCCGCCTCGACCACCGAGCGCATCACCATGCCTTTGGCCGCCCAGGGAGTCGCGACCGAGCGGCGCAGCACGTGCGCCTGCGGGATGCGGGCGTCGATCTGGCTCAACGTCAACTTGGTGCGGGCGACCAACCCGGTCAGCCGCACGAACGACGCGATTCCGTCGATGGCCGCGCCGAATTCCGGCACCACAAACCCGCCGCGGCCGTCTCCGGCGAAGATGACGTCGGGCGCCGCGGCGGCCTTGGTCAGCTCGTCGGGCGAGGTCGGCGCCCAGTGAATGCCGACGCGGTGGAATCGGGCGACGTCCTCGGCGACCCGCGTCGTGGTGATCGGCAGCGCGATGCGGCCGGTGTGTCGCTCGGCCGCCACCAAGTCCATCAAGACCAACAGCGCCCGGTCGTCGTGCACGATGACGCCTCGCTCGTCGACGAGGGAGATACGCTCCCCCACTGGGTCGAACCGCACCCCGAAGGCGGCGCGTGACGACGCGACGAGCTCCCCCAGGCGTTCGAGCGCGCGCATGTGCTCCGACAGCGTTTCCGTCGGCGCGGTGTCGTCGAGCCGGTTGTTGACGGTGAGAACGTCGATGCCGATCCGCGCGAGCAGCGTCGGGAGGATCAAAGCGGCGGTTCCGCCGGCCGTGTCGATGACGACCTTCAGCGCCGCCTCGGCGATTCCGGAGATGTCGACGCACCGCAGCAACTCGTGCGAGTAGTCCTCGAGCGTGCGAGACGGATAGGTCAGATCCGCGATCTCGCCGGGGAAGGCGCGGCGAAACTCCTGCCGCGAGAAAACCCGCTCCAGACGGCGCTGCGCCCCTGGCGCGAGGTCGGCGCCGCGCTCGTCGAGGAACATGATGTCGACGCTTTGCGCGTCTGCCGGCGTGGTGTGGATCACCACTCCGCCTGCGGAGTCGCTGTGCGCGACCTCGAAGCGGGTCACGGGCGCGGGCGACGCCTCCAGGTCGCGCACGTTGATCGCGGACGCGGTGAGCGCGCTGATGACCGCGCGCTTCAGCGCGCGGGCCGCGCGCGACACGTCGCGCGACGTCGTCACGACGTC
>DASVDW010000052.1:0-6429 GCA_036380925.1 Acidothermaceae bacterium
CCGCGCCGGCGGCGTGCTGTTCGTCATCTCCGCCGCCATCGCCTGGCTGGTCGCCTCCGCGATGATGTTCGAATCCGCCTACGGCCGCACCGTCATCCCCCTCGGCAAATGGAACAAAGCCGCCAACATCCCAGGCCGCGCGCCCGGCGCACCCCTGGGCTACCACGGCGGAATGCCAGGCGTCCGGGCCGGCCAGTGACGCACCTGACGGACGCCTCCCAACACGTCACGTGCGGCTAGGCCCCGAGCGCCTATCCACGGCAGCGCCGGTCGGCGGACACGCCGGCCGGCGCTGTCGCGCGTCGGTAAGGTTTTGCGTAGGAACGATTTAGCGCGCCCGCCCCAAAACTCGCGCGCGCCCAGCGAGGCTGAAAGGCGATTCACACCGTGGTCCACACCGACCTGTCCCTACCCGAACTCGTCCGCTACCGGGCGACCTTTGACGAGCCCGCCGACTTCGACGACTTCTGGGCCGACACCTTGGCCGACGCCCGCCGGCACGAGCTCGCGGCGTCCTTTGACCCGGTCGACACGGGGCTCACCGCGGTGCGGACGTTCGACGTCACCTACCGCGGCTTCGGCGGGCATGAAATCAAGGGCTGGCTGCATCTGCCGGTCAACGCGCCCGACAGGGCCGCGCTGCCCGGCGTCGTCCAGTTTCAGGGTTACGGCGGCGGCCGCGGACTCTCGCACGAGAACCTGCTCTACGCGCTCGCCGGCTATGCGCATTTGGTCATGGACACCCGCGGCCAAGGCAGCGGTTGGTCGGTCGGCGACACACCTGATCCGGTCGGAGCGCCGCCGTCCCAGCCTGGATTCCTGACTCGGGGCATCGAGGACCCCGCGGAGTACTTCTACAGGCGGGTTTTCACCGATGGCGTCAGGGCCGTCGAGGCGTTGCGTTCGCACCCGGCCGTCGACGCGAGTCGCGTCGCCGTCGCCGGCGGTAGCCAAGGCGGCGCCATCACCCTCGCCGTCGCCGCCTTGTTACCGGACGTCACGTGCGCGTTGCCCGACGTCCCTTTTCTTTGCGACTTCCGGCGGGCGACCGACATCTGCGACAGCGAACCATACAGCGAGATCGTGCGCTACTTGAAGGCGCACCGCGACCGCGTCGAGCAGGCGTTCTCAACACTTGCCTACTTCGACGGTGTCGCGATGGCGAGGCGCGCGCAGGCCCCGGCGTTGTTCTCCGTCGGCCTCATGGATCAGACCTGCCCTCCCTCCACCGTGTACGCGGCATACAACGAATACGCCGGCGACAAGCAGATTTCGGTGTACCAGTTCAACGACCACGAGGGTGGCGCGATGTTCCACGAGGTGGAACGCCTGCAATGGCTGCGCAAGAAGCTCTCGTGAACACGCCGCTTGCCAACTGGGCGGGGAACGTCGAATTCGCCACGACTCGACGCAACATGCCCACGTCCATCGACCAACTTCGCGAGATCGTCGCCGCCGCCTCACGCATTCGAGCCGTCGGCACCGCGCACTCGTTCAACCGCATCGCCGACACCGACGCCGAGCAAGTGTCCGTCGTGGAACTCCCGTCGTCGGTCAGCGTGGACGCGCAGGCCGGTACCGCCACCGTGACCGCCGGCATGCGATACGGCGACGTCGCCGCGCGGCTGCTCGAGCATGGCGTCGCACTGCACAACCTCGGATCGCTGCCGCACATCTCGATCGCCGGCTCGTGCGCCACGGGGACGCACGGTTCGGGTGTGCGAAACCGCGGCCTCGCCGGCGCGGTGCGGGCCATCGAGATGGTGACCGCCGACGGCGAACTCGTGCGGTTGACCCGCGACGTCGACGCCGACTTCAACGGCGCCGTGGTCGCCTTGGGCTGCCTTGGAGTGGTGACCGCGATGACGCTTGACGTCGTCCCCGCGTTCGAGATGCGGCAGTTCGTGTTCGACAACATGCCGGCGGACAGCGTCGTGAACCATTTCGACGCGATTGTCGAAAAGGCGTACAGCGTGAGCCTGTTCACCACCTGGGGCAGCCGCGACGTCGACCAGGTGTGGGTGAAACAACGAGTGTCGGACGGCGATGAGCCGCCCGACCCGCGGTGGCTTGGCTCCGCTTTGGCCCAATCCGCCCGCCACCCCTTGCGGGGAATGCCGGTCAAGAACTGCACGCGGCAACTTGGCGTGCCGGGCCCTTCTCATGAGCGCCTGCCGCATTTTCGCTTGGAGTTCACCCCGAGCGCTGGAGAGGAGTTGCAGTCGGAGTACCTGCTGCCGCGTGAGCACGCGATCGCGGCGTTCGAGGCCCTTGCCAAGGTGGCCGACCGCATCGCGCCGGTCCTGCAGGTTTCGGAGATCCGCACGATCGCCGCCGACGACTTGTGGATGAGTCCGTCGTTCGGGCGTGACAGCGTCGCCTTCCACTTCACGTGGGTGAAGAACGACGCCGCGGTCCGCCCGGTCATGGCGGCGGTCGAGGAGCAACTGGAGCCGTTCTCACCCCGCCCGCACTGGGGGAAGCTCTCCAGCGTCAGCCCGGCGGACGTCGCCGCCCGATATCCCAGGCTCGCCGACTTCCGCGAGCTGGCGCGGCGCTACGACCCGCGAGGCAAGTTCTTGAACAAGTTCGTCGAGCCCTACCTCGGCTGAGGTCGACGCCGCGTCACACCAAGCCGAACGCCAGCATCGCGTCGGCGACTTTCGCGAAGCCCGCGATGTTGGCGCCAACGACGTAGTTGCCAGGAAACCCGTATTCCTCCGCGGTCTGGTAGCAGGTCGCGTGGATGCCTTGCATGATCTCGGTGAGTCTTGCCTCGGTGTGCTCGAAGGTCCACGAGTCGCGCGACGCGTTCTGCTGCATCTCGAGGGCCGAGGTCGCCACGCCGCCGGCATTGGCCGCCTTGCCGGGTCCGAAAGCGACGTCGGCCTCGAGAAACACGGCGACGCCCTCGCGCGTCGTCGGCATGTTGGCGCCCTCGCCGACGGCGACGCACCCGTTGCGCACCAACTTCACCGCGTCGTCCTCGGTGATCTCGTTCTGGGTCGCCGACGGCATGGCGACGTCACACGGCACATCCCAGATGGAGCCGCCCTCGACGTATCGCGCGCGCGGCACGCGCTGCGCGTACTCCTTTATCCGCAGCCGTTCCACCTCTTTGACCTGCTTGAGGACGGCGAGATCAACACCGGCCTCGTCGACGACGTAGCCGCTGGAGTCGGAGCAGGCGATCACCCGCCCACCGAGTTGCCCAACCTTCTCAATCGTGTAGATCGCGACATTGCCCGCGCCCGACACCACAACCTTGCGGCCATCAAAAGAGCTGCCGCGGACCTTCAGCATCTCCTGCACGAACATC
Source organism: Acidothermaceae bacterium (assembly GCA_036380925.1). Classification (GTDB taxonomy): domain Bacteria; phylum Actinomycetota; class Actinomycetes; order Acidothermales; family Acidothermaceae; genus JAICLV01. The sequence continues at coordinate 3,320 of DASVDW010000052.1, forward strand.
GCGGCGCCGTAGCCGGTCGCCTCGGTGCGCACCTGCGCGCCGCCCCAGCCGATGCCCTTTCCCGTCAGCACGCTGGACTCGTAACGGTTGGTGATGCGCTTGTATTGCCCGAACAGGTAACCGATCTCACGTGAACCGACGCCGATGTCACCGGCCGGGACGTCGGTGTACTCGCCAAGATGGCGGTACAGCTCGGTCATGAAGCTTTGGCAGAACCGCATGATCTCGGCGTCCGACTTGCCTTTCGGGTCGAAGTCCGAGCCGCCCTTGCCGCCGCCGATGGGCATGCCGGTGAGCGCGTTCTTGAACACCTGCTCGAAGCCGAGGAACTTGATGATGCCCAGATACACGCTCGGGTGGAAGCGCAGACCGCCCTTGTAGGGCCCCAACGCGCTGTTGAACTCAACTCGGAAGCCGCGGTTGATGTGCACCTCGCCCCGATCGTCGGTCCATGGGACGCGGAAGATGATCTGACGTTCGGGCTCGCAGATGCGCTCGATGACCTTGGCGTCGGTGTAGTGCGGGTGTTTCGGCACCACCGGTCGCAAACTGTCGAGGACCTCACGGACCGCTTGGTGGAACTCAAGTTCGGCCGGATTGCGGCGCAGCACGGTCTCGTAGATCTTCTCCAGTTGTTCCAGCGGCGCGGGCACCTGGCACCTCTCCCTAGGGCGTTCGGGTCAGGTCCCACCATAGGCGACCGGCAAAATCGCGATCTTCGCCAACCTCGTCGCGGTTAGAACCGAAGCACCGCGGCGACCAGTGAATGCTCGGGCATGCGGTCCTCCGCGACCGCGAACACCGAGCCAGAGTTGCGCAAGGTCGCGAGGGCGGCGAGGTCGACCAGTTCGCCGTCGGTCATGGCTTCGGCGAGCCGAACGGCGCCGCGTTCGCCATCCGGCGCCCGCCAACCGCTCACATCGCTCGACACGAACAGTGTTTCGACCCGGCCCTCCAGCGCAGCGCTGTAGACGTCCGCCGGCGCGGCGAGGGTGCGACCGGTCCCACGCAAGCGCAGATACTGGCTTACCGCCGCGATCTCAGGGGCTCGCAAGACGGGCTCGACGACTCCCCACGACCTGCTCCGCAACTCGTCGAGCGTCATCCCCCGGGGGCTGCCCTCGACACCGGCCGCGAGCAGGTGCGGGTAATTGTTCACGCGCTCGTAAAGCGCGCGGAGGTATCCCACCCCAGCGACGACGAGGGGCGCCTGGTCGGCCGCCAGCACCTCGCGAACCATGTCGTCGACCCGGCGAAACCGCTCCGCCGTCAGGATCTTCTGGTCTGGCGCCACAGCGCCGCCGACACCACGATGCAGTCTCCCGGTACCAGCCCCCACGAATGCCGCTTGCGGTCGGCGCAGCCCCGCGCGCAGCTCGTGCTCGAGCGAGATCTGACCCAATGGCACCTCGCCGAGGGCGAACCGCGTCCCTTGGAACAAGTGCGCCTCAAAGTGGCTGAGGGTCAGGACGAAGTAGTGACCGCTGGTGGTGAGCAGCGGCAACAGCGGCCACACCACGAATCGGTTGCCGACCGCCACCAGCGCGGGCAACTGCAGGGGCAGCCGGTACAGCCGGGTGCCCGCGAGGCCCGCGTAGACCGCGAGACCGTCGCTCGCCGCCGTCCAAAACATCGACTCCTCGAGCAGCGCGCGGGTCGGCCCCAAGACCGCCTCGATCTGCGTCGGGCGCAGACCCATGTGGACAAGTTCCGCCTCGGCCGATTTCAGCTGGTTCTTCAAAGTGATGCGATTCGTGTCCAGATTTTGGATGCCACGTCGGGTGGGCACGAACATGGAGACGCGCGGCCAGCCACGGTCGTCTGTCAGCCTGGCCAAATCGAACTCGCGAACCAGTTGCATGTCGCCCTCCCTAGGACGGCCGGTGGTACCTCCACCATCGCCGCGAAACGCTCAAAATCGCCCCCAAGGCCGGGCCAAATGGCGATAAGCAGGTTGCCGAACTCCGGCAAGCTGCGCCACCCCGTTGTGATCACGACAAACGCCGCCCCGGCCAGCACGAGGGGCGATCATCGATCTCGGCAAAGTCGTGGCGGAGGCTGATTCGGCCGACAAACAGGAGGCGGGCAGGCGTGTTTGACCAGTTCACCCACCTGGTCGCCGAGGCGTCGCTGTGGGCGTACGTCGTCATCTTGCTCTTCGCGGCGTTCGACTCGATCGTGCCCATAGTGCCAAGCGAGACAGCGGTGATCACGGCAGGCGTCGTCGCCGCCGCAGGCGACCTGTTCTTGCCGATCGTCATCGCCGTCGCGGCCGGCGGCGCTTTCATCGGCGACAACGTCGCCTACCTGCTGGGCCGGCGCTACGGGACGAGGATCAAGGACCGGTTTTTCAGCGGGGAGAAGGCGAAACGACGGGTGGCGTGGGCCGAACACCAGCTGACCGAGCGTGGCGCCGAGCTGATCGCCGCTGGCCGCTTCATCCCTGGTGGTCGCACCGCCGTCACCTTGAGCGCCGGAACGTTGGCGTACCCATGGCGGCGGTTCGTGGTCTTCGACGCGATCGCGGCGTCAATTTGGGCGCTGTACGGAGCGCTGCTCGGGTTCTTCGGCGGCCGCGCGTTCGAGCATCGTCCACTCGTCGGCCTGCTGCTGGCTCTTGGCATCGCCCTCGCCGTGACGGCCGTGATCGAGGTGGTGCGCTGGTTCCTGAAACGACGCCGATGAGTGCCCGGCGCCTACGACGTCTCGATGACAACAGACGCCGAGTTCACTAGGAGAAGCGCTATGACAACCCGTGAACAAGCCCCCTTTGGCGCACCTACCTGGGCCGACCTTTGGACCTCAGACGTCCCGGCGGCTCGCCGCTTCTACGGCGAGCTGTTCGGCTGGGAAGCCACCGAGCCGGTCGAGGAGTTCGGCGGTTACTTCACCTTCACCCGACGCGATGTGCCGGTCGCCGGTGCCATGGGTGACATGCCCGGCACCCCTGCGAACAACAGCTGGAAGGTCTATTTCGCCACCAACGACATCGAAACGACACTTGCGACGGCCGAGCGCGCCGGCGGGCAGGTGGTCTTCCCCGCGATGCCGGTCGGCGACCTCGGCATTCAAGCGCTCGTCTCCGACCCGAACGGAGCGGGATTCGGGCT
>DASVDW010000053.1:0-20098 GCA_036380925.1 Acidothermaceae bacterium
GATCAACCCGGCGGGGAGGGGCAGGCACCTAAAGTCGGACGGTCGGCGTCTGAAGCGAGGTGACCGCGATCGAGCGACGAGACTTCCTCCGGCTGGCCGCCGCGGCGGGCGTCGCCGCCGCCACAGCGGGCTGCAACCATCGCTCGCCAAGACCCGCCGCCAGCTCTGCCAAACCCCCGGCCGCCGGCTCCGCTCCACCGAGCGGTCCGCCGCCGTCAAGCCCGCCGGCCCCAACCGACCTGACCGCCCTCAAAAAGACCCTCGGCGACAAGCTGATCCTGCCCAGCGACAGCCGATACGCCACCGCCGCGCAGCTGTTCGACCCGCGCTTCGACGCGATCCGTCCCGCCGCGATCGCGAAATGCGCCAGCCCGGACGACGTCGCCACCTGCCTGCGACACGCCAAAGCCAGCGGCGCCACGTTCGCGGTCAGGAGCGGCGGACACAGCTACGCCGGCTACTCCACGTCGTCCGGCTTGGTGATCGACGTCGGCCCGATGAACGCGATCACGCCCGCAAAGACGCCAAGCGTCGCGCGCATCGGCGCCGGCGCGCGACTCATCGACGTCTACGCGAAGTTGGCCGCCCAAGGCGTTTCGATTCCGGCCGGTTCCTGCCCGACGGTCGGCGTCACCGGACTCGCGCTGGGCGGCGGCGTCGGCGTGGTCGGGCGCAAGTACGGCCTGACCTGCGACCGGCTCACCGCGATCGAGCTGGTCACCGCCGACGGCGAGCAGGTCCGCTGCGACGCCAACCACGACGCCGACCTGTTCTGGGCGCACCGTGGCGGAGGCGGCGGCAACTTCGGCGTGGTCACCGCGCTCGAGTTCGCCACCCACCGCACTCAGCCGCTCTCGTACTTCGTGCTGCGGTGGGATTGGTCGCGCGCCGCCGACGTGCTGACGGCGTGGCAAGGCTGGGTCGCGACCGCGCCGGACGAACTGTGGTCGAGCCTGCACCTCGACGGCGCCGCCTCGGCGAACACGACGCCGAAGATCTACGTCAACGGCGTCCACGTGGGCCCGCTCGCCGACCTGCAAAGACTCGTCGACCAGCTGCAAGCCGCCGCGAAGGCGCCCATGACCAGCCGGTTCGCAAACCTTGCCGACTACCTGCGCACGATGATGATCGAGGGCGGCTGCGCGGACCTCACGCTGGCGCAATGCCGGCCGCGGGCCGGCGGCGGGACGTTGCCGCGAGGACCGCAGCTGGCCAGGTCCGACTTCATCGCCGGCCCGCTCACGTCGTCCGGGGTTGGAGTCGTGCTCGACGGGATCGAGCGCCGCCAACGGCAAGGGCTGCCAGGCGGCAGCGTGCTGTTCGACGCGTGCGGCGGCGCGATCAACCGGGTCGGCCCGACCGAGACGGCGTTCGCGCACCGCGACCAGCTGGCCTGCCTGCAATATGTCGCGCCGCTGCTCGACGCCAAGCAGACCCAGGCGAACCAGGCGTGGCTCGACCGGCTCTACGCCGACATGCGGTCGCATGTGAGCGGCTACGCCTACCAGAACTACATCGACCCGCAGCTGGCCGACTGGCAGCACGCGTATTACGGGGTCAACCTCGGGCGGCTGCGCGACGTCAAGTCCGCGTACGACCCGGATGATCTCTTCCAGTTCGCGCAATCGATCCCGACCCGCTAAAACCGGGGTTGGATCCGCATGCAACCCAGCGCCGGGTTGTGGCGTCCTTCGATCCGTACAACGTGCCCGGGGTGAACGTGGACGAGGAGCGGCAAAGGGTCTTTGACGAGTTCGCCCGCGCTCGAATGCCGGAGCTGCTTCGCTTCGGCCACGCGCTCACCGGCAACCCGCACGCCGCGGCTGACCTGGTGCAAGACGCTTTGGAGCGCACGATGCTCGCTTGGCCTCGCGTCGAAAAGCAGGGTGACCCGGAGGGTTACGTGCGGCGGATCATGGTCAACCGCAACATCAGCATCTGGCGTCGGCGGCGACGCGAGACGCTGGTGCTCGACGTACCAGAAGATCCCGGACGCCGGGGAGCGGGCGAGCCGGAAATCCGCGACTTCGCCTTGTGGGAGCGGATCAAGGCGCTCCCGCCGCGGCAGCGCACGGTGATCGTGCTGCGCTACTACGAGGACATGTCAGAGGCGCAGATCGCCGCGGTGATGGGCTCGTCGGTCGGCACGGTGAAGAGCCAGGCGTCGCGCGCTTTGGCGGCCCTGCGTAAGGACTCCGCCGCGTTCGCCGACGGTGAGGTGCGCCGATGAGCCGGCACATCCCGGACGACGAGTTCGACCGCAGGTTGCGCGACGTCCTGCGTTCGCGCGCGTTGTCAATTTCGCCGGACGCCGACGCGATCGACCGCATCCACGCGGGTGCGCGGCGACGCCAGCGGCGGCAGCGGGTCGCCGTCTCGGGCGGCGCGGCGCTGGCGGTGATCGCGGTGGCGGCGGTCGGCATCACGCTGCGGCCGACGCATGACAACGGATCGCGGCTCGCCGGCGGGCCGTCATCGAACACCCCGTCGATGACGACTCAGACCGCCAGCAAGCCGCCTTCACCCGTGCCGTCGACGGTGGCGCCGTCGTCCAACACCTTCACCGCGACCGGGCCCGCCACGACCGCCCCAGGCGCGATCCCGGCGGGCGGCGCTCCGCCGGCCGGCTTCGTCCCGATGTCGGTGACCGCCGTCAACGCGAACACTTATTGGGTGCTCGGCCACGCGCCGTGCGACGTCGGCACCTGCACGGCGGTCGCGAAGACCACGGACGGCGGCAAGACCTTCACCGAAGTCGGCGCGCCTGCTTCGCCGGTCGGTCCTGACGGCCTCGGCGCCAAAGACGTCCTCGGTTCTGGCGTCGTCTCTGAGATTCGTTTCGGCGACGGCAAGAACGGCTGGGCGTTCGACGGCGGGCTCTGGCAGACGGCCGACGGCGGCCTGAGCTGGTCGCAACTGGCTGGCGTTGACCCGTCGGCCCCGCAGTTCGCCGTCCAACGGCTTGCGGCCGCGAACAATCGCGCCTGGGCGATCGCGCTCACAAACGCCAACACGGCGGTCGGGCCCACCTACGCCGTCTACTCGACCACCTATCCGGGTGGCACCTGGCAGAAAGTCGACTCAGCGGGCACGTTCGGTGCGGCTGAACCGATGCTCGGAGTTGAGGGAACGACCGTCGTCGTCATCGGAACCGACGCCACGACCGGCAAGCAACGCGCGGTCATCGCGACAGGCGGCTCGACGAGCTTCGCGCCGTTGCCCGGCAGCAACCTGCCATGCGCTTATGCGCCGGGCGATCCCGTGTCCACAACGACCAATGCGCTGTGGCTGGCGTGCGCGTCGTCCGGCAATGGCCTGTCTGGTGCGTACGTGTCGCCCGACTTCGGGACGACCTGGCAGACCGCTTCGTCGAAGCTTTCGAGCGCGTCAGTCGCGATTGGCGCGGTCGACGACAAGTCAGCGATCGTCGCGACCGGCGGCAAACTGCTGAGAGTCAACATCGACGGTTCCACCGCCACAGTGTCGACTCCGAATCTGCCGTCGGCGACGCAGTTCGCGTTCATCGGCTTCACGACCGCACAGGACGGCTTCGCGATCCCGGTCGTGAACGGCACGCGTCAGTTGTGGCGGACGACGGACGGCGGCGCCCACTGGTCGGTCGTCAAGTTCTAACCACCGCCGCGCCGCAGACTGGTCGCAGACTTGTGTCGGCCTACACGCGGTAGACCGCGTGTTCGCCGACACAACTCGCCGGAATCAGCCTTGATTGAGCGCGGCCGCCACCCGTCGGTGCGCTTCCCAGATCTCCTCGGGCAGGTCGTGGAACTGCTCCAGATGCTTGCGCCGGAAGCCCATCTCTTGCCGCCACCGCTCGACGTCGATGCTCAGCAACAGGTCAAGGTCGGCCGGATCAATCTCCAGCCCCTCGAGCTCGAGCTCCTCACGCGCCGGCAAGACACCGACCGGCGATCGCACGCCAGAGACCTCGCCGTTCTTCAGCCGCACCAGCCAGAGCAGGGCGCGCAGGTTCTCCCGGTAACCGGGCCAGCGGAAATGCCCGTCCTCGGGGTCGCGCTGGAACCAGTTGACGTGCGCGAAGATCGGCTGCTCGCGAGCCGCGCCGACAATACCCAGCCAGTGGGCCGCGTAGCGCCCCTCGGGATACGACATGAACGGCCGCATCGACATCGGGTCGTAGCGCAACTGCCCCTCAACGCCCTCGGCGGCGAACGTCGCCTCGGCCCCGAGCGTCAATCCGTCGTACACGCCCTCGGCGAGATCGTTGATGGCCCGCACGAGCGGTTCGCGGTCGCGGGTGCGGCCCCCGAAGATGACCGCGTCAATCGGAACACCCCTGGGGTCGTCGAAGTCGCGCGCGATGTTCGGCACGTTCGCCAGCGTGGTGGTGAACCGGCTGTTCGGGTGCGCCCACGCCTCGAAGCGCTCAGCCTCCGTGCGGTCGGCGATCGGTCGACCGGTCCAGTCCAGCCAACCGTCGAGGTCCTCCGGCGGGTGCGGCGTGCGGCCCTCCCACCAGACCTCGTGCGTCTTCTCGTTGTAGGCCACGTTGGTGAACAACGTCTTCGTGCCAGGCGCGACGGCGTCCAGAGCGGTCGGGTTGGTGTCCTCGTTGGTGTCTTTCGCGACGCCGAAGACGCCGAACTCAGGGTTCATCCCGTACAACCGGCCGTCGTCCGGGTTGACCCACAGCCACGCGATGTCGTCGCCGTAGAACTCGACGTGGTAGCGGTCGCCCAGCGCATCGGGCGCCAGCGTCATCGCGAGGTTGGTCTTGCCCGAGGCGCTCGGGAAGCCACCGCAGATGTGGTACTTGCGGCCGGTCTCCTTGTCGGTGATGCCGAGCAACATGAACTGCTCGGCGAGGAACCCGCCCGACGCCCAACCGTCGTACGACGCCTGCCGCAAACCGTGCGCGATCTTCCCGAGCAACGCGTTGCCGCCGTACGACGAGCCGAAGTGCAAGATCGTGCGCTCGTCGGCGACGGTCACGAAGTACCGCTGGTCGTTTTCGGTGCCCTGGCCGAGGTTTTCGAGATCTCCGGTGACGTGCACCGCGCGCACGAACATGTCGGGGTCGGCGAGGTTGTTGATGTGCGCCACGCCTACGCGGGCCATCCGGATCATGTGCAGCACCACGGTGCGGGAGTCGGTCAGCTCGACGCCGGCGGCGTACGCCTCAAGCGGTGATCCCGGCTGCGCCATCAGATATGGGATGACGTACATCGTCTTGCCGGCCGACGCGCCGCGCATGCGCTCCTCGAGCAGCGGGCGCATCTCAGATGACAGCCGCCAGTTGTTGTACACGCCCTTGTCGGCAGGATCGGCGGTCGCCACGATCGTCCGCTCTTCGGACCGCGCGGTGTCCTTGAGATAGCTGCGGGCGTAGTAGCAGCCGTCGCCCGCCGGCGAGATCTCCCCGGCCTCCAGCGCCTCGCGGATCAGCCGATCGTCATCAGCCGCGTCGACGACCTCGACGCGCGCCGCCCCGGTCAGCGCCGCCCAGTAGCGGACGTACTCACGAACCTGCTCGCTTTTCAGACCCGAGCGGTCAAGCACCGCGTCGACGTCGACCATTCGATCGCCCTCCTTCGCTCCACCTCCGTGATCGGTGGACCTGATCGGTGTGCCCCTCCGGCGCGCGGAAGAACGGCCTCACCACGGAGACGCGGGGGTGAGGGCGCACATCCCTCGTCTCTGCCGAATTCGTCCTTTCGACTATCCCGAACCTAGCCTGTGTCGCGCCAGATGAGATCCGTCACATCGCTAGCCGACAAAGTGGCTCGATTCCCTTTTGGGACAACGTTTGTTGTGCCAGACAACGTTAGGCGCCGTCACCTCGGCGCCTGTCAGTGGCGAAGTCCACAATCGAGGCATGACGCGGAACAAGAAGCCGGACGGCGGCCCGCCGCCCGCGCCGTCCGACGTCTCCGGCTTCTCGACGATCACCCGCGATTGGTTCGCGTCCGCTTTCGCCGGGCCAACCGCGGCCCAAGAGCAGGCCTGGCAAGCGATCGGCCGCGGCGATCACACGCTCGTCGTCGCCCCCACCGGCTCGGGCAAGACGCTCGCCGCGTTCTTGTGGGCGCTCGACCGCATCGCCTCCACACCGGCGCCGCCAGACAAGACCAAGCGCTGCCGCGTTCTCTACATCTCGCCGCTGAAGGCCTTGGCGGTCGACGTCGAGCGCAACCTGCGCTCGCCGCTGGTCGGCATGCGGCAGGCGGCAACCCGGCTCGGCGTGCCCGCGCCTGGCATCGAGGTGGCGGTGCGCTCCGGTGACACGCCGGCGGACGAACGGCGGCGCCTCATGACGAAGCCGCCCGACATCTTGATCACCACGCCCGAGTCGCTGTTCTTGATCTTGACCTCGCAGGCGCGCGAGTCGCTGCGCGGCGTCGAGACGGTGATCGTCGACGAGGTGCACGCCGTGGCGGGCACCAAGCGCGGCGCGCACCTCGCGCTGTCGTTGGAGCGGCTCGACGCGCTGCTCGAACGGCCCGCCCAGCGGATCGGCCTGTCCGCCACCGTCCGCCCGGTCGACGAGGTGGCCCGATTCCTCGGGGGCGCCCGGCCCGCCACCGTCGTCCAACCCCCGGCCGCCAAGACCTTCGATCTCAGCGTCGTCGTGCCGGTCGAAGACATGGCCGCCCCCGATGAGATCGACGACGAGCAGCCGAAGAAGTCGATCTGGCCGCATGTCGAGGAGCGGATCTTCGACCTCATCACGGCGCATCGCTCGACGATCGTCTTCACCAACGCGCGCCGGCTCGCCGAGCGGCTCACCAACCGGCTCAACGAGATCGGCTTCGAACGCGGGCGCGACACCGAGATCGCCCGCGCCCACCACGGTTCGGTGAGCCGCGAGCAACGCACCATCACCGAGGAGCTGCTGAAGTCAGGGCAGCTGCCCGCGGTCGTCGCCACCAGCAGCCTCGAGCTCGGCATCGACATGGGGGCGGTCGACCTCGTCGTCCAGGTCGAGTCGCCGCCCAGCGTCGCGAGCGGCCTGCAGCGCATCGGCCGGGCCGGCCACCAGGTCGGCGCGGTGTCGCGCGGCGTGGTTTTTCCCAAGTACCGCGGCGATTTGGTGCAGACCGCGGTGGTCACCGAGCGCATGAAGCAGGGTGCGATCGAGGCGATCAAGGTGCCGCGCAACCCACTCGACGTCCTCGCCCAACAGCTTGTGTCCATGGTGGCGATGGAGGAGTGGGACGTCGACGACGCCGCCGCCCTCGTCCGGCGCGCCGCGCCTTACGCGAACCTGCCGCAGTCGGCCTTCGACGCGGTGCTCGACATGCTCGCCGGCCGGTACCCGAGCGACGACTTCGCCGAGCTGCGGCCGCGGCTGGTGTGGGATCGCATCGCCGGCACGATCGCTGGCCGTCCGGGCGCGCAGCGGCTCGCGGTCACCAGCGGCGGCACCATCCCCGACCGCGGACTGTTCGGCGTTTTCCTTGCTGGTGGCGAAAAAGCGGCGCGGGTCGGCGAGCTCGACGAGGAGATGGTCTACGAGTCGCGGGTCGGCGAGGTGTTCACCCTCGGCTCGTCCTCATGGCGGATCGCCGACATCACCCACGACCGGGTGCTCGTGACGCCCGCGCCCGGCGTGCCTGGCAAGCTGCCGTTCTGGCACGGCGACGCGATCGGCCGGCCGCTCGAGTTGGGCCGCGCGCTCGGCGCGTTCACCCGAGAAATCGCGAAACTACCGAAGGACCAAGCGTTTTCTCGGTTGACCAGCGCGGGGCTCGACGAGTGGGCGGCCGACAATCTGTTGTCGTACCTCGCCGAGCAACAAGAGGCCACCGGGCATCTTCCCGACGACCGCACCATCGTCGTCGAGCGGTTCCGCGACGAACTGGGCGACTGGCGAATCGTCGTCCACTCCCCCTTCGGCGCGCAGGTGCACGCGCCATGGGCGCTCGCGATCGCGGCACGGCTGCGCGAGCGCTATGGCGTCGACGTCTCGAGCATGCACGCCGACGACGGCATCGTGCTGCGCATCCCCGACACCGACGAGCCGCCCCCAGCGCAACTCGCGCTGCTCGCCTCAGACGAAGTCGACGAGCTGGTCACCCGCGAGGTGGGCGGCTCGGCGTTGTTCGCGTCGCGGTTTCGCGAGTGCGCGGCACGCGCCCTGCTGCTGCCACGTCGTCGTCCGGATCGCCGAACACCGTTGTGGCAACAACGCCAGCGATCCGCTCAATTGCTCGCGGTGGCAAGCGAATACGCGAGCTTTCCCATCGTGCTCGAGACGGTGCGCGAATGCCTGCAAGACGTGTTCGACGTGCCCGGCTTGACCGAGCTCATGCGCGACATCGAGGCGCGCCGGGTCAGATTGCTCGACGTCGAGACACCTGCGGCGTCGCCGTTCGCGCGGTCGATGCTGTTCGGCTACGTCGCGGCGTTCATCTACGAAGGCGACGCGCCACTCGCCGAACGCCGGGCGCAGGCGTTGGCCCTCGACACCGCGCTGCTGGGCGAGTTGCTCGGTCAAGCCGAGCTGCGCGAGATCCTCGACGCCGACGCGATCGACGAGGTCGAAGCCGAGCTGCAGCACCTTGCGCCCAAGCGGAAGGCGCGCGACCTCGAAGGCGTCGCCGACCTGCTGCGCCTCATCGGCCCGCTGACCACCGACGAGGCGATCGAGCGCGGCGCGACACCACGTTGGCTCGCCGAACTCGAGGAGCGCAAGCGCGCGATCAGGGTGCGCGTCGGCGGCGAAGAGCACTGGGCCGCGATCGAAGACTCCGGTCGGCTGCGCGACGCCCTCGGAACCGCTTTGCCGGTAGGCATTCCTGAGGCGTTCACCGAGCCGGTCCCCGACCCGCTCGGCGATTTGGTGTCGCGACACGCCCGCGGCCACGGCCCGTTCGTCGCGGCGACACTCGCGCAGCGACTCGGCGTCGGGATCGCGATCGTCAACGACACCCTTGAACGGCTCGCCGCCGCCGGCAAGCTGACGCGTGGCGAGTTCAGACCGGGCGGGTCGGGGCTCGAGTGGTCGGACGTCGCGGTGCTCCGCTCGATCCGGCGACGTTCGATGGCGAAGCTGCGCAAGGACGTCGAGCCGGTCTCCCCCGCGACGCTCGGCCGATTCTTGCCCGCGTGGCAGCAAATCGGAGCGCCGTTGCGCGGCGCCGACGGCGTGCTGCGCGCGGTCGACCAGTTGCAGGGCGCGATCGTCCCAGCGTCGGCGCTTGAGCAGATCGTGCTGCCGTCGCGGGTGGCCGGCTACTCACCCGCGATGCTCGACGAGCTGACCGTGAGCGGCGAGGTGCTGTGGGCCGGTCACGGCGCGCTGCCCGGAAATGACGGGTGGGTCGCGCTCTATCCGGCCGACAACGCCCCACTCCTGCTGCCGCCGCTGGATCCCGGTGTCGAGCCGGACGCCCTGCAGTCCGCGGTGCTCGACGCGCTCGACGGCGCTGGCGCGCTGTTCTTCCGCGACCTGTCGAACCGGCTCGGCGCCACCGACGACCGCGCGCTGGCCGACGCGTTGTGGGAGCTGGCCTGGGCCGGTCGGCTGACCAACGACTCGCTCGCGCCGCTGCGCGTGCGACTGGGCGCCGGTCATGCCCGCCGCCCGGCGTCGCGGCGTCCGGGTCGGCCTGGTCGCGCCCCGCTGACCAGCCGAATGGGGCCGCCGACCGTCGCCGGCCGCTGGAGCCTGCTTCCGGAGCGCAGCGCTGACGCGACCCGCCGGTCCCACGCGCTGGCCGAGGCGCTGCTCGACCGGCACGGCGTGGTCACCCGCGGCGTGGCGCAAGCGGAGGGCGTCCCGGGTGGATTCGCCGCGGTGTATCGGGTCTTGGCGGCGTTCGAGGAGGCCGGCCGCTGCCGTCGCGGCTACTTCGTCGAAGGGCTGGGCGCAGCGCAGTTCGCGTTGGCCGGCGCGGTCGACCGGCTGCGGGCGTTCGACCCCGCGCAGGCCGGCTCGTCGCGCACCCTCGTGCTGGCCGCGACCGACCCGGCGAATCCCTACGGCGCGGCGCTTGGCTGGCCGCCGCCGCCGAAGCCGACCCGTGACGCGACGACGACGGGCCATCGGCCCGGACGCAAAGCCGGCGCGCTCGTCGTCTTGGTCGACGGCGAACTGGCGCTGTACGTCGAGCGCGGCGGCAAGACCCTGTTGTCGTTCGGCGATCCCGACGACACGCCGAAGTTGCGAGCCGCCGCCGACGCGCTCGCGCTCGCCGTCCGAGACGGGCTTCTCGGACGGCTCGACGTCGAGCGGGCCGACGGCGGCTCGGTGCTCAGCTCACCGCTTGGCGCCGCGCTGGAGGAGGCCGGCTTTCGGGCGACTCCCCGCGGGTTGCGGCTGCGCGGTTGACCAGCGGGGTGATCAGCTGCTGGCCGCGGCGCTCGGGCCGCCCATCAACGCCATCAACTGCGAGATGTCGACCGCGCCGGTGGGCTCGGTGATGGTCACCGGCTTGTTGTAGTCGGTGAAGTCGATCTTTCCGACGGACGGACCGCCGCTGCCGCCGGCGGACGCCTTCGGACCGGGCACGATCTGCAGCGGCAGGTGGTCGCCGTCCTTCTCCACGTAAAGGATCGACTGGTCGGAGTCGCTTTCGCCTGCGTCGACGATGCCGACCGCCGTCTTGCCGTTGATGGTCTTCGTGCCCGGCTGCAGCGAGATCGCACCCGACGGCGTGAACTGCTCGGCGAAGCTCTTCAGGTCGCTGAAGTCAGATCCGAAACCGGCGAACGGGTTGTCGGACGACGACGCCTCAGCGCCGCCGATCTTCAACCACTTGCCGGCGATCATTTGCGCGGCGTCGGTCGGCAGCTGCTCGCCGGCGAACGCGGCGAACGCCTTGGCGTCGGCCTGGATGTACAGCGCGTGGTTGACCGCGACGATCTTCATGGTGCCGCCGTTCAACCCGATGGAGCCGGTGGCGCCCTTGCCGTTCTCGAACTGGACGTCGATCGAGAACGTGTCGCCGCTGTCGCTGCCCTCGCCCTTGAGGTGGACGGACTTCACTTTCGACAGCGACGTGATGGCTTGCTGGTACAGCTTGATCGCGGCGGGGTCGCCCGAGACCGACGGGTTGGCCGACGGATTGGCCGACGGGTTGGCCGACGGGCTGCCAGTGTCGCCACTGGCCGCGGCGCTCACCGACGGCGAGCCGCTAGCGGGCGACGTCGAGTTCGCGCTCTTCTTCGACGACGAGCAGCCGGCCACGAGCAACGCGAGCGCAACCACGCCGACCGCCGTCGAACGCGCGACGGCACGAGTCTTCATGTCGGGAGACCCCCCAAATTCGAAGTGAAAAGCGACCCACCACGCTACCAGTCGGCCGGCCCGCACGAGCCGTTCCACACGGCGCCGACCGCGCGCCGCGGTTCACCCGGGCGGTAGTCCCGAAACCGGATCCATCGAGATCTCGATCCAATGCAGCTTGGCGTTGGCGAGGTAGTCGGGGTTGTCGTGGGTGGCCGTCGTGGACACCAAGACGTACGCGTCCCCTGATTGGTATCGCAGTTGCACCTCGACACCACCGCCGCCCAGCCGGTCGATCGGGTCGCCAAGCTTGTCCAGGACCGCCGCGTAGTCGTCGTCCCATGTCAGGCCGAGCGGCAGCGTGCCGCCGTACTGGTTGTAGCCGCTGTACTCGAAGTTGAACAACGTGATCGCCTTCACGACGAGTCGCGCCCCTCCGAGCGTCAGCTCGAAGCCGGCGTTCTCGCACGCGATGTTGCCGCTGCGATGGAAGTCGCTGCCCGGGCCGCACACGCGCGCGAGTCTCGCCACCGCTGGATCGTCGAAATCCTTGCCGATCAGCGAGACGAGGTCGCCGAGCTCGTTCGGCTGCGGCGGTGGCGCCGGCTCCGCGGTGTCGGCGTCGCTCGTTTCCTCGCCATCGGTCGGGCCTTCGGTCACCGGGCTCGTGCTTTCGATAACCGGGATCACCGCGTCCGGTCCGCCGACGAACTCGACGTCGTACCAATCCGGTCCGGTGGTCGTCTCTTTCCAACCCAGCGACGTCAACGCGGTGCGCAGCTGAAACAGCAGGGCCTGACGCATCGACGTGAGTTCCGGCTCGTCGGTGCCCGGTGGATCGTCGGCGTCCGAGCCGATGGCCGTCATCACCACCTGGCCGTCGTCGAGGACGGCCTGCAAGGTGAACCGGCGTTCCCCGCCGGTCGTCATGTGCACGGGTCGAATGGAACCGTGGCGCATCGTGTCGGCCAGCTGGGTCGAGGTCGACGTCGCGGTCGGGTTCGACGTCGGACTCGCCGTCGGATTGGCCGTCGGTGGGCCGCTTCCACCGCAGGCGGTCGTCACCAACACCGCGGCGGCCGCCAGACCAGGCGCCAGCATTGACCAGCGGCACGCTGACCGCCGTCGCAGGAATCCCAGGAAGTTCAACGTCATCAGCCGCGACATCTCAGCGTCGCCTCCCCACGGCGCGGCCCTCAAGCGAGGCCAGCGTCCCGCCCGGGCTATGCCACCGTCACGTGAGCGCAGCCCTCACCTTCGCTCGTTCCCGCGACGCGACGTAGTGCCGAAAGTCCCACCCGGATGCCGCAAGGCGAACCGTTCCGCACGCTCGCTATCCCGCAGGGTGTTGGTGCGACACGATGGCTCGGTTGCGCGACAAAACAATGCGCTGAACGCGAGGTGGCGGTGCCGGAGGGAAACACCGTGTGGCTGACGGCCCGCGCGTTGCGCGACGCGTTAGCCGGACAAACGCTGATCGCCGCGGACATTCGGACGCCCGCGCTCGCCGCCGCCCAGCTCGCCGGCCGCGAGGTGGTGGACGTCGTGGCGCGCGGCAAGCACCTGCTGATCAGGATCTCGGCCGCCGGCGAGCGCCCGCCGCTGACCCTACACACCCATCTGCGCATGGACGGAAGCTGGCGGGTGCGGCCCGCGACCGCGCAGGTTGGCTCAGCGCGCGACGACGTGCGCGTCGTCCTCACCACAAACGACGCGACCGCGGTCGGGTACCGGCTGCACGACATCGCCCTCGTGCCGACGTCCGCAGAAGACCGGCTCGTCGGCCATCTCGGTCCCGACCTGTTAGGACCTGATTGGGACGCTGAGGTCGCCGCGCGCAACCTGGCCCGCGAGCCGACCCGTCCGATCGGGGAGGCGGTGCTCGATCAGCGCAATCTCGCCGGGGCGGGCAACGTCTACAAATGCGAAAGCTGCTTTCTGGCGGGGGTCTCGCCATGGACGCGGGTCGGCGACGTCGACCTTGCGAAATACGTCGACCTGGTGCACCGGCTGCTGGTCGCGAACAAGGAGCGGCACAACCACCTGACCACCGGTGACGACCGGCCGGGCCGGCGCACCTGGGTCTACGGCCGTGACCGCCGGCCTTGTCTGCGCTGCGGCGCCGCGATCAAGCGCTGGGACGCGGCGGCGGCGCAGGATCGGGTGACGTATTGGTGCCCGCGCTGCCAACCGGGCCCGGCGCCGAACCGCGGCGAAGCGCCGACGCGAGGAGCCGCGATTCCGCCGCCCGGGCCGCGTCGTCCGACGGGCTGAGCAGCTGGCTGGCGAGGTAACGCAAGACCAGGTCGACGCTTGCCTGCGTGTCTTCGAACCCAGCGGCACGGATCGCGCCAGCCGCGTGGTCGTGCGCGGCTTTCCACGCGGTCCCGTCGCTGATGGTGGCCAGCGCGGCGAGCGTTTCCGGCTCTCCCGCGGCGATTTTCCGGACGGCGGGGTGCTCGCCCACCAGCCGCGCGGCCTCCTCCAAGGCGGCTTCGATCCCGTGTTCGAGCCGCTCGTTGGCGACGGACGCGATCGCGTCGACCTCGGCCGCCACGGTCGCCCGATACACCTCGGGCTTGGTGCGGAAGTGGTTGTACAAGGTGGCTTTGGCGATGCCGGCGAGCATCGCGATGTCACCCATCGTGGACTTGCGCGCGCCGTATTTCGCCACGGCGCGCACGGCACCGGCTAACGCGGCGTCGCGGGTGCGGCCCATCGCGTTCCCGGCACGAGAACGAGTTCCGCGAGACGGCGCAGGATCGACCACGCGCGGCAGTGTATGCCGCGCGGGCGCAGCTTGGTCAGGCCGCGACGACCACTTGCTCGCGGCCGGCAGCCACCAGACCGGCTTGGCGGTCGGCGAGCGACTCCAAGGCGGGCGCGGCCGCGGCGCTTTCCAGCTCGAGCAGCTCCAGCTCGCTGCTGACCTCGCGCAGCACGGTCGAGAGGTTGACGCCCAGCGCATCGCAGATCGAGGCGAGCAACTCAGACGACGCTTCCTTTTGCCCCCGCTCAACCTCAGATAAGTAGCCCAACGAGACGCGGGCGCCCGCCGACACGTCACGCAGGGTGCGGTGTTGGCGCAACCGCTGACGGCGCAGCGCATCGCCGAGCAGCCTTCGCAACAGCATCAACGCGCCCTCCTCGTCCGCGACCGGCCTCGCTTGAGATTCACCGTACTCCGTCTCATCGGCATGCCGGCCGCCCAACTCGAACGATCCGGCCGATCGATCTGACCTTGATGGTGTAACTGTGTAAGCACACCCCGCTGTTCCCGTCGGCGCAAGCCGATTTCCGGCCCGCTACCGGGGACGATCAAGGCCCTCCAGCACGCGGCGCAGCAGGTCCAGCGCCGCGGTCACCGTCGCCTGCCGGATGCGGTCGCGGCCGCCGCGCAAGCTCAACGCCGCGGCAGCGCTCGCGTCGCCGCTTTCGTCGTCCGGACCCACGATCGCGACGAACACCGTGCCGACCGGCTTGCCGTCCTGCTCGGTGGGCCCGGCCACGCCGGTCGTGGCGATCCCGTACGTCGCGCCGAAGCGCTCTCGGACGCCGGACGCCATCGCCCGGGCGACATCCGCGTCGACGGCGCCGCGCGCGGCGAGCAAGTCGGCCGGCACGCCGAGCAGCGACTGCTTGGCATCGGTGGCGTAGGCGACCACGCCGCCGCGGCAGGTCGCAGACGAACCCGAGATCGCGGTCAGCGCCGCGCTGAGCAGGCCGCCGGTCAGCGACTCCGCGGTCGCGACGGTCGCCCCAGCCCGCACCAGCGCCGCTTGGACGACCGACTCGAGCGTGTCGTCGTCGACGCCGTAGACCACCTCACCGAGCGCCAGCCGAACTCGGAAGTCGACCGCGTCGATCAGCGCGACGGCCTCCTCGCGGCTGGCCGCCTTGGCGGTGATCCGCACCAAGGTCTGCCCCTGAGAGGCCAGGTAGGCCAGCGTCGGGTTGCCCGTCGCCTCCAGTTCGGCGTCAAGGTCGGCCAGCCGATCGGCTACCTCGGACTCCCAGATGCCGACCGTGTGCAGCTGCCGGGACAACAGCACCGACCCTCGCCCGACCCGGTCGGCGAGCTCGTCGCGCACCCAGCCCGAGAAGATCTCGCGCATCTCGGTTGGAACGCCGGGCAGCGCGTATATCACCACGCCGTCATGCGTCACGCGCAGTCCGGGCGCGGTGCCGGCGGGATTGGGCAACGCGACCGCGTCCCGCGGCCGGTCGGCCATCCGCAGGTTGTTGCGCGCGAAGTCCGGCCGGCCGACCGCCTCATAACGCGCGACGAGCGCCGCCTCCAGCGCTGGGTCGCGGTCCAGCGGCGAACCGGTGAGCCGCGCGAGCGCCTCGCGGGTGAGGTCGTCTTGGGTCGGTCCGAGGCCTCCGGTGGTGATCACGACGTCCGAGCGACCGCACGCGTGGGCGAGGATGGCCGCGATGCGCGCCATGTTGTCGCCAACGACGGTGGTCTGCTCGACGTCGACCCCGATGGCGGCCAGCTCGCGGCCAAGCCAAGCCGCGTTGCCGTTGACGATGTCGCCGAGCAGCAGCTCGGTGCCGATCGCGACGATTTCCGCCTTCATCGCTTGGTGGTGCGCCGCAGCCGTACCGCGCGGGCCACGTAGTCGAGGCCGGTGGCCAGCGTCACGATCAGCGCCACCCCCATCAGCCACCATCGAACGCTTCCCCAAAACGCGTTGATGGGCAGCAGGTACAGCCCGATCGCGACGGCTTGGACGACCGTCTTCGCCTTGCCGCCGCGACTCGCCGCGATGACGCCCCGTCGGATGACCCAGAACCGAAGCAGCGTGACGCCGACCTCGCGAGCCAGGATCACCACGGTCACCCACCACGCGAGATCGCCGATGGCCGACAGCCCGATCAGCGCGGCGCCCGTCAGCGCCTTGTCGGCAATTGGGTCGGCGATCTTGCCGAAGTCCGTGATGATCGCGCGGCGCCGAGCGATCTCGCCGTCGACTCGATCCGTGAGCGACGCCACCACGAACACCGCGGTGGCCGTCAGTCGAAGGTTCGGGTGCTCGTCCCCCGAGGCGCCGAGCAGGGCCGCGAACAACGGCACCATCAGCAGTCGCGCCACGGTGAGGGCGTTCGCCAGGTTGGCCACGCCGACGTGCGGCGCCGGAAGGGCCGCGGCGGGATCCCGCGCCACGTCGTCCGCCAGGGCGCGATGGACCTCGGACCCGCTCGCCGACGACCCGCTCACAGCGGCGTCCCGACCAGGTCGACGCCGTCAGCCCCTGTGACGACGGCCCGGACCAGGCTGCCCGGCGACCCCGCGCCCGCCGGCAGCGCCGTGACGCCGTCGACCTCGGGCGCCTGGTGGTCGGCGCGGCCTTCCACGGTGTCGCCCGCGACGCGGTCGATGAGCACCTCGACCGGCTCGCCGATCCGCTCTTGCGCGCGTTGCGCGACCAGCTCGTCGACCAACCCGCTGACCCGTTGCGCGCGCTCCCGCACGTCGTCCGGGTCGACCTTGCCGGGCAGGGTGGCGGCGTGAGTGCCGTCCTCGTCGGAGTAGCCGAACACGCCGACGACGTCGAGTCGGGCGCGTTGCAGGAAGTCCTCGAGCTCGGCCAGCTCGTCGGGAGTCTCGCCTGGGAAGCCCACGATGACATTCGATCGGACGCCGGCGTTCGGCACCCGCGCCCGGATGGTGTCGAGCAGTTCGAGGAACGATTCGGCGTCGCCGAACCGCCGCATCCGCCGCAACACAGCGCCGGACGCGTGCTGAAAAGACAAGTCGAAGTAGGGGACGACGCCCGGGGCGCCGGTCAGGACGTCGATCAACGAGCGTCGCAGCTCGGCGGGTTGCAGGTAGGTCAGCCGCACCCGGGCGATGCCGTCGACCGCGGCGAGACGCGGCAGCAGCCGCTCCAGCGCCCGGACGTCGCCCAGGTCTTTGCCGTAGGAGGTCGAGTTCTCGCTCACCAGCACCAGTTCGCGCACGCCGCGCTCGGCAAGCCAGCGCGCCTCAGCCAGCACGTCGTCGGCCGGCCGCGAGACGAACGCGCCGCGAAACGACGGGATCGCGCAAAACGAGCACCGCCGGTCGCAGCCCGACGCGAGCTTCAGCGGCGCGGCGGGCGCGTCGTCGAGGCGGCGGCGCAACACGGTCGGGCCGCCCGCGTGACCCGGGATGCCGACATCGACGCTCGCCGCCGGCCGCGACACCGGCGCGATCGGCAGCAGGGTTCGGCGGTCGCGCGGGGTGTGCGGCGTGAGCGGGCGGCCGGCGAGCACGTCGTCCAGCCGCTCGTCGATCTCGGCGTAGTCGTCGAACGACAGGACGACGGCCTCCGGCAGCGCGTCGGCCAGTTCGCGGCCGTACCGCTGCGCGAGGCAGCCGACCGCGACCACCTTGCCGCTCGGGGACGCGTCGGACGCGGCCAGCAGCGCGTCGATGGAGTCCTTCTTCGCCGCCTCCACGAAGCCGCAGGTGTTGACCACGGTGACGTCGGCGAGCTCGGACTCGGTGAGCTCGAAGCCGGCGCCGGCGATGCGGGCGGCGAGCTCCTCTGAGTCGACGTCGTTGCGCGCGCAGCCCAGCGTCACGAGGTGGACGGAGCGGCGGGCGGGCATCCCCCGAGCCTACCGGGCGGCCCGCAGGCGTCGTCCGATCCCGATTGCGCGCCGGCTAACCCTGCGCTTGGGTCGGATCCCCTGGGCCGAAGCTCAAATCGACGACGTTCGTCTTGGACGACGGGGTGCCCATGTCGACGTTGTTGACCACGAGGTGGGTGGCCGGCGCGTTGCCCAACCGCAACGACACCTTGTGGGGGTCGTCGAAGGTCTTGCTGTCGCCGGGGTTCAAGACGCCCTGGAAGATGACCGAGCCGTTCGAGGCCGACGCGAGCACCCAGCACTTGGCCGTGGTCACATCCAGGACGACGTGGACACCCGCCTCAGCCACCGCGCTCGCCGGCGGCGACGCCACCTGGGTGGGCGCCGACTGGCTCGGCTCGACGGTCGACTCGCTCGGCGTCGGAGACACCGGCGGCGTGGTTTGCGAGGTGCTGCCCTGCGCCACCGGCGTGTTGCCACCGCCGCCACCGCCGTTGCCGATCAGCTGCACGGCCGCCACCACGATCACGACGACGAGCAGCATCGCGGCCGCGGCGGCCCCCCAGTTGGGCGCGCGTCGCTCGGTGCGCCGGGCGAGCGTCCGACCGGCGACCTCGGTTTCGAACACCTGGCTGGCCACCGGCGTCTCGTCAGGGTCGGCGTGCGTCGCGTCGTATTCGGCGACCAGCGCGGCGGCGTCGGCGCCAACCAGGTTGGCTAGCGTGCGCAGGTGGGCTCGAGCGTAGAAATCGCCACCGCATAGGGAAAAATCGTCGTTCTCGATCGCACGGATGACCGTCGCGCGCAGCCGGGTCTTGGCGCTGACGTCGTCAACCGACAGACCCGCCTCGCGACGCGCGGCGGCAAGGGTCTGACCGATCGACACGACGTGCTCCCCTCGAAGCCGGGATTTTCATCAGCACATTGCGGCAAATTTCGGCGGACAATCGACTTCGACTGAGTCTATGACCTTATCTCGGTGTCGACAAAGTGATGCCGATCTTGAATTCGCGGCCATGCGCGTTTTATTCACCGCGCGTCGCACCCTCGCGCAACCGTGCGCAACCTCGCAACCTGCGCGCGGTCTAATCGCCGCGCAGTGTGCCGAGAATCTCCCCCAGCTCGTCAGCTTTGACCAACACGTCGCGCGCCTTCGAACCTTCGCTAGGCCCGACGATGCCGCGACTTTCCATCAGGTCCATCAAGCGACCCGCCTTCGCGAACCCGACCCGCAATTTTCGCTGCAGCATCGACGTCGAGCCGAACTGCGTCGACACCACGAGCTCGACCGCCTGGCAAAGCAGGTCGAGATCGTCGCCGATGTCCTCGTCGATCTCCTTCTTCGCCGCGACTCCCGCGGTGACGTCGTCGCGGTAGGTCGGCTGCAACTGCGCCTTGCAGTGCGTCACGACGGAGGCGATCTCCGCCTCGGAGACATAGGCGCCCTGCAGCCGGATCGGCTTGCTCGCGCCCATCGGCAAGAACAGCGCGTCGCCGAGGCCGACCAGCTTCTCCGCGCCCGCGTGGTCGAGGATCACCCGGCTGTCGGCCAGGCTCGAGGTCGCGAACGCCAACCGCGACGGCACGTTCGCCTTGATGAGGCCGGTGACGACGTCGACGCTCGGGCGCTGGGTGGCGAGCACCAGGTGGATCCCGGCCGCGCGCGCCAGCTGCGTGATGCGCACGATCGAGTCTTCGACGTCGCGAGGGGCGACCATCATCAGGTCGGCGAGCTCATCGACGATCACCAGCAGGTAGGGGTACGGCTGGTAGACCCGCTCGCTGCCCGGCGGGGCGGTCAGCTTGCCGCTCGTCACCGCCTTGTTGAAGTCGTCGATGTGCCGGAAGCCGCTCGCCGCGAGGTCGTCGTATCGCATGTCCATCTCGCGCACGACCCACTGCAGCGCCTCTGCCGCCTTCTTGGGGTTGGTGATGATCGGCGTGACCAGATGCGGGATGCCCTCGTAGGCGGTCAGCTCGACCCGCTTGGGGTCGACGAGCACGAGCCGCACCTCGTCGGGCGTCGCGCGCATCAGGATCGAGGTGATCATCGAGTTCACGAAGCTCGACTTGCCGGCGCCGGTGGCGCCCGCGACGAGCAGGTGCGGCATCTTCGAGAGGTTGGCGATGACGTAGCCGCCCTCGACGTCCTTGCCGACGCCCATCACCATCGGGTGCTCGTTGGCGCGGGCCGCCTGGCTGCGCAGCACGTCGCCCAGGCTGACCTTCTCGCGGTCGGTGTTGGGGATCTCGATGCCGATCGCCGACTTGCCGGGGATCGGGCTGAGGATGCGCACGTCGGCCGAC
>DASVDW010000054.1:0-33236 GCA_036380925.1 Acidothermaceae bacterium
TGTTCTTGCCGTACGACCAAGGGCTCGAACATGGGCCGCGCGACTTCTTCGCCAACGAGGCCGCGACCGATCCGCGCTACGTCTTGCGCCTGGCGGTTGAGGGTGGATTCAACGGAGTCGTCATTCACGCGGGGCTCGCCCAGAAGTTCTACTGGGAGTTCGCCGGAGAGGTTCCGCTGATCGTCAAGCTCAACGGCAAGACCGACATCCCGCCGGACGACGCGGCGCTGTCACCGCTCATCACGACCGTCGAAGAGGCGGTCGCACTTGGCGCGGACGCCGTCGGTTACACGCTCTACGTCGGCAGCCCGTCGCAGGTTGAGGACTTCGACCAATTGCGGTCGGTGCGCGCGGACGCCGCCCGCCTCGGCATGCCGCTGATTGTGTGGGCGTATCCCAGGGGCGCGGCGGTCGTCGCGAAGGGCGGCGCCGATTCGTTCTACGCCGTCGACTACGCCAGCCGGGTGGCCAGCGAGATCGGCGCCGACATGGTCAAGGTCAACTTTCCCCGCCCGGCCAAGCGGGTCGCGGTGCGCGCGGAGTACGACGCCGACTTCACCGAGCAGCAGGCGATTGAAGCGGTCGTTCGGTCCGCCAACCGGACCCTGCTCTTGGTCTCCGGAGGTGAGAAGCTCGGCGACGAGGCGATGTTGGAGAAGGCTCGCCTGTCGATGGACGCCGGCGCCACCGGGCTCATCTTCGGACGCAACGTGTGGCAGCGAACGCATCTGGAGTCCATGCGGTTTGTGGCCGCCTTGCGCGCCATCCTCGAGCAGCACCCGTCGCGGGAGAAGACTCCGGGTGTCATATACACCTCTGCCAACCCGGCGAGCGCGAATCGGCTCAGCCACGCCTCCTAAGCGGTGGGCGCTATCCGCCCTCGCGCTGCTGCTGGCCGCGTCGGCGGCGGGGTCGTGCACGCGAGAAGGGCCCGGCGCCGGCGTTGGCACGTCGTCCGCACCATCGGCCGTCACGTCGTCGAGCGCGGCGCTCTCGCCCTCGGCGTCGCCGACGTCGCCCGTACCGCCGACGTCGATCGGGCCAGGCACGCCGACGTCTGCGGCGTCCAGCAGCGCCTCACCGGCCACCACCTCGGTGGCGCCCGCGACCACCGCGCGCCCGAGCGGCCCGGCGCTTCCGAGCGCGTTGGTTGGCGTCGACGTCACGAAACTGCCGACCGCGAAGCGGATTGTGGCCCTCACCTTCGACGCCGGCGGCAACGCCGACGGCATCCCGAAGATTCTCGCCACGTTGCGCGCGAAGCAGGCCGCGGCGACCTTCTTCCTGACCGGCTCGTGGGTCGAGTCATTCCCGGCGCAGGCGCGCGCGCTCGGCGCGCAATACGCGGTCGGCGACCACAGCATGACGCACCCGCACTTCAGCCAACTGTCGGACAACGCCGCGCGGGCGGAGGTTGAGGACGCTCGCGCGGTGATACGCGCGGCAACGGGACTTGACCCGAGGCCGCTGTTCCGGTTCCCGTTCGGCGAGCGCGACGCCCACGACCGCGCTTTGGTCAACGCACTTGGCTACGTTTCGATCGGCTGGACCGTGGACACCTTGGGCTGGCAGGGCACTTCGGCGGGCCGAACCGCCGAATCAGTGCGGCAGCGGGTGCTTGCGCAACTGCAGCCGGGCGAGATCGTGCTCATGCACGTGGGAGCGCATCCCACCGATCGCTCGACCCTCGACGCCGACGCGCTGGCCGGCGTCATCGACGCCGTTCGCGCTGCGGGCTATGGTTTCGTCACCCTGCCCGCCGGGCTTGGGCTTTCTTGACGGGACGCTTTCTTGAGCAGCAGGTCCAGCCGGACCGCGAGCCAGCCAAGCGCCCCGATGGCGATCGCGGCAAGCGCCTCAGTCCACGACAGCGAGGTCGTCTCGAGCAACTCGCGCAGCGGGGGCGCGTAGACACCCGCCAACGCCAAACCGACCGAGCCCGCGACCGCCAACAACAAGAAGACGTTGGATCGAACGCCTTGCCGCGCGCGGATTCCCAATGCGACTCCGAGCTGCAGGGAAGTGAGAGTCAAGAACACCATGCTTTGCCACGGCCGCCCCGAGCTGTCTGCCCACGCCGCGACACCCAATGTCGCGGCGGTGAGCACGAACGCGAGCCGAAGGACCCGAGCCCATAAGCCGTCTCCGAGCACGCTCTCTCGCGGTGGCCGTGGCGGTCTGGTCATCGAACCAGGTTCGGTCGGCTCGGCGCCTAGCGCGACGCCGGTCAGGCCGTGCGTCAACAGGTTGATCCAAAGGATCTGCGCCGCCCGCAGCGGAAGCGGGAAGCCGAAGAACGGTCCGGCCAGCATGACGAGGATCTCCGACGCGCCCCCGGCCAGGCCGAACGTCAAGAATCGCCGAACGTTCGCATAGATCCGGCGGCCCTCCTCCACCGCCGAGACGACCGTGGCGAGCTCGTCGTCCGCGAGCACCAGGTCGGCCGCCTGCCGGGCCACCTCCGTTCCGCGATGGCCCATCGCGACACCGATGTCGGCGCGACGCAACGCCGGACCATCGTTGACGCCATCGCCCACCATCGCCACGATCGCGCCCGCGGCCCGGCGGGCCTCGACGATGTCGAGCTTTTGCTCGGGCGCGATCCGCGCGAACAGCTGGCTTCGCGTTGGGTCGGCTCCTTCTCGCAAGCCGACGCCGGTGACGACGGCGGCCACGGCGCCGTCCGCGCCGACGGCGCCGTCCGCGCCGACCAGGCCGACCCGACGGGCGATCGCCAGCGCGGTGGCCGCGTGGTCGCCGGTGATCAAGACAGGCTCGATGCCAGCCCGCCGACACGCCCGCAAGGTGTCAGCGGCCGATTCCTTTGGCGGGTCGGCGATCGCGACCAGGCCGACCAGGCGCAAGTCGCGCTCGACCATCGGCAGATCCGGCGGCAACTCCTCTCGCCGCGCGCTGGCCACGGCCAGCACGCGATACCCCTCGCGCGCGAAAGCCGCCGCCTGCGCGTGGGCACGCGCGGCGAAGTCGTCCCCGGCCGGATCCGGCTGGCAAAGCGGCAGCACGGCTTCGGGCGCGCCCTTCGTGCACACCGTGAATCCGCCGGCAGCCGCGTGAATCGTCGTCATGCGCTTGCGATGACTGTCGAACGGCAGTTCGGCGGTCCGCGGCAAGTCGCGCCGCAACGATCCGGTGTCGACGCCGACCGATGCGGCGGCCGCCAACAGCGCGATCTCGGTTGGGTCGCCGAGGCCGGCGCCTGGAGCGGCGTCGGCCGAGCCATTGGCGAGTTGCGCGTCGTTGCACAGCGCTGTAACGGTGAGCAACTCGACGACGCTCGAACCTGGCGGGCCGGACGGCGGGTCGACGAGCGAGCGCGTGCCGTCCGGGACGTAGGCGATCTCGGCGCGCATCCGGCCGGTCGTCAGCGTTCCCGTCTTGTCCGTCGCGAGCACGGTCACGGAGCCGAGGGTCTCTACCGCGGGCAGCCTCCGCACGATCGCGTGCCGGCGTGCCATCTGCCGGGCGCCCAACGCGAGGCTCAGTGTGATGACGGCGGGCAGCGACTCCGGCACGGCCGCCACGGCAAGGCTTATCGCGGTTATCACCATTCGCTCGACCGGTTCACCGCGGATGAGTCCCAGCAGCAGCACGAGGCTGCACAAGAGGACCGCCACCAAAGCGAGGACGCGACCGAGTTGGGCGAGCCGGCGTTGCAGCGGCGTTTGTTGCGGGGCGGTGTCGAGCAGCGCGGCGATGCGGCCCAAGGCGCTGCGCTCACCGGTCGCGGAGACGACGGCGACCGCACGGCCCTTCACCACGACGGTGCCAGCCGAGATCGTCGAGTCGTGTTCGGTGTCGGCCGACTTTCCAACAGGAACCGACTCCCCGGTCAACGCCGCCTCGTCGATCAGCAACGCGTGCGCCTCGAGCAACTCGGCGTCGGCCGGCACGATGTCGCCCTCGGACAACACCACGACGTCGCCAGGGACCAGACCCTCGGCGTGCACCTCGAACTCGATCCCGTCGCGGCGCACGCGCGCGAGCGGCGCCGCCATCGCCGACAAGGCCTCGATCGCGCGCTGCGCGCGCAGTTCTTGCCAGACGCCGACGGTTGAGTTCACCACGACCACCAACCCGATGACCGCGGCGTCGGTGAAGTCGCCGGTCGCGGACGTGAGCGCCGCGGCGGCGAGCAGCACCAAGATCAGCGGGTCGCGCAGCTGGACGGCCACGCTCGACACCACCGACGCGCGTCGAGGTTTGCCCACAGCGTTGGGGCCGGTCTCGATCAGCCGACGCGCGGCCTCCTCCGAGCTGAGACCGCCGACACCGGAGGACAGCGCACGCACACTCACAACTGGTCCTCGGCCCTCGGCACCCCACCATCATCTGTGCCGCGGTCGCCGACCGAGCAGGGCACAATGTCCCCGATTCTCAGCGGCAGGTCAGCAGCAGATCAGCCGGACAGCGCCTGCCACGATCCAAGCGCCTGGAGTCCCACCACGCCGGCGAAGCACCCGACGACGATCACCACCGCGATCAGCCACCGACGGGCGCCAACGCCGCCGATCACGCTGCGCGGCGCGGCCCGCCAGTCACGCGGACCAACACGGGCGACGTCCAGCGCGTGGCCCAGCACGTGCACGGTCATCGCGGCGAACCAGACGACGAAGCTCGCCTTGTGGCACGAGAGGAGAAGCGCGCGGGTGCTGCCGCGGGTCAGACCGAGGCCGACGCCGCTCGCCAGCAACGCGCCTGTCGTCAAGATGACGACGGGGCCGAGTAACCGTAGGACCAGCTTCGGCGGCCCCTTGCCGCGATAGCCGGCGGCGCCGGTGTAGTAGCGCGCGAACCGATACCCGGTCGCGCCAATCTTCAGCAGGGTCGGCGGAATCAACGCGAAGCCGATGAAGACGTGAGCCCGCAAGAGGCTCTGAACCGACAGCAACGTCGCGCCTTCAGCCGCCAACAGCAGCAGCAGCACGGCGGCCGCGGCCGCCGTGAGCCGCGCGTTCCCCTCGACCCCGTCGCGCACGGCGCTGCGACAATCGGGCGCGGAGGTCTGGTTCGTCACATCGCGCGATCGTAGGCACCGACCCTTACGCGCAGCTGAAGTGACCGGTCGTTCAGCCATATGTAAGGTCGCGCCGAGAGGATGCCGCCATGCGCGTGTTGATCGCCGAAGACGACGACGCTCTTCGGGACGTGCTCTCGCGCGCGCTCAAGGAGAGCGGCTATGTCGTCGACGCGGTCACCGACGGCCGGTCGGCGCTCGCGCATCTCGCGGTGTACGAGTACGACGTCGCGATCTTCGACTGGCGGATGCCGGTGATGACCGGATACGACGCGGTGGGGGCGTTGCGAGCGCGCGGTGACCGCACGCCGGTCCTGATGCTGACCGCGCGCGACCAACCAGCCGACAGAGTCGCCGGCCTCGACCGCGGCGCGGACGACTATCTCGTGAAGCCCTTTGACTTTCGGGAGATGCTGGCGCGAGTGCGCGCTCTGCAGCGGCGGTGGCCGTCGGTTCAGGGGCCGATTCTCGGCTGCGGCGACCTTCGATTCGATCCGGCGACCCATCAGACGTTCGTCGGCGATGAGACGATAGCCGCCACCGCGACCGAGGTGGCCATTTTGGAGTTGCTCCTGCGACGGTCCCCCAACGTGGTGACGCGGCGGCAGATCGTGTTGCATGTGTGGCCCCACGAGAGCGATTCGATCGGTTCGAACGCGATCGAGGTGCACGTCGCGCGGTTACGCTCGAAAATCGTCGGATCCCGCGCGCACATCCAGACGGTGCGCGGAGTGGGATACCGGATCGTGCCGGAATGAGAACACCGCGGATCGCCGGGCGCGCCGTTGTCGCGCCAGCGATCAAGGTCGCCGTCGCGGCCACCTTGGTCGTCGCCGCCTTGTACGTCGCGGTGGTCGCGCTGCTCGTCGCGCTCGTGAGTCACCGGCTGACGGCCGAGACCGACCACCGGTTGTCGCAGCAGCTGAGCGCCCTCGTGCGGCACCCCCAGGCACCACGCCTGACGAGCGAGAACTTCGGCGACGCCGACGACGCGCCGGTGTATGTGTGGCGCGTCTCCGCCGACAACGCGACCACGACGAGTTCGGCTGGCGCGCCGACGTTGCCGACGCGGGTCGTCGAGCGCAAGAGCGGATACCCGCGCAGCTTCCACCTAGGCACGGCGGAGTTTCGAATCGACGTCGCGACGCTGCCCGATGGCACCCGGTTGTTCGTCGGCGAAAGCCTTGCCCAGGAAGGGCACGTTCGGCAGTTGCTGTTGTTGACCGCGCTCGTCGTGTCGCCCGTGCTGATCGGCGGAGTCTTCGTCGGCGCGCTTGTCGTCGGGCGCCGCGCCTCACGGCCGATCGAACAGGCCCGACGACGTCAACTGGAGTTCACCGCGGACGCCTCGCACGAGTTGCGGACGCCGCTCACCGTCATCGACGCGGAGGTGAGTCTCGCCCTCAGCGCGAAGCGCAGCGCGGCCGCCTACCGGGACAGTCTCGAGCGGGTCGCTGACGAGACGGACCGGCTACGACGGATTGTCGAGGACCTGTTGTGGTTGGCCCGTTTCGACTCCCAGCCTCCCCCGCCGAGCGAAGAGCTGGTTGACGTGCCGACATTGGTGGGCCGCTGCGCGCAACGGTTCGTCTCGGTGGCCGAGCTGCGGGGGGTCGAACTTCGCGTGGAACTCACCGGTCACCCCGGCGCGCTGATCGCCGCGCCACCCGAGTGGGTCGACCGACTCACCGGCGTGCTGCTGGACAACGCCATTCGGTATGCGGGCTCTGGCGGACACGTCGAGGTCTGCGTCTCGGCGCCGTCGGGAAACGTTGTACTCGCGGTGTCCGACGACGGGCCGGGCGTGCCGGAGGATCAGCGGCCCCGATTGTTCGATCGGTTCCACCGGATGCAGACCTCGGTCGGAGAGCCGGGCGCCGGCCTAGGTCTTGCCATCGGCGACGCCGTCGTGCGATCGACAGCAGGGCGGTGGACGGTCGGGCGGTCGCGGCTCGGAGGCGCGTTGATGAGCGTCACCTGGGCCCAAGCTTTGGCGGGCCGGCGATCCACGCGGACAGCGGCCGACCCGACGAGCGAGCAGTCGACGGTCGACCGCGCGAACTCGCACTGAGGTGGGTCCTTCGACCCTGGCGAAGCTCCCCCGGCGCGCGCATGTTGAGGCTGAATGCCCGAGGGAGGCGAGGACCATGACGCTGACGGCGGAGCAGGGTGGGCTTTACTTGGCGACGACGAGCCCGCAGATCATCGACGTGCCGGATCTCACCTATCTCATGATTGACGGCTTAGGACCGCCCGATGGCGAGGACTTCGACCTGGCCATGCGGGCGCTGTACCAGGTTTGTTTCAGCGTCCGAGGCGAGATCTCGGCGGCTGGCCGGCGCACTGGCACACCGTTGGAAGCGCTGTGGGGTCCCCCCTGCGAGCCAATGCGGGCGGGCCGGCGACCGAGCTGGCGATGGACCTTGATGCTCCCGCAGGCCACCGCTCCCGCACGCCTTCTCGCGGCGGGACTCGCGGACGCCGTCACGCGCGTGCGCGACCTTGTGCCGCCGTTGCCGGTCGACGAGGTGTACGTGTCCGTGTTGCGCGAAGGTCGATGCGTGCAGGCCATGCACGTCGGAGCGTACGCCGATGAGGCGGCGACGGTGTCGCGGCTGCTGGCGCACGCCGAGGCCAACGGCTACGCGCCGTCCGGACGTCATCACGAGATCTACCTGTCCGACCCGGATCAAACTGCGCCGCAATGGCTGCGCACCATCGTGCGACTGCCGGTGGCGCCGCAGTTCTGACCGCGCCGCAGACCTCACCGACGGTGCGGCTACGAGTCGGCTAACTCGATCCCAACCAGTTCGATTTCGACGGCGCCGGCGTCGTCGCAGATCGCTTCGCACTTGGGGCAGATCCGCATGTGCCCATAGACGTGGTTGTGATCGACGGCGCCGGAGTACCCACAGTCGCCGCACGTCATGACCGCGTCGAACTCCTCCGTCTCAAGAATCGCCTGGGCCAGCGGCCCGTCTGCGGTCAGCGCCCCGAAGATGGCGCGAAGGGCGCCGTCCTCGAGCGAAGACGCATGCCGCACGCGAACCCGCGTCACAAGGTGACCGCGCGCCCTGCGCTCGCATTCTCCGACGAGCTCGGCGACCAACGACGTCTCATGCACTCTCGGCCTCCAGCGACAGTCGGGTGACGATGGCGAGGAGATCAGGAATGGCCGACGCCACCGGCGTCGAAAGGCGTTCGTCGTGGCGCACCGAGTCCAGCGACACAGTGACCATCGTGGTTGGCGGCGCATCGCCATACAGCTCGTCCGTCAGCGCCACCAAAGCCGCGGCGTCGACGTGGTGCGAGAACACGCCGGCGTCACCGTGATCGGGCGCCACCTCGGTGACATGGACGGTCCCGGGCTCGTCCCCGTCGTCCGCGGCGTCGACGAGGACGACCCGCGACGCCGCCGCGAAGTCGGCGGCGAGCTCAGGTGTGAGCTGATGAACGGCCAGCACGTCGACGTCGGCGAATCGCCGTTCCAGCGCCAGCAAGTCGGCGACGTACCAGCCCACGGCGTCGTCGCCCCGCATGGCGCTGCCGTAGCCGACGACGAGCGGACGACGGAACCCGGTCGTCATCTGGTCAACATCCGCACGACGTCGCCGCGTGCGTCGACCACGCTGACGAGCAGCGGCATCTGACCTGCGGCGTGTGTCGAGCAGGACAGACAAGGGTCATAGCAGCGGATCACCGCCTCGACGCGGTTGAGCATGCCTTCCGCGACATCCGCGCCGTGCACGTACTGCTTGGCGACCTGCAGCACTCCCGCGTTCATCGCGGAGGCGTTGTGGCCGGTTGCGATCATCAGGTTCGCGGTCTGGACGATACCGTCGTCGTCGACGACATAGCGATGCATCAGAGTGCCGCGCGGCGCCTCAGCCACCCCGACCCCGACGTTGCGGTTCACCTGCGCGCGGGAGATCACCCGGTCAGACAATATGTCGGGGTCCGTCAACAACTGATCGATCTTTTCCAGCCCGTGCAGGATCTCGATAAGGCGCGTGTGGTGGTACAAGAATGAGCTCGACGGCGCCGGACCGAACCGCTCCCGGAACAGCGCGAGCTCTTCGTCTGCTCGAGGCGTGCCGAAGCCCTTGGCGACAACCACCCGGGCCAGGGTGCCGACACGGTACATTCCGTCACCGGGACCACGAGCCAACAGGTACGTCGGCTTCAAAAACGACGCTTCATCGACGTATTCACCGAGGTGGTCGCCGTATTCGCGCGGGTCGAACTCGGCGATCAGGCTGCCGTCGTGATCCGCGATCCGCAGCCGTCCGTCGTAATGGGTCACGAAGCCGTCCTCGTCGACCATCGCCATGAACGCCGACTTGAAGTTGCCGAGGTTCGCCTCCTCTTCCGCCCACCCCAGCAGGTTCGCCTTGTACCAGGCCAAGGTCCGGCTGATGGCCGCGTACGCCCCCGGGAGCATCTCGCGGATCGCGTCGCGCTTCTCGACGGTGAGCGGGGTCTCCACTCCCCCGGGCACGATCCACGCTGGGTGAATCCGCTTGCCGCCAAGAATCTCGATGACCCGTTGGCCGAACTTGCGCAGCGTGATGCCGTCGCCGGCGAGTTGTGGGTTCTTGCGGGCCATTCCGACGATGTTTCGAGTCGCGGGATCGGAGTCAAAGCCGAAGACGAGATCGGGCGCGGCCAGGTAGAACAGGCTCAACGAATGCGACTGCACAATCTGGGCCAGGTTCATCAGCGCCCGAAGGTCAGAGCCGGTCTTCGGCGGCCGCACCGCGAGGATGCGGTCGCACGCCTTGGCCGCCGCGACCAGATGGCTCACGGGGCAGATTCCGCAGATGCGCGCCATGAGGGAGGGCATCTCGGCAAACGGCCGGCCCTCGCACAACTTCTCGAAGCCGCGGAACTGCGTGACATGAAAATGCGCGTCGCTGACGTCCCCCGCGTCGTCCAGCTGGATCGTGATGCGCGCGTGGCCCTCGATGCGGGTGATCGGGTCGATCGTCAGTCTCGTGCTCATCCTTGGCTCAGCCTCCGAAATGCCTGCCGGCCGGCAGGTCAGGTTTTTCGCCGTCAAGCAGCGAGACCACCGCGTTGAAGATGAGGTCGGCCGACGGCGGGCAACCCGGCAGGAACACGTCGACTTCGACCACCTTGTGGACGGGCAGCGTGCGCGGCAAATGGTGTGGCACCTCGCGTCGCGGTCGAATAACACCGTCGACCACCGTCGTCACGTTCTCGCCGTAGGCTCGGTCGTACAGCGGTTCCGCCGCGTCGCCGTCGAACGCGTTGCGCATGCCCGGCACGTTCGTGGTGACCGCGCAGTCGCCGAACGCCACGAGGAGTTTGCTCCGTTCCCGCACCATCTTCACCCGCTCAAGATCCTCGTCGGTCGAAACGGCGCCTTCCACCAAGACCACGTCCACGTCGTCCGGAAATGTCTTCGCGTCGACGAGCGGGCTGTAGACGAGGTCGGCGCGCTCGGTCAAGGTGAGCAGGCGCTCATCGATGTCGAGCAGGGACATGTGGCAGCCCGAGCAGCCGTCCAGCCAAACCGTGGCGAGCTTGGGCTTGGTCATACCGGCACCTCCTCCGAGTGCGCCTTCAGATACGGCAGGTACGGCCGTTTCGTCTTCATGCTCGCGATCGGCCGCCCCTTCTCGAAAATCGCGCCCGTCGGGCAAACCTGGACGCACTTGCCGCACCCGGTGCAGGTGGTCGACTCGCCCCACGGAGTGCCGAGGTCGGTGACCACCCGCGCCTCGAGCCCGCGGCCCATGACGTCCCAGGTGTGCGCGCCTTCGACCTCGTCGCAGACCCGCACGCAGCGGGTGCACATGATGCAGCGGTTGTGGTCGATCGCGAAGCGCTCATGGCTCGCGTCGACGTCCAGCGTCGGGTTGATCGTGTCGAGCTCGATGTGCGTCAAGCCGAGATCGGCGGCTCGCGCCTGCAACTCGCAGTGGTTGTTGGCCACGCACACCGCGCAGACGTGATTGCGCTCGGCGAAGAGCATCTCCACGATCGCCCGCCGGTACTCCGCGAGCCGCGCCGAATCTGTGGTCACCTCCATGCCCTCCGCGACCGCGGTGGTGCATGAGGGAAGCAGCTTCGACGATCCTTTGACCTCGACGACGCACAACCGGCACGCGCCGACGTCGCACAATCCGTCGAGGTGGCACAAGGTCGGGATCGCGACACCGGCTTCGCGCGCGACCTCGAGCACGGTCTGGCCCTCGGAGCCGGCGCACTCCTTGCCGTCGATCGTCAGGGTGTGGACGGTCATGCGAGTGACGCTCCTTCAGAGATGGTGCACACGCCGGCTGGGCAGACGCGATCGACGATGTGCGACAGGTACTCGTCGCGGAAGTAGCGCAGCGTCGAGAACACCGGGTTGGGCGCACCTTGCCCCAGGCCGCACAGGCTGGTGTCGCGCACCATGGCGGCGACCTTCTCCAGCTGGTCGAGATCGGCCATGGTGGCGCGGCCCTCGGAGATTTTGGTGAGCAGCATGTGCAGCTCGGTGGTGCCCACGCGGCACGGAACGCACTTGCCGCACGACTCTTCTCGGCAGAAGTCCATGAAGTAGCGGGCGACGTCGACCATGCAAGAGGTGTCGTCCATGACGATCATTCCGCCTGAGCCCATGAAAGAGCCTGCCGCGAGCAGCGACTCGTAGTCGACCGACATGTCGAGCAAATCCTCGGGCAGGCATCCGCCCGATGGGCCGCCGGTTTGCACCGCCTTGAACTTGCGGCCGTCCGGCACGCCACCGCCGATTTCGAAGATGACGTCGCGAAGCTTGATTCCCAGCGGGACTTCGATAAGGCCGCCGTTGACGATGCGCCCCGCCAACGCGAACACCTTGGTGCCGCGGCTCTTGCCGACGCCGACTTGCGCGTAGGCTTCGCCGCCGTCGCGCACGATGACGGGGACGCTGGCGAACGACTCCACATTGTTGATCAGCGTCGGCCGTCCGCGCAGGCCTGACGCCGCCGGGAACGGCGGTCGTGGCACAGGAGTTCCGCGACCACCCTGGATCGACGCGATCAGCGCGGTCTCCTCACCACACACGAACGCCCCCGCACCGAGCCGGAGTTCGACGGTGAAGTCGAATGTGGAGCCGGCGATCCCGTCACCCAGAAATCCGGCCTTCTCCGCGCGGTGGATCGCCGCCTTCAACCGCTGGACGGCGAGCGGGTACTCGGCGCGGCAATACACAAACCCGTGGTTGGCCGCGACCGCGTACGCGGCGATCGCCATGCCCTCGAGCACGCGGTACGGATCGCTTTCCAAGACGGACCGGTCCATGAAAGCGCCCGGGTCGCCTTCGTCCGCGTTGCACACGACGTACTTGTCGTTGGCTGGCTGCTTGGCGACGGTCGACCACTTCAGCCCCGTCGGGTAGCCGGCGCCGCCGCGCCCGCGCAGCCCGCTCCTGGAGATCTCGTCGATGACGTCCTGCGGCGCCAGCTCGGTGACCGCCCGGGTCAACGCTTGATAACCCATGCGGGAGACGTAGTCATCGATGTTCTCGGGGTCGACCTTGCCGCAGTTCTCCAGGACGACGCGGCGCTGCCGAGAGAAGAAGGGCTCAAGGGCGGGTTTCGCCTCCACGGCAACCGCGTGCTTCAGGCTCGCGACGACGTCGTCGACGTCGTCCGGTGACACCTTGCGGAACAGTTCCCCGGTCTCAGGCACTTCGACCAGCGGCCCGGCCGCGCACAAGCCGAGACAGCCGACCCGCTTCACCGCGACGTCGGTCACCCCGTCGTTCACCAGCCGGTCGGTGATCTCCTCGAACACGCGGTCGGACTGCGCGGACAGGCAGCCCGCCGCCTGGCAAACCGCCGCGGTCGCCCGTGGCCGCCCGACCACATGCGGGCCCGCCATCCGCCGACTTCGCCGCACCGGTCGTTCGGTCGCCGGCTCCCTCGCCGCGGGCACGCCGTCGGCGGTCACAAGGTCGGTCACCATTCCTCCATGCGAGCTAGCACGTCGTCCGGCGTCTGGTTGCCTTTCGCCTCGCCGTCGTAGACGACGGCCGGCGCGATGCTGCACGCGCCGAGGCAACGCGCGGTCATCAAGGAGACGCGGTCGTCGGTGGTCGTCTGCTTGGGCCCGATGCCGAAGCGGTTGCGAATTCGCTCGAGAATGGTCGCCGAGCCCTTGATGTGGCAGGCGGTGCCCGTGCACACCACGCAGGTGTGCTCGCCTTGCGGCTTCAACGAGAACAGCGAGTAGAACGTCGCGACACCGTACGCCTTGCTCAGCGGCACGTGCAGCGACGCGGACACGTACCGCAGGGAGTCGTCGTCGAGATAGCCGAAGGCTTGTTGCACGGTGTGCAAGACCTCGATGAGCGCCTCTGGACGATGGCCGAGACGCAGCATTCGGGCGTCAACCGCACGCCAGCGCTTGTCCTCGGTTGGGGCTGTCGGTCGCGCGGTCAACAAGCTGGCCTCCCTTGGCAGATGATGCGGCCACCGGCCTTGAGCAAACCGGCGCGCGCGGGTGTCTCACCAGGGGACGAAGGTCCGTCCGCCGCTGCCGGACGACCTGTTCTGCCACTCGTCCATCGCCGACTGACCAAAGTCCCTATCCCTCGGGGCTCCCGGACCTGTGGCTGGTCAGCCGATCTGGGCGACGTTGGTCAACATGAAGGACGACGGGAGATCGGCGGGCGTGCTCGCCGTCGAACGATCCCGCGTTGAGAAAACCGCCTGGCGTCTCGACGTGCGCGGCACGGTGCAGGGAGTGGGTTTTCGGCCCTTCGTCTACCGGCTGGCCACCGAGTTGGGTCTGACCGGCTCCGTGCGAAACGCCGGCGGGCATGTGTTGATCGAGGCCGCCGGCGACCGCGTCGCGCTGGCAGAGTTGGCGCGGCGGCTCCCCCAGGAAGCCCCGCCGCTGGCCAGGGTGCGCGAGGTGGGAATCGCCGACCTGTTGACGGCGCCGACGGGCACCGGTTTTCGCATCGAACAAAGCGAGCAGGTCGTGGCGCGCTCCAACGAGGTGCCGCCCGACATCGCGACGTGTGACGACTGCCTCGCCGAACTCAGCGACCCCACGGATCGGCGATATCGCTACCCGTTCGTCAACTGCACGAATTGCGGTCCGCGCGCCACCATCATCGACGAACTCCCCTATGACCGCTCGCGAACGGCCATGCGGGTCTTCCCGTTGTGCCCGGACTGCAGGCGCGAATACGAAGATCCGGGCAACCGGCGCTTTCACGCGGAGCCGGTGGCCTGCCCGGTCTGCGGCCCGGCGTTGAGCTGGCTCGGCGCGCGGCTTGGCGGTGACGCCCACGGCGAGGCCGCGTTGATGGTCGCGGAGGCAGCGCTGCGGCACGGCGCGATCGTGGCGTTGAAGGGCCTCGGCGGCTACCAGCTGGTGTGCGACGCGACCCGACCCGACGTGGTTCGCCGCTTGCGCGCGCTCAAACAGCGTCCGGCGAAACCGCTGGCGGTGATGGTCGCTGATCTGCAGGCGGCCGCGGAGGTCGCCGAACTCACCGAGTCGGAGCGCCTGCTGCTGCGCTCCCCTCAGCGCCCGATCGTGCTCGCCACGGCGCGGCACGACTCGCCGGTCACCGCGGTTGTCAGCAATGGCGGCGGCAGGATCGGTCTATTCCTGCCGAACACGCCGTTGCACCACCTGTTGATGGGCGACCTTCGACGTCCCATGGTGGTGACGAGCGGCAACCTGGCCGACGAGCCGATGGCAATCGACGACGATGACGCGCGCGCCGCGTTGACCGATCTGGTGGACGGCTTCCTCAGCCATGACCGGCCGATTCGGAGCCGCTACGACGACTCGGTCGTCCACGTCGTCGACGGGCTACCCCGAACCATCCGTCGAGCGCGTGGCTACGCGCCAGAGCCGCGGTCGCTGCCGGTGCCCGCCGCTGCGCCGCTGTTGGCGGTCGGCGCGGAGTTGAAGCACACGTTCACGCTCGCCGCCGAGGGCCGCGCAGTCGTCTCCCCGCACATCGGAGACTTGGAGAACGCGAGCGCGTACGAGGCGTTCACGAACTCGGTCGAGCGGTTGAGCGCGATGGTCGGGATCACTCCTGAGTTCGTTGTGCACGACTACCACCCGTCGTACCTGTCAACCCACTACGCGCGCGAATGGCGACCGGGCAAGCGGATGGAGGTCCAGCACCACCACGCGCACGTGGCCGCGTGCGCCGCGGAATTCGGCCTCGACCGCCCGTTCATCGGCGTCGCCTACGACGGGCTCGGAATGGGCGACGACGGGACCCTTTGGGGCGGAGAAATCTTCATCGCTGATCTGCGACGCTATCGACGATTCGGGCGGTTCTCGTTGGCGCCGCTGCCGGGTGGCGCGCTCGCGGTCAAGCGACCGATCCGGATGGCGCTTGGTTACCTTCTCGCGGCCGAGGACTTCGCCGAGCCAGTGCGTACAGGCAACCGCGACGCGGCACGGTTGCGCGAGATCGCGAGGCAACTGCTGCCACGGATGGACGAGCAGGAGTTCGACGTGGTCGAAAAGCTGATCGCCGCCAAGTTGAACTGCCCGAAGGCGTCGAGCGCCGGTCGGCTCTTCGACGCGGTCGCCAGTCTGCTCGGCTTGCGGGACGAGGCGAGCTTTGAGGGCGAGGCGGCGATCGCGCTTGAAGAGGCGGCCTCGTCCGGCGAACCCGGTGAATTGCCGTGGGCGCTGCGAAAGTCAGGCGACCTTTGGGTCTACGACGTCCGACCGACGCTGCTCGGGGTGGCTGACGCGGTGCGCGGCGATGTTCCGGCTGGCGTCGTGGCCGCCCGTTTCCAAGCGACCATCGTGGCCGTGACCGCCGCGTTGTGCGACGCCGCCCGCGCGGCGACCGGGATATCCGACGTCTGCCTCGGCGGCGGCGTGTTCCAAAACCGCGCGGTGGCGGGCGGCGTGGTTTCGACGTTGCGCGCCGAGGGACACGACGTCTATCTCGGCGAGCACATTCCGGTCAACGACGGCGGAATCAGCTACGGTCAGGCCGCGGTCGCGGCCGCACGAATGGCGCGGAGGTGACTCGCAGATGTGCCTTGGCATACCCGGCCGCGTGACGGCGATCACGGACGACGCGGGGTTGCGAACCGGCGTGGTCGATTTCGGAGGCGTGCGTCGCGAGGTGTGTCTGGCCTACGTCCCGGAAACGGAGATCGGCGACTACGTCGTCGTGCACGTGGGGTTCGCCATCAGCCGGCTCGACGAGGCGGAAGCGCTGCGCACCTTGGAGATCATCGCGGCGATGCCCGGCGCGATGGAGCAGGAGCTCGGCCCGCAACTGCGCGATGGTGCGCGGTGAAGTACGTCGAGGAGTACCGCGACCCTCAGCTCGCGCGTCAACTGTTGGCACAGATCCACGCGGCGACGACGAGACCGTGGAGTCTGATGGAGGTTTGCGGGGGGCAGACCAACACCATCGTGCGGCAAGGCATCGACGACGTGTTGCCCGAAGGGTTGCGGATGGTGCACGGCCCGGGTTGCCCGGTGTGCGTGACACCGCTGGAGATGGTTGACAAGGCCTGCGCGATCGCGGTCAGGCCTGAGGTGACCTTCACCAGTTACGGCGACATGCTACGGGTGCCCGGCTCGCACAGCGACTTGCTGTCACTCAAGGCGCGCGGCGCCGACGTGCGCGTCGTCTACTCCCCCATGGAGGCGGTGCGCATCGCGCGCGAGGAGCCGCGTCGACAGGTCGTTTTCTTCGCCGTCGGATTTGAGACCACCGCGCCAGCG
The DNA here is from genome assembly GCA_036380925.1 of Acidothermaceae bacterium. Classification (GTDB taxonomy): domain Bacteria; phylum Actinomycetota; class Actinomycetes; order Acidothermales; family Acidothermaceae; genus JAICLV01. The sequence continues at coordinate 16,763 of DASVDW010000054.1, forward strand.
AACGCGATGGCGGTCATTCGCGCCCATCAGCTGGGATTGTCGAACTTCAGCATCCTGGTGAGCCACGTTCTCGTGCCGCCCGCGATAACCGCGATCCTGGACGACGAGGAGTGCGGGATCGACGGATTCCTCGCCGCCGGACACGTTTGCGCGGTGATGGGCTGGCGGGAGTATGAGCCGATCGCGGCGCGCTACCGGGTGCCGATCGTGGTCACCGGGTTTGAACCGCTCGATTTGCTTGAGGGCATCTTGATGGCGGTTCAGCAACTGGAGAGCGGTCGCGCGCAGGTGGAGAACCAGTACATCCGAGCGGTGCGTCGCGACGGGAACCAGCATGCGCAAGACGCGGTGCGGTCGGTGTTTCGTGTGGCCGACCGAACCTGGCGCGGTGTTGGGCGCATCCCGAGCAGCGGCCTCGAGCTATCCGCGTCGTTCCGGCCGTTCGACGCGGCGCTGCGGTTCTGCGTCGACGACATCGAGACCCAGGAGAACCCAGCGTGTATCGCAGGAGCGATCCTGCGGGGCACTCGGTTGCCGACGCAGTGCCCGATGTACGGCGGCGCCTGCACACCGCGAACCCCGCTGGGTGCGCCGATGGTCTCAAGTGAGGGCACCTGCGCCGCCTTCTACAACGCGGGCCGCCTCGCCGAGACCGGCGCGCCGGCCCGCACGGCAGGGAGCGTGTCATGAAAACGACGGACGACGCCGCGGCGGCGCTCGGAATCGCCGGCGCGGCGTGCCCCACGCCACACGTGGAGGCTGAGCGGGTGTTGCTCGGCCACGGCTCGGGCGGTTTGCTGTCCAGCGAGCTGCTTCGCGACGTCATCATTCCCGCGCTCGGCCCCGCCGCCCCCGGTGGCGCGCTCGAAGATGGAGCCGTTGTCCATGTGACGTCTCAAGATCTCGTGCTCAGCACTGACTCGTTCGTCGTCAGCCCATTGTTCTTCGCCGGCGGGGACATCGGCACGCTCGCCGTCCACGGGACCGTCAACGATCTCGCGATGATGGGCTCCCTGCCGGTCGCCCTCACGGTCGCGTTCGTGATCGAAGAGGGGTTCCCGATGGCGGATCTGCGCCGGGTGTGCGCGTCCATTGGCGCCGCAGCGTCCGCCGTCGGGGCGCCGGTGGTCACCGGCGACACCAAGGTCGTCGGAAAAGGCGCGGCGGACGGCCTTTTCGTCACCACAACCGGGTTGGGGCGTCGGCTACCCCAGCTGAACCCGAGCGCCGAGCGCGCCGAAGTGGGGGACGTCGTCATCGTGTCGGCGCCGATCGGCTCGCACGGAACAACGATCTTGAGCACGCGGGCAGGCCTCGCGTTCGAGGCCGACATCGCGTCCGACACGCGTCCGCTGCACTGGCTGGTCGCGACAATGGCGACGGTGGCCGGTGACGAGATCCACGTGTTGCGCGACCCCACACGGGGCGGTGTCGCATCGACGTTGAACGAGATCGCACAAAGCTCGAAGGTGCGAATTCGTTTGGAGGAGTCGGCGATTCCCGTTCCGCCTGCGGTGAGCGCCGTGTGCGAGATGCTCGGGCTGGATCCGCTGCACGTGGCCAACGAGGGATGCCTGCTGGCCGTGGTGACGCGTGACGCCGCCGATCGGGTGCTGGCCGTCATGCGCACGCTGCGCGAGGGCCACGAGGCAAGAGTGATCGGTGAAGTGATCGAGGGCGCTGGGCCGCGCGTCGTCATGCGAACCCGCATCGGCTCGACGCGCATCGTCGACATGCTCGTCGGCGAACAACTCCCCCGCATTTGTTAAGCCGGTCAGCTGGCCGCCCTGCCTGACGCACGGCAATCGGCGCACCGGCCGTCGTCCGGCAACTTGACGCCCGCTTCGGCGAGGCGCGCGACGAGCGCCGGGGCAGGCAGTCGCGTTCCGCACCCAACGCATCGGCGAAGCGAGGTCGTCGTCAGCTCGCGCTCGGCTTTCAGGTCCGTCGGTTTGATCCCGCGGCGCAGCGTCAACGCATGCTCGGGGCAACGCGCCACGCACGCGCCGCACGCGACACAGCTGGCGTGGCTGAACAACAGCGTCCAGCGCGTCGTCGATTCGCTCACCGCCAGGGCTCTTGCCGGGCAGCGTTCGACGCACACGCCGCACGCCGTGCATGAGTCTTCGTCGCACGACAGCACACCGAGCGGAGCGGGATCAGCGGAGATGAAGGCGGTCGCCGCCGGGAAATCGCCGAGTGACTCGACGGTGCCCGCTGGCTCCCGGAGCGTGAGCGCAGCCGGCGTCGGCGTCGCGCGCACGCCGACGGGCAGGTCGCGCAGGAGCCGGGGCACCGGCGCGTCGGGCGTCCACGAATCTCGCGCGGCGTCGCATGACGTGACCGTCACTTCCGCTGCCCCATGCGACAAAGGCTGCAACACCCAGGCGGGCGTGAGGGCGCGCACGCACGGCACCCGCAGTCGCAACCATGCCGTGCCTGTGTCGGGCGTCGGCGAGTCGTCCGCGTCGGCGCAAGCCCACCAAAGGCCGACGGGCAGGCTCAGCTCGCGGGCCGCGACGAGCACGTGCCGCAGGAAGCGCTCCCAGATTTCGCGAGGTAGCGTCGCAATTTGCAGCACGTCGGCAGGGCAGGCCAGGACACAGGCGCCGCAGCCGTCACACTTTGAGGTGTCGGTCGTCGGTAGGCCGCCGTTCATGACGAGCGCGGACGCCGAGCAGCTGTCGACGCAGATGTGACACAGCGGGCTGGCACTGCAGCGTTCGCTTTTCAACTGCGGTACGTGGTGCTCAGCACGCAGCCGTCCGGTCAGCACGGCGCGCCGATTGAGGCTGCGGGCTCTTGGCGCCGCGACGTTGACGGCCGACGCGAACAAGGGCCCGGTGAGCGCGGCAGACGCCGCCGCGACGGCTGCGAGTTTGGCGGCCTGTTCGGCGCCAGCGGCCAGCAGGTCGGCCGGGTCGATGACGACCTGCGTGCCGGTCGTCAACCAGTCATTCGCTCGCCCGCGCAGCGCGCCGACACCCAGTTGGCCCTGGTGCGACCTGCAGGGCAGCACCACGACAAAGTCCGCGGCGTGTTGTCGCAGCGCGGTCGAAAGCGCGCGTGAGCCGGTGCACAGATCGCGCACTTGCCGCACAACGGCATCGGGAGCGAGGCGCCGCAGGTGCGCCGCCGTGGTGGTCGCCGCCCATTGACCGCCGTCGCGCCCGTCGCAAGCGAGGATTGCGACACGGTCGCTGGACGGCGCCATCAGCGGCTTGCTGTTTGCGCTTCCACCTGACTGGTCAGCGCGCTAAGCCAGGCGGGAGTGAGATCGGCGAGGGCTTGGTAGTACGGGTGTTTGGCTTCCGCCCGCACCGCTTGGCAAAACCGCGGGACCCACCGCGTCAGGTGTTGCGTCAGCAGGGCGTGGGCGACGGTGGGCTCGTGATTTCGGCCAAGGCACCAGGTCAAGGCCTCGCACTCGACGACGAGATGGTCCGGCAGCTCACCCGGCCGCGGTCGCATCGCCAACCCGGCCCGGTGGTAGAGAGCGAGCACCGCGCCCGCGGCCGTGGCCATCATGACGCCGCGTTCGGGTGGCGAGTCGTGGTCCCACATCGACTCGTACGGCGGGCACGGGGTGCGTCCCGGACCGACAAACAGGCGCTCGTGTTCTTCCACCAGGCCCGGCGTGTCGACCGCCTCTGCGAGCGAGATGAGGCGTTGCGGATCGACGCCGAGCCGGCCGGCGGCCGCGAGCGCCAGGGCGCCACCGGGGTCGGCGCGTTCGTCCGCGCAGGCGGGCGTTGCCTGCGCCTGCAACGACCGTTTGTCGGCGCAGTCGAGTGGGTCAGACCACCAGTCGGCCAGCAGTTGCGCCGTTCCCCACAGCGGAACGGTGTCAGGGGTGACTCCTACCTGGGAGAAGGTCACGTCAACGCCTCTTGCGCCACAGGCGCGGTGACGTGCGCGGCCACCTCGGGCGCCGGGGGTGACTCGGGTGGCCGCGAGAGCACCTTGAGCCGCCGGTACCCGATCGTGATGAACGTCGCCAGCAGCGCGAACATCCCGATGACGATGGAGATCTCCACCCAGGTCGGGTGGTAGGTGCCCGTGTACACGAAAGACGTCTTGTCGCTTTGGTACGTGCCTTTCGCGATGCCGGGCGGCAGTTGCATGATCGGGCGCACCAGGCCGCCGACCACAAGCTCAATGCGGTAGGCGTAGACGCCGACCATGGCGAGCAACGCGCCCACGGCGACGAGCGCTCGTGAGGAACGGAACCGGGGCGTCATCAGCAGGACGAGCGGCACGACACCACCGACGATCCACTCGAGCCAGAACACGGTTTGCCACGAGCCGCCAGGCAGGATCAGGTTCAGCGCCGCCCGCTCCCGCGGGACGTTGCCCCACAGGATCGTGATGTAGTCGCACGCGACGAGGAACAGGTCGACGCACAGGCTCACCACGAGCAGATTGGTCACGACCCGCCAGGTCTGTTCCGGTACCCGGACGTGGGCGAACCACTGCGCGGCGACTGCGACGACCGCCACCAAGGCGGTGCCGGACAGGATCGCCGACGTCACGAACAGCGGTGCCATCAGCGCTGTGTTCCACCACGTTCGGGCGATCTGCAGTCCGAAGATCCAGGCCGTGATCGAGTGCAGCAGAACCGCCGTCGGCAGACCGATGTAGGCGAGCACGCGGACGGTTTTCGCCAGACCGGTCGGGGACTTCTCGCGCCGATGCAGCACGGTGAGGTCGACCGCGGCGAACACGAAGTAGGCCGCGATGATGCCGACGTCCCAGATCAGCGGCGAAGCCCAGTGCGGATGCGCGACCAGATTCAAAATGCGATCAGGACGGCCGAGGTCCGGGATGATCATCAGTCCGGCGCACGTGACGGACGCCAACGCTGTCAACACGCCGAGCTTCGAGAGCGGTTTCAGCGATCGGACGCCGAACACTTCGGCGGCCGACGCCACGATGAGCCCGCCGGCCGACAGGCCGACGAAGAACGCGAACGTGACGATGTAGGCGCCCCACGAGACGACGTCTCGCATCCCCGTGACCCGAAGGCCTTGGGTGAGTTGGTAGATCCAAGTCCCGAACCCAAGCGCGACGAGCAGGCCGAGAAGACCCGACCAAGCCTGGAGTCCGCGCCGGTTGAGCCTGGACCGGATTGCGTGGCTCGCGTGTGCGGTCGCCATCATGCACCACTTCCGCTTTGGGTGGACCCGTCGCCTAGGTCGCGACGCGCGGCGGTCTCGTAGAAGACGTCGGGCTTTGTGCCGAGCTCGTCGAGGAGCCGCTTGGCGCCTTCCTCGTTCACCAGCTTGCTGACCTCGCTGTTGGGGTCGTTGAGGTCGCCGAACACACGCGCCCCCGCCGGGCATTGCTCCACGCAGAACGGCTCTTGGCCGGCGTCGAGCAACTCCGCGCACATCGTGCACTTCTCAACGACGCCGCGTGGTCGCTCGGGTGTGAAGACCAGACGACCGTCCGATCGGTAGTCCTCCCCGTACCCGACCGTGAAATCGTCGGCGTGTTGGGCGTCGCCCCAGTTGAACACCCGCACGCCGTAGGGACAAGCCGCGACGCAGTAGCGGCAACCGATGCAGCGCTCGTAGTCGATGAGCACCACGCCGTCGTCGCGGCGGAAGGTCGCACCGACCGGGCACACCTTCACGCAGGGGGCGTCCTGGCAGTGCTGGCATGCGGTGGGCTGGTAGGCAAGCGAGACATTCGGGAACTCCCCCGCCGGCACGTCGACGTTCTCACTCGCCGGCGCCTTTGCGCTCGACGCTGGTGGAGCTGTGAGCACGCGGTTCCACCAGTAGCCCAGCGGCTGGTTGTTGATCTCCTTGCAGGCCACTGCGCAGGTCCAGCAGCCGATGCACCGGCTCTGGTCAATGACCATCCCCCAACGCTTTTGGTCAGCCATGACGACTCAGCCCTTCGCTCGCTCGACTTGCACCAGGCAGTCGAAGTAGGCGGCGTTCGAACGGAAATTGGGGACCACCGCCTGCGTGGGATTGGCGATCTGGTGCGTGAGGTTGTTCGGATGGCCCTCGATGTAATGCTTGACCTTCACGGTGTCCCAGCCGCCTTGGTAGCAGTTGACCACCCCGGGCTTGATTCCTTCGGTGAGCCGCGCGTAGACCTTCATCGCGCCCCGGTCGTTGTACACCCGGACGACGTCGCCGTCCTTGACGCCCCGGGCGCGCGCGTCCGCCGGGTTGATCTCAAGGAAGCCCTGGCCGCCGTTGTTGATTTCCTTGAGCCACGGCAGGTTGCTGTACTGCGAGTGCGTTCGGAATCTGGTGTGGGTGCTCAAGAAGACCAGCGGATACTTCCCGAACAGCGGGTTCGAGGGAGACGCCTCAATGGGTTCTTTGTGGTCGCAGACCGCCTGGTCGAACGGCACCAGCATCTCGACATAGAACTCAATCTTGCCGGTCTTTGTCGGGAATGACTTGTCGAAGAACGGAACGTAGGGGATCGTCGGCGTGTTCAGGTGAGGGGCGCCGCTGGTCAGCTGCGACCAAGTCAATCCCGCGACGTTGCTGTCGGCGTCAGGGTCGCCGATGTGCAGGATGTCTTTCAGGTAGTCGTCGGCGGTCTTGTCGAAGTACTTGCCGAAGCCCATTTCTTGCGCGACAAGCGTCACCGCGTCGAGGTCGGACTTCGACTCCCACAGCGGGCTGATGACCTTAGGCATGTACTGGAGGTAGAAGTTGTTGCTGGAGAGCAGGTCGGTCTTCTCCAGATAGGTGCACGCCGGTAGCACGATGTCTGCCAGATCCGCCGTCGCCGACATCACGTAATCGGAGACGACCAGGAAGTCGAGTGACTTCAGCGCCTTCACGACCTTGTTCCGGTCGGACATCTGCTGCGCGTAGTTGTCGACCATGAACCAAGCCGCCCTTACGGGGTAGGGCTTGTTCTCCAGCATGGCGTCGCATGCCTCCATCGGCTCGAGAACCGTGAAGGACGTCGTCCCTTCGGGAGCCCACCAGCCCGGGAGGTCGAAGGCGGTCGTCGTGAGGCCGCCGGCGAACGTCGTGACCCCGCCGCCGTGGACTCCGATGTTTCCGCCCAAGGCCTGCAAGGTGAGCAGCGCCTGCATGGTGAGGTCGCCGTGGTACCAGTGCGAGAGGCCGAATCCGGCCCGGATCCCGACCGGATGATTGGTGGCGAACAGCGCCGCGAGGGTGGTCACCTGTTGTGCCGTGAGGTCCGTGATCTCCGCCGTGTGCTCCGGGGTGTACTTCGCCATGGCGTCGGCGAGCACCTGCAACGCGGTGGGCGCGGACAGGCCGCCGACGTCGAACGTGCCGAGCAGCTGGACTGATTTCGGGTCCGCGGCGCCGGCCGCCCGCGGCTGACCGCTGGAGTCGACGAGCACGTAGTCGTCCTTGCCCGCCAGCCCGATGTCGGTGGTCCGCAGCAGCTTCTTCGTTTGGGGATGCACGAGGTACGGCGCGACGGTGTAGGCCCGCAGGTACGACTCGTCGTAGGCCTTGTGCGTGATCAGGTAGTTGATGACGCCGTCGATGAGAGCGGTGTCGGATCCTGGTCGTGCCGGAAGCCAGAGGTCTGCCGCGGCTGACGTGGGTGTGAACCGCGGGTCGACGACGACGAGCTTCGCCCCTTTCGACTTGGCGTCCATGATGGTGCGCCAGTCCGGGATCGAGGTTTCGGCGACATTGTTCGCCCACAGCACGATGAGCTTGGAGTTGAGGAAGTCGGTCCCCTCATGACCGTCGAATAACCCGCCGCCGTTGTCCGGGTTCGTTGGGTCGACGAGCACGTAGTTCCAGCCCGCCGGCGTGGCGGAGTCTCCCTCGTTATCCCCCTCGAAGTCGCCGGCGGACGCCCCGATCACACTGGCCAGCCGGAATCCGACGCCGACCACGCCCTCGAGCAGCGCGAGGGAGCCGGTGTACGGCGCGATCCACACCGAGGGCTTGCCGTACTTGGCCTGAATCTCGCCGAACTTTTGCGCGATCGTGGACGCCGCCTCTTCCCAACTGATGCGTTCCCATTTCCCTGACCCGCGCTCCCCAACGCGCCGATACGGATACTTGACGCGATCAGGGCTGTAGGTGTTTTGAATCTGGCTGAGTCCACGCAAACAGATGCGTGGGTTGAACTTCTGCGCGAGCGCGCCGGAGATCGCGGTGTCCTCCCACGGCGCCGCTTTGACCATGACGGGGTGGCCGTTCTCCACCTCGATCAAGTGACCGCACGCGCCGTCGCAGTTGTTTGAGTGCCCGGTTCGAAAAACCTGCCTCTTCGCCGCGGTCGTCGCGGCCGCGGCCACGTCGCCGGCGGGCTCCGACTCGAGCAAGAATCGAAGGCGCGGCCCGGCGGCCAGCGCCCCAGCGCCGATTGCCATCCCGCCAAGAAACTGTCGGCGACGAAGTTCGACCACGGTGACGTTCCTCTCGGTTGGGACCGTCGGCGCCCCATCTGCGGCCCATGCCTTCAACTGCCGCTGGCAGGGTGGGCCTTCGTCGCCACGACGGTTAAGGCCGAATGGACGTCGAGCGCGGGCCTTCAGTCCTGAGTGTTGGGCAGGCGCTTCTCGGTACCGTCGAAAGTGTGTGTTGGCGCCCGATTGCTGAGGTGTTGAGATGACCGACTCCCTCGACCGCTGGATTCGCTCGCTGTGTGAGGCGTTGCAGCTGCACCCCGATGACATCGACCGCGAAGGCATCCTCGACCTGGCGAAGGTCGCCGCGCATGAGGTCGCGCGTCCCGCGGCGCCGCTGACGACATTCCTGGTGGGGTTCGCCGCCGCCCGGAACGGCGGTGACGGCGTTGCCTTCGCGCGCGCCGCGTCGGTCGCGGCCGAGCTGGCTCAAAGTTGGCAGGTTGCGGTCGAGACCGGCAGCGACTGACCGCACCTCGTCGCGATCGGACATCCGCCGCAGTCACTGCTGACGCAGCCGACCGTCAACGGCTGGTCCACGACCCGGCCGGTGCGAATCAGATGGTCGAGCGCGGCGTCGACCACGTCGTCCGGGTAGTCGACCCTGCGTCGCACCTCGACGCGCGTGTTGGCTCCGGACGCGACCGCAGCCAACACCTCCGCCAAGGGACCGGTGGATCGCGCCCTCACGCGAACCACCGGCCGACCTGAAAAACCGCGACGGCCAGCGTCCACGCGGTCACCAGTTGCACTGCGAGGCCGAACGCCGCCAGCCGCCAGCCGATTTCGCGCCGCTGGGCCGCGAGAGTCGCGGCGCACGGTGTGTAAGCAAGCACGAACACCAAGAACGCCCACGCCGCCGGACTTTGGTGGCCGCCCGAGGAGCGATGAAAGTCCGCGCGCACGACCTTGGCCAAGGATCCGGGCGTGTGCGGATCGGTCGGTCGCTGCGTGGCGTACGTCTGGGCCCACGACGAGACCACCGCCTCCTTGGCGACGAAGCCAGCGGTGAGCGCTCCCGTCGCGTGCCAGTCGCCGAAGCCAGCCGGACCGAACACCGGCGCCACCGCGCCGGCCGCGGCCGCGTACGCGCTTTCCCGCACCGGGACACTGCCGAAGTCGTGGCCGCCATGGACGGGCACCGCTTGTAAGAACCACACCGCCGCAACGGCGACGACGATCACACCGCCCGCGGTGCGCAGGAATCCGCGTAGCCGCGCCCAGGCCGCGTCCGCGATCAGCCGAAGATGTGGCACTTGGTAGGGAGGAAGGTCGAGCATCATCGGCTCCTCCCCCAAGGCCCGCCACAACGTGCGACGCAGCGCGAACCCGATTGCGATGACCAACGCGACGGAAGCGACGTACATGGTGAAGACGGCGTTGCCGACGCTCGCTGGGAAGAACATCGAGGCCACCAGCACGTAGACCGTCAGCCGAGCGCTGCATGAGGTGAACGGCACGAGCAACGCCGTCATCGCGCGATGCCTTGCGTCGGCGAGCACGCGGGTGGCGCTGATCGCTGGCACGTTGCACCCGAATCCGATCACGAGAGGCAGGAACGCCTGTCCAGGAAGGCCGATCGCTCGCATCGCGCGGTCGGCGACGACAGCGGCGCGCGCGAGGTATCCGGAGTCTTCGAGCATCGCAAGCAGCGCGAACATGAGCGCCATCAGCGGCACGAACGTCAAGAGCAGACCAATCCCGCCGATCAAGCCGTCGATCACGAAGCGCTCAAACCAGCCGTGACCCAGCCCAACGGCGTTGAGCAGCGCATGCATCGCGCGCGCGAGTGGCCCGGAGACGAGTGAGCCCGTCAACTCCTGCAACGGCGCCGCTAGCTTCGTGGTGGCTTGGAACACAGACCACATCGCTCCCAGGAAGAGCAGCGGCCCGACAACGGGCGACATCACCCATCGATCAACGAGATCCGTCGTCGAGGGTCGGGACTCGTCGGCCTGTGACACCGTAGCCTCGACGACGTCGGCGGCCCATTGAAACCGCTCATCGGGGTCCGAACCCGGTGCGGCGAGGGCTTTGCGCGCCGACGATGGGGCGTCGAGCAATCGGCCGGTCGCGGCCGCGAGCGCGTCCACGCCGGTCCCGGCGCGGGGATTCACCGCGACGACCTCGACCCCGAGCGACTCGGCCAGCGGGCCGAGGTCGATGAGCGCACCGCGGCGCCGCGCGACGTCCGACATGGTCAGTGCGATCACAAGTGGCAGGCCATGTTCGCGCAGTTGCGCGAAAAGGTAGAGCCCGGTTGACAGCCGTGTCGCGGCGACGACAAGGACCACCGCGGCCGGTCGCTCGTCGACCGGCACGTCGACGAGTAGCGAACGGGTGAGCTCTTCGTCGGGCGAGACGGGGTCCAGACTGAACGCGCCAGGAAGGTCGATGATCTCGGCGGTTTGCGCGCCGGTGCGCCAACGAGCATGCGCGACGTCGATGGTCGTGCCCGGCCAGTTGCCGGCGGTGGCACGAGATCCGCTGAGCGCGTTGAACAACGTGGTCTTGCCGACGTTCGGCGGCCCGACGAGCGCGATCGTCGGTTTCGAGCGATCCCGATCGATGCTCGGCGCGACCCCATGACAACTCGCGGCGGCCGCCTGCGAGGTCATTGCGGCGTCACGGCGTGCACCGGAATGCGACGGCAGGTCGCGTGGTCAAGAGCGACCCGGCCGTGCTGAAGGGCGATGACGCGGCCGCCGCCGACGGTCTTGAGGAGCACGAACACCGGCGCTCCAGCACGTACGCCGAGCTCGGCGAGCCGTCGCGTGTGCCGTGCGCTGAGCGTGGGGTCGCCGAGAATTGCCCATCGCTGCTGCGAAATGTCAGCGAGACTCTGCCGACCGTTCGGCGATCTCCTCATACCCCGATGATCCGGCAGGCGAGGTAAGCCTCACCTAAGGCAATCGGCCCCGGCGGCTGGGACCTTCGCCCTGACCTAACGCGCGACGACTCCCCCGTGAACCAGCAGATTGTGGATGTACTGCGTGCGCTCGTAATGGCGCGGGTCGCGAGCCGCGTTGCTCGCCACGCTACCCCGCATCTGGGCGACCGCCGAATACTCGTGTGCGGCCATCCACGCCTTGAGCTCAGCCTCGATCTCACGAGCGCGAAGCAGCCCGCGCCGAAGCAGTTCCGAAGCCACCATCACGACGTCCGCACCGGCCAAGACAGCCTTCACGACGTCCACGCCGGACCGGGCGCCGGAGGTCAAGGCGAGCGACAGGTCGGGGAAGGCCGGCCGGAGCAATCCGATCCAGCGCAGCGGCAAGCGCATTTCCGCGTGATGCGACAGTTCGACACCTGACACGACGTCGAACGTCTCGACGTCGATGTCCGGCTGCACGAACCGGTTGAACAGCACGACGCCGTCAACTCCGGCGTCGCGCAGTTGCCGCACGAAGTTCGCGGTGGACGACAGGTAGGGGCTGAGCTTGACCGACAGCGGGACGCCGACCGCCCACCGCACGTGCTCCACGAGGTGGAGGTATTCGGCCTCCACCTCCGCCGACGCCTTCATGGCGTTGGCTTGGACGGCGTACAGATTCAGCTCGATCGCGTCGGCGCCGGCGTCGGCGAGCATGGTGGCGTAGCGCACCCAGCCGCCGTCCGTGGCGCCGTTGAGGCTCGCGATGACGGGGATGTCGAGCGCGCTTTTCGCCGCGCCGACCAACCGCACATGCGACATGGGACCGGCGAACGACCGGTCGGCCGCGGGCAGATAGTCCGCCGCCTCGGCGGATGAGTCCGTCAGCGCGTCGAGGCGGCCGCTCAACGCCATCGCGTCGGATTCGACCTCTTCCTCGAACAGCGAGGGCAGCACCACCGCGCCCACCCCGGCGTCGTCCAGCGCTTGCAGGGTGGCCAGCCGCGCGGTGAGCGGGCTGGCCGACGCGACGATGGGTGAGCGCAGCATGAGGCCCAAGTAGTGACAGCGCAAGTCGATCATTCCGACTCCTCCTCCGCGTTCGTCGCGACCGGCGTCGGCTCTTTGTCATGCGGCAACACGCGCGCCACTTCCGCGAGCCCTTGGTAGTAACGCCAACGCTCGTCCACGTCGGATTGGGCGAGGGCAAGCAGACGCGCGGCCCTTTCCGGATCGCTGCGTTGCAGGATGGCGAAGCGGGTTTCCGCCGCGACGAAGTCGTCCAGCGGTTTGCTTGGGGCCTTCGAGTCGAGCTGGAACGGATGCGCGCCTGGCTCAGGGCTTGGGTGGTAGCGATACAGCGGCCAATAGCCCGCGCTGACGGCGTCCTTCTGATGGCTCATCGACGTTGACATCTCGATGCCGTGCGCTATGCAGGTGCTGTACGCGATGACCAGGGACGGCCCTGGCCACGCCGCGGCCTCGCGCAGCGCGCGGACGGTCTGCATCTCGTTCGCGCCCAGCGCGATTTGCGCGACGTAGACGTTGCCGTACGAGCGGGCGAACGCGCCGAGGTCCTTTTTCGCCGTTGATTTCCCGGACGACGCGAACTTCGCCACGGCGGCCCGCGGTGTCGACTTCGATGCTTGCCCGCCGGTGTTCGAGTACACCTCGGTGTCGAGCACCAAGACGTTCACGTCGCGGCCGCTTCCGAGCACATGGTCAAGGCCGCCGAAGCCGATGTCGTAGGCCCAGCCGTCACCTCCGACGATCCAGAAACTCTTGGAGACCAGCTCATCGGCCAGGCTCAGCAATCGCGCGGCGGTCTGGTCGTGGTCGGCCGCCTCGATGTCGTGCAACGCGGCCTTCAGCCGGGCGACCCGGCGGCGCTGGTCGCCGATGCCGGCTTCCGTCGATTGGTCGGCTTCCAGGATCGACGTCGCGAGGTCGTCGCCGACGACGTCGCGCAGCTCGTCGAGCAATCGCTGAGCGTCGCCGACCTGCCGTTCGTACGCGAGCCGCAGGCCCAGGCCGAATTCGGCGTTGTCCTCGAACAGCGAGTTCGCCCATGCCGGACCGCGTCCGTCGCTGTTGCGCGCCCACGGCGTTGTCGGCAGGTTGCCGCCGTAGATCGACGAGCAGCCGGTCGCGTTAGCCACCACCATCCGATCGCCGAACAGCTGGCTCAGCAGCTTCAGGTAGGGGGTCTCGCCGCATCCAGCGCACGCGCCGGAGAACTCGAAAAGCGGTTGAAGCAGCTGCGATCCCTTGACGGTGTCGAGTCGGGCGGCGGTGCGGTCGAACTCGGGGATCGCCGAGAAGAACTCCCAGTTCGGCCGTTCCTCGTCGCGGTGCTCGAGCGCGTCCTCGAGGTTGAGCGACTTGTGTTTCACGGCCTCCTTGCTGTGCGCCGGGCAAATCTCGACGCACAACCCGCATCCGGTGCAGTCGTCCGGCGACACCTGGACGGTGAGTTTCATGCCGGGCAGGTCTCGGCCCATGCAGTCCTTGGATTTGAAACCCTCGGGCGCGCCGTCGAGCGCCGACGGGTCAAACGCCTTCATCCTGACGGCGGCGTGCGGGCAGACGATCGCGCACTTGCCGCAGTCGATGCAAAGCGATGGGTCCCAGATCGGCAGCTCTGTGCCGATCGCGCGCTTCTCCCATTGCGCCGTGCCGGTGGCGAAGACGCCGTCGACCGGCAGCTGGCTCACCGGCAACTCGTTGCCGCGCCCGAGCACCAGATCGCGGGTCAGTTCGGGCGCCCGGTCGATAGGGCGCACGGCGCCGTCGGGCGCGACCCGCGCGTCCAACGGGACATCGAGGTGCACCAGCTCGTCGAGCGCTCGTGACACCGCGTCGAGGTTGCGCTGAACCACGACAGGTCCGCGCTTGGCATACCGGTGCACGATGCTCTCCTTCAGGGCTTCCAGCGCCTGCTCGCGAGGGATCACGTTCGAAAGGGCGAAGAAGCAGGGCTGCATCACGGTGTTGATCCGGTTGCCCATCCCGGCGGCGCGCGCAACCTTGCCGGCGTTAATGACCCAGACGTCGAGACGCTTGTCGAGGATTTGCCGCTGCACGGCGGCCGGCAGCCGATCCCAGACCTCGTCGGCGGGGTACGGCGTGTTCAGCAAGAAGGTGGCCCCCTGCCGCGCCACGCTGAGCACGTCCTCCGTCCGCAGCAGGTTGAACTGGTGGCAGGCGACGAAATCTGCCCGGTCGACGAGGTAGGTGGATCGGATCGGGTCGGGCCCGAAGCGCAGGTGCGACACGGTGACGGACCCGGACTTGCGGGAGTCGTAGACGAAATAACCCTGCGCGTAGAGGTCGGTGAGCTCACCGATGAGCTTGATGGTCGCCTTGTTGGCGCCGACGGTGCCGTCGCTGCCCAGGCCGAAGAACACCGCCGAGACAGCGCGAGTGGCGGCGCGGAAGGAGACGTCGGGGCTGACGCTGCTGCCCGTGACGTCGTCCGCGATTCCGACGGTCAGCTGGCGACGCGGGCTCGCGGCCGCCAGCTCGTCGAACACCGACTTCACCATCGATGGGGTGAACTCCTTGCTGCCGAGGCCATACCGGCCGGCGACGACGTCGACGTCACGTCGTCCGGCCCCGTACAACGCGCTGACGACGTCGAGGTACAACGGATCCCCAACCGCCCCAGGCTCTTTGGTGCGGTCGAGCACCGCGACTCGCCGAACCGTGTCGGGCAGCAGCGACACGACGTCGTCAGCCGGGAAGGGCCGGAACAGCCGTAGCTTCAGCAGGCCGACCCGCTCCCCCCGGCGATTGAGCTCGTCGACGGTCTCTTGGACGGCGCCAACGCCGGATCCCATGAGCACGATGACGCGATCCGCGTCAGCGGCGCCCTCGTAGTCAGCGAGGTGGTACGCGCGCCCAGTCCGGGCGCTCAGCTCGTCCATCACCTCTTGGACGACGCGCGGCACGGCCGCGTAGAAGCGGTTGGCCGCCTCCCGGCCCTGGAAGAACACGTCGGGGTTTTGCGCCGAGCCGCGAAGTGTCGGGTGGTCGGGCGACAGCGCACGGGCGCGATGCGCCAGGATGTCTTGCTCGCGGACGAGCGCGCGCACGTCAACGGTCGACAGCAGGTTGATTTTGTCGATTTCGTGCGACGTGCGGAAGCCATCGAAGAAGTGCAGGAAGGGCAGCCGGCTGCGCAGCGTCGCCGCGTGGGCGACGAGCGCGAAGTCGTGCGCCTCCTGCACGGAACTGGCCGCGAGCATGGGCCAGCCGGTCGACCGAGCCGCCATGACGTCGCTGTGATCGCCGAAGATGGACAGCGCGTGCGTCGCCACCGCGCGCGCGGCCACGTGAATCACCGCGGGCGTCAGCTCGCCGGCCATCTTGTACATGTTGGGAAGCATCAGCAAGAGTCCTTGCGACGCGGTGAACGTGGTGGCGAGGGCGCCCTTCATCGCGGCGCCGTGCAACGCCCCAGCCGCGCCGGCCTCGGACTGCATCTCGACGACGTCGGGAACGCCGCCCCACAGGTTCGGCCGGCCTTCGCCGCTCCATTCGTCGACGAGCTCACCCATCGGCGACGCCGGTGTGATGGGGTAGAGCACCACTATCTCCGACAGCACGTGCGCGATGCGGGCGGCGGCCTCGTTGCCGTCGATTGTGGCGGTCGCGTCACCGAGCAAGGTGTCGAGCCCGTCGACCATGATGACCTCCGAATGGTTCGTCCGCGCGTCACGTTAGGCGCCGGTGTGGGCGCGGATCAGGGTCGAATGTCCCAAACGGGCGGGCCGCACGGCTCCGCGTGCGCCACGCCCAGATCGGGCGAGACAACGCAGAGGGCTCCTGCGTGTTCGCAGGAGCCCTCTTCCCAGTGCGCGTCGCCGCTTTACGGTTCGACGGGAGCCGGGGTGCGCGCACCGAGCTTGGGGAGAAGTTCGGCGGCGGGGTCGGTGCGGCGGAGGTGCCAGAAGCCGAGGACCGACAAGATCAGCAGGAGGCCGGCTCCGGCGAAGGACGCGATCGCGGCGATCAGCGCGATCTGGCCCATCTTCCAAAACGCGAAGGCGTTGAGCAGCAGCCCGCGCAGGGTCTCACCCTTGAACATGGTGTTGACCGTGGCGGCCAGCTTGGTGTCGGTCGGGTTGGCGTTGGCCTGCGCCGACAGCTGGGCGTAGGTCTTGCCGCCGCCGATGCCCTCCAGGTGGACCTTGATGAAGTGGTCGGCGTAGGCCTCG
>DASVDW010000055.1:0-4363 GCA_036380925.1 Acidothermaceae bacterium
GCGGCCGACGAGCTGGTCGAGGTGACGCCCTCCGCCATCCGGCTGCGCAAGCGCCTGCTGTCGCAGCACGACCGCCGGCGCGCGGCAGGGGCGGCGTTCAAGGCCGAGCGGTGATCCTCAGCAAGGTCCGCGACCCCCGGCTCGTCACCGTGCGACGCGGCGGAACGCTCTCGGATGCCGATCACCATGCGCTCGCGATCTGGGCCGCCGACTGCGCCGAGCACGTGCTGCATCTCTTCGAAGCGGTTCGCCCCGACGACGACCGTCCGCGGCGCGCCATCGAGCTCGCCCGCGGCTGGGCGCGCGGCGAGGTGACCATGACCGAGGCTCGCACGGCGGCGGGGCACGCCAATGGCGCCGCCAGGGACCTGCGCGGCGCCCCGCGGTTCGCCGCCCACGCCGCGGCACAGGCTGCCGCCGTGGCGCACGTCGCGGCGCATGAGCTGGGAGCTGCCGCGTACGCCATCAAGGCCGTGCGTGCTGCGGCGGGGGACGATGGCAAGGAAGGTGGGCGGCTCGAATGTCGCTGGCAGCGTGAGCAGTTGCCCGGGTCCATTCGCGAGCTCGTCGTCGATGATGAGCGCCTTCGCAACGAGCTCTGCTGGTCCGTGTTCGAGGTCTGACCGCGCGGGCTGGGGAACGCCCGAGGTTTCCGGCGCCTCCTCACAATCGCACGCTGGCGCTGTGCAGCGATCCATTCACCAGCAGGAGTAACGCGTGCGGTGCGGCCGATCTCCCCGTTGGTACGGATCGAAAGACAAGTATCCGAATCAGTACTTGTACTGATTCGCGACGCGGCGACAGCACCTAACCTCACACAGCCTGCCTGGGCGCAACCGAACTACAGGGGGCCTCCTCCCGTCCCCGGGAGAAGTCTGGTTTCAGGAGAATGTTCGATGCGGAAAGTCCTCGCCGTGCTCACGGCAGCAAGTCTGTGTCTGATGGTCGCCGGAGGCGCATCGGCCTATACGAACTACGGCGGTGGCTGGGAAGCGAATCCCGGCCAGGGCGCGGCGAGCTTCAGTGCCAGCGTCCAGCAGCCGCTGAACGCCGACGGAAGCAGCAACTTCAAGGCGAAGGCCAGCGGCGTCATCCCGGTGAAGTTCGCCCTCACCCAGGGCACCGGACCGTTCATCTTCGCGTCGTACGAGCATGCATCCGACGGCCCGGGGTGGTCGAACGTGGTCTACACGCCATCGACGCCCATGACGGTCAGCCAGGTCACGAGCCTTTCCGCGGTCTACGCCTTCACCACCGGCGATTGCCGCGGCGGGTCGCTGCGCTGGCAGCTCAACACCACAGCAGGCGATGTCTTCGTCTACTTCTACCAGCCGAACGGCGTGACCTCGTGCACCGGCGCCAATAGCAAGAGCGGCACGAACATCCTGACCATCGGTGGGAACACCGACCGGGATGGCGCGATCGGGCAGTACGTCGACTGGAGCGCCGTGTTGGCCGATTCGGCCTACGCGAACGCGACGATCAACTGGGCGGCGCTCATCATCGACTCGGGCTGGGGCGGCGACCAGGTCATCGACCTGACGAGCGCGACCTTCAACGGCATCACCTTTACTGTTCCCGGCGCCTCCGCCGGGACAGCGGTATGCCCCACCGCTCCGGCGGCCTTCTCGATCAGCAAGGTCGATGGCACACCGTCCGGCGCCGTCAACGACGCGACATCCATCCAGCCCGCCGACAACAACTCGCTGTACCGGATCGTCGACTGCAAGTACATGTACAACCTGGCGATCGGCTCACTGCCGGGCGCGGGAACGTACACCGTCTACGCGACGATCGGAAGCACCACGTTCACGGTGGCGAGCTTCGACCTGAAGTAACCCCTCGGCAGGCGCACACGCACGGGGAAGGGGCTCGTCGGTGGCGAGCCCCTTCCTTTGCGCCCGAATGGCGCCGGCTCGGCCTGCCGACCACTACCCCTCGGCTTACTGCGGCTCTCCGTTGAGCGCGATCGTCAGGCTCACCGCATCCGGGCAGTCGAGGATGCTGTGCACCTTCCATTGTCCGTCCAGGCCGTGACCGCTGAACGCCTGCTCCGCCTCGTCGTTCTCGGCGTCGCCCTCGCCGAGCTCGAAGCCCGCCTTGGGCAGCTCCTCGCGGAAGAAGTCCGATGCCTCCCGCAGAGAGGCCGGCACATAGCCGGCGATCTGAAGGGGACCCTGCCCGGTGAGCTTCGCCGAGGTGATCACCGTTCCCACGGGGAGCGGCAGCACGCCGTCGAGGTTGGCCGGCAGCTGTGCCCGTTCGGCTGCCGGCACGCAGGCGGGCAGCGACGGGACCACCACGACGGACGCGTCCGTCGTGGCCCCCGGGTTGCCGCCGGCGCAGGCCGACAGAAGGAGCACCGCGGCGAGCGCCGTGCTGGTTCGCCAGCTGGTCACCGGACCTTGACGTCGCCCTTGGACACCTGACCCGCGGCGCTGTAGCCATCGCTGAGCGAGATCGCGAAGCGATCGGTGCTGCCCCCATCGGTCAGGGTCACGGTGAACGTCACCTGCGCCTTCTTGTCGACGCCGGTGCCCTCGATCTTCGCCGTGCCGGCCGCCGGATCACACGTCACCGCGGTCACCCGCGTCGAGTGGAACCTGGCTGCCGAACCGTCGCGGAAGTCCACCTTGCCGGTCTCACCGGGCTGAATGCTCAGCGAGAACGTCGCGGCTCCGGCCGTGCCGGGGATCTGCCCGCCACCGTTGATCTTGCACGGGCTGTCGCTGACCGGCGGCTGTTCGACGCCCAGCTTGACGTCGAACGAGCGCGTGGCGTCGACATCGGCATACAGGTCAGTGTCGTTGCTGCGACCGGCACTCAGCGCCGTCACGTTGTACAGGGTGTCGCCCAGAATCGGCCGATTCGCCCCGAATCCGCCGTCGAGCGGCACGTCGATGGTGATCGTGTTGCCCGCGATCGAGCCGTTGGCCGTTATCTCACGCGGGTACTCGACGATCTTGCAGTTCTCCGCCGTTGTGGTGACGCAGCCGTTGCCGGGGACGTCGCCCTGCGCAGACGTGCCGCTGCCGGCGAAGAAGGTCGGCGCACCGCCGCCGGTGGATTCGGCGCCGACGTAGAACAGCCGGTACGCCTCCTCGCCACCATCGCCGACGGAGAGCGCCTGGAAGCGGGTCAGCCACACTCCGCCGGTCTTGCCCGGCGGTGGGAGCAGCGATGCAAGGCTGGCGACCGTCATCTTGAAGCGCAACGTAGCGGCGTTCGGTTGGCTGACCGCCAGCTTGGTGAAGTCGTACTGGCGCAGGTTGGCGCCAGCGCCACCCGGCGCGTAGTGCGGCGATTGCGCGTCGCCGGTCGGGTCGTTCACCGGATTGGCCGGCCGCGCCTTCGAGATCGTCGTGCCGGCGCCGCTCGGTCCTGCGACCTGGCGCACCTCGAACAGGTGAGCGCCGTGGTGCTGGCTGGTCGTGTCGTCGTAGACGAACCGCATCGAGCCGTCGCGATCGAAGTTGACCGCGAAGAAGTCGGCCATGGTGCGGTCACCGTCCGAGGTCGTGCAGCCGATGCCGCCGTTGCAGATCTGGCCGTAGTGCATCGGCTTCTCGGTGAAGCGCTGCTGTGCATACGAGGGGCTCGCACTTGCGGCGTTGGTGATGAGCGAGACGTAGCCGTACCACTTGTACTGGCTGGCCGCGACGCGGTTGTTGTACCAGGACGGCATGTTGTCGCTGTCGAGGTGCGACGGGCTGCCGTACCAGGCCACCGCCAGCGTGCCGTCGTTGCCGGCCACCGCCCACGGGAAGACGTTCGAGTTGGCGTCGTTGCCGTTGACCTGGCGGACGTCGCTCCACGAGTCGCCCTCATCGGTCGAGTAGGCGTAGTAGACGTCGTGCGTCGTCTCGTCGATCCAGACCGCGTACACATTGCCGGCACGGTCGATGGCGACCGCAGGGAAGATGTCGCCGACCACACCGCCCGGGGAGGCGGGCGTGGTCACGTTGTGGAAGCTGATCCCGGTGCGCTGGCCCGGCGCCACGTGGCCGACCGTCAGCAGGATGTGGTCGCCGGCGCCACAGGGGTAGTACAGGTTGCGGTTGACCGGGTCGAACCGCATCTGCCCGCACGGCGAACCGGTCGACACGGCGTTGACCGCGTCGGCCGACGCGTTCTGGTAGACGACGCCGCCCACCGGGTCGGCCGCACCGGTCGAGCCCGGCGTGGAGTAGATGTACGAACCGGTCGCCACCTGGCGGTAGACCAGGAAGACGGTGTTGTCGTCGGCCGCCGCGGTTGGACCGTTGTCGGCCGCGAACCACTGCCGGTCGTCGCCGGCGGTGGGGATCGCCACAGAATTCTTGCGCCAGGTGTTGCCGTCGTCATTGCTGACCGCAACGCCGAG
>DASVDW010000056.1:0-6744 GCA_036380925.1 Acidothermaceae bacterium
TCCCGTCGCGCGCGCGATCGTCGACGACGATGTGTTGATCGGGCGGTCCACGCACGACGTCGCGCAAGTCGACGCCGCGGCCGTCGAGGAAGGCGTCGACTACTTCTGCGTCGGTCCCTGCTGGCCGACACCGACCAAACCCGGTCGACCGGCGCCCGGCCTCGACCTCCTGCGGCACGCCGCGGCGTTGCCGACCGATCGGCCGTGGTTCGCCATCGGTGGCATCGACTTGACGAACCTCGACCAAGTGATTCGGGCCGGCGCCCGCCGTGTGGTCGTCGTCCGGGCCATCACCGACGCGGCTGATCCTGGAGCGGCGGCTTCGGAATTCGCCAACCGATTGCGAACCGCGCTACCGGTACCCTGAGGGCATGTCATTGGGTCGCGCGTCGGTGTTGAGCGATCGCGCGAGCACGATCAAAGAGCTGCTGGCCAAGGGCGGCCACTCGTTCTCCTTCGAGTTCTTCCCACCGAAAACCCCGGTGGGAGAGCGGTCGTTGTTCCAAGCGCTGCGCGAACTAGAGCAGTTGCGGCCGACTTTCGTGTCCGTCACGTATGGCGCCGGAGGGTCCACCCGCGACACCACGGTGCGCATCACGGAGCGGATCGCGACGGAGACCACGCTCACCCCCGTGGGGCATCTCACCGCGGTGAACCAGTCCATTTCCGAGCTGCGCCGGGTGGTCGGCCAGTACGCGGACGCCGGCGTGCGCAACATGCTGGCCTTGCGCGGCGACCCACCGGGCGATGTGAACGCCGATTGGGTGCCCCATCCGCAGGGCCTGCGCTACGCCGAGGAATTGGTGCGGCTGGTCAAGTCGTCGGGCGACTTCTGCGTCGGCGTCGCGGCGTTTCCGCGGATGCATCCCCGCTCCGCCTCCGTCGCCGACGACACCCGCCACTTCGTGCGCAAGTGCGAGGCGGGAGCCGATTTCGCCATCACCCAGATGTTCTTCTCAGCGGGCGACTACCTAAGACTGCGCGACCGCGTTGCGGCGGCCGGCTGCGAGGTGCCCATCATCCCCGGCATCATGCCGCTCACGTCCATCGCCCAAATCGAGCGGTTCGCGGTGCTGTCAGGCGAGCTCCCCGCCGCGCTGGCCGAAAAGCTGATGGCGGTGGCCGACGACGCCGACGCGGTCCGCGCGGTCGGCGTGGAGGCGGCCACCCGGTTGTGCGACGAGTTGCTCGCCGCGGACGCGCCCGGTCTGCACTTCTACACGCTGAACAAGTCGACCGCGACGCGCGACATCTACCAAAACCTGGGGCTGGCCGACCTCGCGTGACGCACTCGCGCGGAACCGGTTGCGGTTCGGCGGCGTCCAACCGGCGTTTCCAACTCGTCGGAGGCCGCCATGAACCTCACCATCCCGCTTCGCCCGCTCGCCGTCGGCGCCGCGGTCGCAGTCGTCGTCGTCGGCGCCTACGCGCTCGGCAACGCCGGTCGCCCCGCGTCGGCCGCGCCGGCGCCGTCCAGTCCCGCAGGAGACGCCGCGCCGTCCGCTGGTTCCACGACCAGTGGGATCAGCGTCAGCGGCGTCGGACGGGTCACCGGCAAACCCAACCTGCTCCGCCTGCAAACCTCGATCGACGTCGTGCGACCCGACGTGGAGGCAGCCCTGCAGCAGGCAAACTCGACGATGGCCAAGGTGCAGGCCAAGTTGAAAGCGGACGGCGTCGCGGCCGCCGACCTGCAAACGTCTGGCCTGTCCATCCAGCCGCACTACTCCTACACCGGCAACTCGTCGAAGCTTGACGGCTACGAGGTCACCGAGAACCTGTCCGTCGTGCTACGCGACCTGGCCAAGGCGGGCTCGACGATCTCCGACGCCGCCCAGGTCGGCGGCAACGCGCTGCAGCTGGGCGGGGCCACGCTCGACTTGGACGAGGACGACGCGCTGATCGCGCAGGCCCGCGAGAAGGCGTTCGCCGACGCCAAAGCGAAGGCCGCCGGGTACGCCGCCGCGGCCGGCCGTTCGCTCGGCGCTGTGCTGAGCATCTCGGAAAGCACCCAGTCCCAGCCGCAACCCTTCCCCTACAAGAACATGCCGATGGCGGCGTCCGCCGCCGGAGCTCCGGTCCCGATCGAAGCGGGCTCCCAGGACGTGACCGTCACCGTGTCGGTGGTGTGGGCGATGGGTTAGTCCGTCCGCCTTGGTCCAGCCTCCGACGCCGGCCCGGTGTGCGACACTGAACCCGCACAGCAACGCGCGCTCCGGGGTCGGTGCAAGTCCGAACCGGCGGTTACAGTCCGCGACCCGGTTGGCCAGGCGACAGCCCAGCCACCCGGTGGAGCCGGTGAAACTCCGGCACCGACGGTGAAAGTCCGGATGGGAGGCAGCGCGCGGGCGGTCCGTGCGCGTGTGCGCGCCGGGCTCGTTCGCCGTCGCCTCCGAACGCTCCGGCTCGCGCCCCACGCGAGGAGACCGGATGTCGTCCGCCACGGAACGCGAGATCGCGGCGATGCGCCACGCGATCACGCTCGCCGAGCGCGGACGCGGTTTGACCAGCCCCAACCCCATCGTCGGTTGCGTGATCTTGGACGGCGGCGGGCGCGTCGTCGGCGAGGGGTTCCATGAGCACGCCGGTGGCCCGCACGCCGAGGTCGCCGCCCTCGCCGCCGCCGGCCCGCGCGCCCACGGTGGCGCCGCGGTCGTGACGCTGGAACCCTGCCGGCACACCGGACGCACCGGCCCGTGCACGCAAGCCCTCATCGACGCCGGCGTCGACCGCGTCGTCTACGCCACCTCCGACCCGTCGTCGGCCGCGGGTGGCGGCGCCGACGAACTGCGGGCCGCCGGCGTCGACGTGCTCGGCGGCGTGCTCGCCGACGAGGTCGCCCGGTCGAACGAAGCGTGGCTGCACTTCGCCCGCACCGGCAGGCCTTTCGTCACCTGGAAGTTCGCCGCCACGCTGGACGGTCGCACCGCCGCGGCCGACGGCACCAGCCGTTGGATTACCAGCGAAGCAGCCCGGGCCGACGTGCACCGGCTCCGTGCTCAACACGACGCCGTCATGGTCGGCGCCGGCACCGCGCTGATCGACGATCCGGCGCTCACCGTTCGCGGCGCTGTCTCGACGTCGAGACAGCCGCTGAGGGTTGTGGTCGGACGACGCGACGTCCCGTCGTCCGCGAAGGTGTTCGATGACGCCGCACCCACGTTGATTGTCAAAGAGCACGATCCCGACCTCGTGCTGAAGACGCTGGCCGAACGCGACGTCGTCAGCGTGCTGCTTGAAGGCGGCGCCACGTTGGCCGCCGCCTTCATGGCCGCCGGCCGGATCGACAAGGTGGTCGCTTATCTCGCTCCGGCGTTTCTCGGCGCTGGACCGCCAGCCCTCGGCGACGCGGGGATAGCCACGATCGGCGACATCGTGCGATGGCGTCTCGACGACGTCGAGCTTGTCGGCGGCGACCTGCGGATCACCGCCCGACCGAAGAAGGCAGGGGAGTAGCCTGTGTTCACCGGGATTGTCGAAGAGTTGGGCACGATAACCGCCGTCGCGCCGACCGCCACCGGCGCCGACGTCGCGGCTCGATTTGAGATCGCCGGCCCGCTCGTCACAACCGACGTCGCGGCCGGTGACTCGATCGCGGTGTCGGGCGTGTGCCTCACCGTCGTCGATTCGGCTGACGGTCGCTTTGTCACCGACGTGATGCGCGAAACGCTCGAGCGCAGCACTCTCGGCAGCGCGACCCCCGGCACCCCGGTGAACTTGGAGCGGTCGGTCACCCTGCAGACCCGGCTCGGCGGTCACCTGGTGCAAGGACACGTCGACGGCACGGGCCGCGTCGCGGCCCGCGAGCGCACGCCGCAGTGGGACGTCGTCCGAGTTGAAATCCCGCCCGGTCTGGCGAAATACGTGGTGGAGAAGGGGTCGATCGCCGTCGACGGCGTCTCGCTGACGGTGGTCAGCTCGGACGCCGCGGGCTTCACCGTGAGCCTTATCCCCACGACGCTGCAGCGCACCACGCTCGGCGCGAAGCGGGTGGGCGATCCGGTCAACCTCGAGGTCGACGTCATGGCGAAGTACGCGGAGCGATTGCTTCTCGCGCATGGCCTCGAAATCAGCGGTGGTGTGGCGTGAACTGGCTCTACAACGCCCAGCTGCACGTCGCGCATCACGGCATCTACTACCGGGAGATCATCGGCAACCTGCTCGGCCTCATTTCCGCGGTTGGCGGCATGCGGCGCCGAGTGTGGGCATGGCCGATCGGCATCGTCGGCAACGTCTTCTTGTTCACGGTTTTCATGGGAAACGCGTTCGGCGACTCGACGCAGGCCCCATTGCTCGGCCAGGCCGGCCGGCAGATTTTCTTCATTGTCACCAGTGTTTACGGCTGGCAGCGGTGGGCGAGCACCCGCCGCTCGGCTCCCGACGCGGTCGCGGTCTCACCGCGGTGGGCGGCGCCGATGGAGCGCGCCGGCTACCTCGTCACCGCCGCGATCGCGATCGCCGTCTGCTATGTCGTCTTCCGCGCGATCGGCGCCGGATTCCCGGTGCAGTGGTGGTATTACCTCGCCGACTCCTGGATTTTCGTCGGCTCGATGGTCGCGACGTTCGCGATGGCCCGCGGCTGGATCGACTTCTGGCTTTGTTGGATCGCGGTCGACGTCGTCGGCGTCCCCGAGTTGATTCACTTCGCCTACTATCCCTCCGCGACGCTGTACGCCATCTACGCCGGCTTCGTCATTTGGGGCTTTTTCGTGTGGCGTCGGGTCGCCCGCGCGGAGGCTCGCGCGCCGCTCACGCCGCTCCAAGAGGCGGTGGGCTGATGTTCGACTCGATTGAGCAGGCGATCTCCGACATCGCGGCGGGCAAGCCGGTGATCGTCGTCGACGACGCCGATCGGGAGAACGAGGGCGACTTGGTGGCCGCGGCGTCCAAAGCGACTCCCGAGCTCATCGCGTTCATGGTGCGCCACACCAGCGGGGTCGTGTGCGTGCCGATGGAAGGCAAGACCCTCGACCGCCTCGGCCTGCCGCCGATGACCGTGCGCAACGAGGACCGCAAGCAGACCGCGTACACCGTCTCGGTCGACGCCAGAAACGGCATCACCACCGGGATTTCGGCGGCAGATCGGGCGCACACCGTGCGCGCTCTCGCCGACTCCGCGACCGAGCCGTACGAGCTCACCCGACCCGGCCACGTGTTCCCGCTTCGCGCGGTCGACGGCGGTGTGCTGCGGCGCACCGGTCACACCGAGGCGGCGGTCGACCTCGCTCGCCTCGCCGGCCTCACGCCCGCGGGCGTGATCAGCGAGATCGTCGACGATGACGGTTCGATGGCTCGGGTGCCGAGGCTTCACCAGTTCGCCGACACCTACGGACTGTCGATGATCTCGATCGCGGATCTGGTCGCCTATCGCCGTCGGCACGAGTCGACCATCGAGCGGGTGGTCGAGGCACGGCTTCCCACCGCGCACGGCGTGTGGCGAGCCGTGGGTTATCGCAGCACGCTCGACGGCTCCGAACTCGTCGCGCTGGTCATGGGCGAGATCGGGGATGGCGAGAACGTCCTGGTGCGCGCGCATTCCGAGTGCCTCACAGGAGACGTCTTCGGGTCGTTGCGCTGCGACTGCGGCCCGCAACTCGACGCGGCCATGTCGATCATCGGCGCCGAGGGACGCGGAGTTGTGCTGTACATCCGGGGGCATGAGGGTCGCGGGATTGGTCTGCTCAGCAAGCTTTTCGCGTACCGGCTGCAAGACGCGGGCGCCGACACCGTCGACGCGAACCTCGAATTGGGCTTGCCTGCCGACGCGCGCGACTACGGCACGGGCGCGCAGGTGCTCGTCGACCTCGGCGTGAAATCCATGCGGTTGCTCACGAACAACCCCGCGAAGCGCGCCGGCCTCGAGGGATGGGGGCTCACGGTCGTCGGACGCGTTTCGCTGCCGACGCACGCGACTCCCGATAATCTCCGCTATCTGATGACCAAGCGCGACCGCATGGGCCACGACCTGCAGCTGCCGGCGGAACTTCCCATCGTCGACGATCAGACCGGAGGGCTGTCATGAGCGGCGAGGGCAAACCTGGCACCGGTGTCGTCGACGCCTCTGGGCTCACGCTCGGCATTGTCGCGACACGATGGAACACCCAGGTGGTCGAGGCGCTGCTCGATCGCGCGGTCGCGGCGGCGAAGGCCTGTGGTGTGCCCGAGCCGCTCGTCGTCCGGGTTGTCGGCGCGGTCGAGCTCGCCGTCGTCGCGCAGCAACTCGCGGTCGACCACGACGCCGTCGTTTGTCTTGGTTGCGTGATCCGCGGCGGCACCCCGCATTTCGAGTACGTCTGCGACGCGGTCACGGCAGGCCTGACCAGGGTCGGGCTCGACGCCGCCACCCCGATCGGCAACGGCGTCTTGACCTGTGACAGCCTTGGGCAGGCACTCGATCGCTGTGGGTTGCCTGACAGCGTTGAAGACAAGGGATGGGAGGCGACGGTGGCTGCGCTCGATTCCGCGCTCGTTTTGCGCGATCTGCGACATCGTCGCTCCGCGATGGGCCCCGGCTTCGGCCGGCCGGCCGCCGGCTGACCCCTCCGCTTCCGCTTGCGAAAGGCTTGCGCTGTGCTCTCCCTCGTCTTGCCCAAAGGCTCGCTGGAGCGAGCCACCATCGAATTGTTCGAAGCCGCCGATCTCGCGGTCATTCGCGGTTCCGATCGCGACTACAACGCCTCGATCGACGATCCGCGCATCGGCAACGTCCGATTCCTTCGCCCGCAAGAGATCCCGACCTACGTC
>DASVDW010000057.1:0-4194 GCA_036380925.1 Acidothermaceae bacterium
GCTCGGCCACGGCGCCCCGATCTCCGCCACCCTCGCCAGAAGGCTGGCCTGCGACGCCAAAATCATCCCCATCGTGCTCGGCTCCGCGTCCGAGCCGCTCGACGTCGGCCGCGCCACCCGCGTCTGGCCGGCCGCGATCCGCCGCGCCATCGAGGCGCGAGACCAAGGCTGCGCGATGCCCGGCTGCGACCGGCCGGCCGCCTGGTGCGACATCCACCACCGCAAACACTGGGCCCGCGGCGGCGAAACCTGCGCCGACAACGGAGTGCTGCTCTGCGAACGCCACCACACCCTCGTCCACCACGACGGCTGGCACATCGACCTCAAAGACGGCAAACCCTGGTTCATCCCACCCCGCTGGATCGACCCACGCCAAACCCCACGACTCCACACCAGATACAAAACCCGAAACCTCGACCCATAAGGGGCGGCAGGCCGGAGGCGACACAGCCTCGGGCGGGAGGGGCCGGAGGCGACACAGCCTCGGGCAGCAGAGGCCTGAGGCGACGCGGCCCCAACTAGCTGACGACCTCGTTCCACGGACGGATGGTCCACGAGATGACGAGGCCTTCGCGCACGTAGGGATCAGCGGCGACGAAGGACTCCACGACCGACCGGTCGTCGGTGCTCCAAACCAACACCGCCCGGTCGACCGGTTCGGTCAGCGCCCCGGCGAGCGCGAGCTCGCCACGTGCGTGCGCGTCATTCGCCAACGCCAGGTGCTCGGCGCGCAGCGGCGCGCGCCGGTCCAGGTAGTCGTCGACGAGCCGGTACTCCAGCAACAGGTAAGTCTTCATGTCAGTAGCAGTGTGGCGTACGCGGCCAACCAGTGCTCGACCATGTAGTCGCTGCCCGCCGCCTGCGCCAACGACGCCTCGCTGTGCAGCTCGACAGCCCGGCGCATGGGCGCAGCCCGCGGGTCGTCCGACGGCAGCGCCTCGATGAGTCGCCGGAAGCACCAGGCCCGGCTCAGGTTCAACCCATGCAGATGCGCGATCTGGCCGTCGGTCGCATCGCTAACCCGCACCGGCCGCAGCAGAGTGGACGGCTCACCGCGCTCGAGCCCGGGCAAGAAACGCGCCAGCCACGCGCTGAACTCCATGGGCTCGAGCAACTGCGCCATGAGCTCGGCCTCGGTCAGCGCGGGTGACAGAAAGTCGGCGCCCGACGGCTCGTAATGCGCGGGATAGGCGACGTCGTCCATGAACCAACGTCGCGCCGTCGACTCGATGAGGGCGACGAGTTCCGGTGCGGCCGACCGCGCGTAACCCAGCGCCCGCGACAAGCCGAACGCGGAGTTCTGATGGACGCCGTGCCGCACCGGGAACTCCGCTTTGGGCAACCAATCTGAGAACCGCGTCACCAACACCGACGCAAGCGGACGCATCGCCACCGACCAGCGTGCGGCGTCCGCGTCGTCCCATGTCTGCAACTCGTGCGCGAGGGTGAGCGCCCAACCCCAGCCGTACGGGCGTCCACCCCAAGACGGCCGCTGCGTGAAGTAATCGGCCTCGCGTGCGAGCGCGTCGTCACGCAGGTGCGCAGACAACCCAGCGCGCACCGAATCCGCGGTTGCCCCAAGCGCGCTCGGCGCGACCCGCAGAAGCCGCACCAGCATCCAGTGCATCTCGACGCACGAGTGCCAGTCGAAGGAGCCGTAGAAAGCCGGATGAACCTCTTGCGGCAACGGCCGGTCGTCGGCGTCGCGCATGGTGTGCCGCAGATCGTTCGGATAAACCTGTTCGATGTTGGCAAGCCCAACCTCGGCCCACTGCGCGGCGAATCTCGCCACCGCCTCACGCATTGGCGTTCAGCCGCTCCAACACCAGCTCGCGCACCCGGGCCGCGTCGGCCTTTCCGCCGGTCGCCTTCATCACCGCGCCGACCAGCGCGCCAGCCGCGGCAACCTTCCCATCGCGCACCTTCTGCGCGACGTCGGGGTTGGCGGCGATCGCGGCGTCGACGGCGGCGCCGAGCGCCGCGTCGTCCGACACCACCTGCAACCCGCGGGCGGCAACGACGTCGTCCGGCGATCCCTCACCGGCCAGGACGCCGTCGAGCACCTGCCGCGCGAGCTTGTCGGTGAGCTTGCCGTCGTTCACCAGGGCGGAAATGCGCGCGACGTCGGAGGGCGTCACCGGCAACGTCGACACTTCGACGCCGCGCTCATTCGCCTGGCGGGCGAGCTCACCCATCCACCACTTGTAGGCGTCGCGCGCGGACGCGCCTGCCGCGACGGTCGACTCGATCGCTGAAACCGCTCCCGCATTCAACGCGGCCTGCATCTCAAGGGCCGAGATCCCCCACTCCTCGCGCAGCCGCCGACGCCGCTCGAAGGGCAACTCGGGCAACGCCTCGCGCAGCGACTCCACCCAGTCAGCCGCTGGCGCGATCGGCACCAGGTCGGGCTCTGGAAAGTAGCGGTAATCCTCCGCCATCTCCTTGCTTCGACCTGACGTGGTGACCCCGGTGTCCTCGTGAAAGTGCCGAGTTTCTTGGACGACGCGGCCTCCGGCCGACAGCACCTCGGCCTGCCGCTCGATCTCCGACCGCACCGCGCGCTCGACAGAGCGCAGCGAGTTGACGTTCTTCGTCTCCGACCGGGTTCCCCACTCCGCCGCGCCCATCGGATTCAGCGAAAGGTTGACGTCACAACGCAGCGAGCCCTCTTCCATGCGGACGTCGGAAACCCCAAGCGCGCGCACCGTCTCTCGGAGCTCGGTGACGTACGCGCGCGCCACCTCGGGCGCCAACCGCCCGGTGCCCGGCACCGGCTTGGTCACGATCTCGACCAGCGGAATGCCGGCTCGGTTGTAGTCGACCAACGAGTGCGTGGCGCCGTGAATGCGGCCGGTCGAACCGCCCACGTGCAGCGATTTTCCGGTGTCTTCCTCCAGGTGCACGCGTTCGATGCCAATCCGCACCACCGAGTCACCTACCTCGACATCGAGATATCCCTCGGTGCACAAGGGCTCGTCGTACTGCGAGATCTGGTAGTTCTTCGGCATGTCGGGATAGAAGTAGTTCTTGCGCGCGAACCGACACCAACGCGCGATCGTGCAATGCAACGCGAGCCCGATGCGGATCGTCGACTCGATCGCCATCGCGTTCGCCACCGGCAGCGAGCCGGGCAGCCCAAGGCACACAGGGCACACCTGCGTGTTAGGCGCCGCCCCGAACGTCGTGCCACAGCCGCAGAACATCTTCGACGCGGTGCCGAGTTCGACATGCGTCTCAAGTCCGAACACCGGCTCGTACTTTGCCAGCGCCTCGTCGTATGCGGTGCTCACAGCGCCGGAGCCTCCTCGATCAACGCGTGTCCCCATTGCCGTGCCAACGCCGCCTCCAACGCCGCGCCCACGCGGTAAAGCCGGTCGTCGGCCAGCGCCGGCGCCATGACTTGCAGCCCGACCGGCAGCCCGTCGTCCGGAGAAAGCCCGACCGGCAACGACATCGACGCGTTGCCCGCCAGGTTGGACGGGATGGTGTCGAGGTCGGCGAGATACATCTTGAGCGGGTCGTCGGTGCGCTCGCCGATGCGGAACGCCGTCGTCGGCGTCGACGGCGACACCAACACATCGAATTTCTCGAAGGCCGCGGCGAAATCGCGGCTGATCAGCGTGCGCACCTTTTGCGCCGAGCCGTAATACGCCTCGTAGTAGCCGCTCGACAGCGCATAGGCGCCGATCATGATGCGCCGCTTCACCTCGGGGCCGAAGCCGGCGGCGCGGGTCAGCGCCATGACCTCCTCGGCGCTGCGCGTGCCGTCGTCACCGACGCGCAGGCCGTAGCGCATCGCGTCGAACCGAGCCAGGTTGGACGACGCTTCGCTCGGCGCGATCAGGTAGTACGCCGGCATCGCGTAGTCGAAATGCGGGCAGCTGACCTCGCCGACCTCGGCGCCGAGCGAGCCCAACAACGACACCGCCTCGGAGAAGCGCTGCCGCACCCCCGCGTCGTATCCTTCGCCGTCCAACTCGCGGACGACGCCGACCCGCACGCCCGCGATGTCGCCCGCGCGCGCGGCGGTCACGACGTCCGGAACGGGCGCGTCGATGGAGGTGGAGTCGAGCGGGTCATGCCCCGCGATGGCCGCATGCAGCAAAGCGGCGTCGAGTGTGTCGCGCGCGAGCGGCCCAGCTTGGTCGAGCGAGGAGGAGAACGCGACCAGCCCGTAACGGGAGACGCCACCGT
>DASVDW010000058.1:0-19156 GCA_036380925.1 Acidothermaceae bacterium
CGCGTCGGATGTCGTAGATGCGCGCCACGACGTTCTCGACGCCGAACGTCTCCCGGGCCACCCGAGCCGCGATGATGTTGGAGTTGTCGCCGCTGCTGACCGCGGCGAACGCGTCGGCGTGGCGGATGCCGGCCTCTTCCAGCACCGAGCGGTGCAGCCCCATGCCGTGCACCTTGCGGCCGCGAAAATCGGGACGCAACCGGCGAAAGGCGTGCGCGTCCATGTCGATGATGGCGACCGAATGACCTAGTTCCTCAAGGCTTTCGGCCAGTGTCGAACCGACTCGGCCGCATCCCATGATCACGACGTGCACGGTGTGTGAGTTCCTCGGTCCGTTCCGACATCCCACTGCTCTTGATCTGCCGAACGCTACACGGTGCGGGCCGGGCGCGCCGAACGGCGGGCCGCGGGGCGGTGGCGCTGGCATCACCTAGCATCGTCGGCGTGTCTATCGCCAGCGGCGTGGTCAAGCGCATGCTCGTCGGCCGGGCATTGCGCAGCGACCGACTCGGCGAAACCCTGTTGCCGAAGAAGCTCGCGTTGCCGGTCTTCGCGACCGACGCCGTCTCGTCGGTCGGATACGCCACGCAGGAGATACTCCTCGTCCTCGCGGCCGGTGGCGCGCTGTACTACCACTGGACGTGGCTTGCGGCTGGCGCCGTCTGTTTGATCCTGCTCACCGTCGTCATGTCGTACCGGCAGAACGTGCGGGCCTATCCCAGCGGCGGCGGCGACTACGAGGTGGCCACCACCAACCTCGGCCGCAACGCCGGCATCACCGTCGCCAGCGCGCTGCTGGTCGACTATGTGATGACCGTCGCGGTGTCGATCTCGTCGGGCGTCGACACGTTCTTGTCCACGCCCGCGCTCGCGCACCTGCGGCCGCACAAGGTCGAGATCGTGCTCGGCTGCCTGCTCTTCATGGTTCTGGTCAACCTGCGTGGGGTGCGGGAGTCGGGCAAGGTCTTCGCGCTGCCGGTGTACGGCTTCATGGTCGGCATCTACGGCATGGCGCTCTACGCGCTGGTGCGGGTGGTGTTCTTCGACGACACGCTGCTCGCCCCGACGGCCCACGCCACTGTCGTGCCGACCGCGGCGGCGCCAGCGGGGTTCGCGCTGGTCTTCCTGGTGCTTCGCGCCTTCGCGTCGGGCTGCACGGCGTTGACCGGGATCGAGGCCATCAGCAACGGGGTGCCGGCGTTCAAGGAGCCGAAGCCCAAGAACGCCGCCGCGACGTTGCTCATCATGGGCACCATCGCGGTGGGCATGTTCGCCTCGATCACCGTGCTGTCGCTGTACACGAAGGTGCGGGTCACCGACAGCGACGCGAACCTGCTGATCGACGGCAAGCCACCTGTGCACGGCCAGGAGACGGCGGTCGCCCAGGTGGCGCAAGCCGTGTTCAGCAACTTCTCGCCGGCCATTTACTTCGTCACGGCGACCACCCTCATCATCTTGGTGCTGGCGGCCAACACCGCGTTCAACGGATTCCCCGTGCTCGGCTCGATCCTCGCCCGCGACGGTTACCTGCCGCGCCAGCTGCACACCCGCGGCGACCGGCTGGCGTTCAGCAACGGCATCGTGCTGCTGGGGGCGTTCGCCGCGGCTCTCATCATCGGCTTCGACGCCAACGTCACCAGGTTGATCCAGCTCTACATCGTCGGCGTTTTCGTGTCGTTCACCCTCAGCCAGCTCGGCATGATCCGGCACTGGAACCGCCACCTGCGAACCGAGTCGGACGCCGCTGCGCGCGGCCGCATGCAGCGCTCGCGGGTGATCAGCTTCGTCGGCTTCTCCGCCACCGCCACCGTGCTCGTCGTGGTGATCTTGACGAAGTTCACCCACGGCGCGTGGCTCGCCATCTTGGCGATGATCGTGTTTTTCCTCGTGATGAAGGGAATCCGGCGACACTACGACGCCGTCAAGACCGAGCTGTTCACCGATGTCGAGGCCGAGACAGCCTTACCCGCAAGGGTTTTCGCCATAGTGCTGCTGTCCAAGCTGCACAAACCCGCGTTGCGGGCGATCTCATACGCGCGCGCCACTCGGCCGTCGGTGCTCGAGGCGGTCACCGTCAATGTCGATCCGGAGGAGACGGCAGCGCTCGAACGCGACTGGGAGCGCCATGACCTTCCGGTGCCGTTGAAGGTGCTCGACTCCCCGTATCGCGAGGTCACCCCGGTCATCGTCGACTACATCCGGCGGATCCGACGCACCAGCCCGCGCGACGTCGTGACGGTGTTCATCCCCGAGTACGTCGTCGGCCACTGGTGGGAGCACCTGCTGCACAATCAAGCCGCCTTGCGGTTGAAGGGCAGGCTGCTGTTCATGCCGGGTGTGATGGTGGTCAGCGTGCCGTGGCAGCTGCGCTCGTCCGAGGCGGTCGCGGAGCGGCTTGACGAGGACGCCGCGGCCGGCGCGGCCGAGCAGGCGGCCCGTCGGCACGCCGCCGCCGAGACCAAGGCCAAGGCGACCCGCGAGTGAGCTCGCCAGCGATCGGCGCGCAGATCGAACTCGACGTGGGCGCCGTGGCGCACGGTGGCATGTGCGTCGCGCGGCATGACGGTCTGGTCGTCTTCGTTCGGCACGCGCTGCCGGGTGAGCGGGTGCGGGCCCGCGTCACAGAGCTGACCAAGAGCTACGCCCGGGCCGACGCCGTCGAGGTCGTTGACGCCTCGCCGCACCGGGTGAGCGCGCCGTGCCCGGTGGCCCGCCCCGGGGGCTGCGGCGGTTGCGACTGGCAACACGCCGACGCGGCGTATCAGCGCGAGCTGAAGGCGGCCGTCGTCGCGGAGCAACTGCGGCGGCTGGCGGGTGTCGAACGCCCGGTCGTGGTCGAGGCGTTGCCGGGCGACGGATTTGGCTGGCGCACGCGGGTGCGGTTCGCCGTCGACGACCAGGGCCGAGCCGGGTTTCGCCGATCCCGCTCCCATGACGTGATACCGGTCGACCACTGCCCGATTGCCCACCCGAACGTCGAGGCGGCCGGTGTCGAGGCGAAGGAGTGGAACCGCGCGGTCGCGGTCGAGGTCGCGGCGACCGCGTCGTCCGGCGAAAGGCTGTTGCTGGTCACCGGACGACGAGACGGCGTGGTGCGCGCCCACGGTGGCGAACACGTCACCGAAGAGGCGTTCGGACGGCGATTTCGGGTCAGCGCCGGGGCGTTTTGGCAGGTGCATCCCGACGCGGCGTCGGTGCTCGGCGCCGCGGTGCGCGACGGGCTCGCGCCACGTCCCGGCGAGCGCGCGGTGGATCTTTACGCCGGAGTCGGGCTGTTCGCGGCGGTGCTCGCCGGGGAGGTCGGCCGTGCCGGCCAGGTTGTCGCGATCGAGTCGTCGAAAATCGCCGCCGCCGACGCCGAGCACAACCTGGCGG
Source organism: Acidothermaceae bacterium (assembly GCA_036380925.1). Classification (GTDB taxonomy): domain Bacteria; phylum Actinomycetota; class Actinomycetes; order Acidothermales; family Acidothermaceae; genus JAICLV01. Next base: position 3,376 of record DASVDW010000058.1, read on the forward strand.
ATCTGCCCCAAGCGAGGGTGGTGCGGGCCGCCGCGGCGACGGCGCTGCCGGCGGCCCTCGGCGAGGGCGACGCCGAGGCGGACGTCGTGGTCCTCGACCCGCCGCGCGTCGGCGCGGGGGCGGCCGTCGTGCGGGGCGTCGCCGCGCTGCGGCCGCGCGCGATCGGATACGTCGCGTGCGATCCGGCGGCGCTGGCCCGTGATGTGCGCACATTCGCCGACGCGGGCTATGTGCTGACGTCGTTGCGTGCGTTTGACTTGTTCCCGCAGACGCACCACGTGGAGTGCGTCGCGGTGCTCGAGCGGGAGAATCGGTGAAGGCCACGCTGCTGTTGTGCGACGCCGCGCAGGTCGACCCGGCGGGCAAGGTGCACATCCTCGGCGCCGGTTGGACGGTCGTCGGTGGCGGCAACGGCGTGCCGCTGCCCGCGCAGGCGGTCGTCGCGATGGTGCATGTGCCGTGGCACGAGACGGTGCGACCCCACTACCTGCGGCTGCGTCTGGAGGACGCGGACGGCAACGCGGTGTTGGTCGGCCCGCCAGAGGCGCGGCAGCCGATGATCCACGAGCAAACGGTCGTGGTAAACCGCCCGCCCGGAGCGCCCGAGGGGATCACCCTCGACGTCCCCGTCGTCGTCTCCATCGGGCCCGGCATGCCGTTGCCAGCGGGTCGCTACGCCTGGCGGCTGGAGATCGACGGCACCAGCGATGAAGACTGGATGGCGACGTTCCACGTCCGCGAGCCAGGTTGATCAGGACCCCAGGTATAGCAGTACGCTTGTCCTGTTTGTAGGTTCGGGGTGTGGATAGCGGGCGGAATTCGGCGAGGAAGGTGGCACGTATGGACACATTCGGCGCGCGCGGCAGCTTGCAGGTGGGCTCGTCGTCCTATCAGATCTTTCGATTGTCGGCTGTCGAGGGCGCGCAGCGGTTGCCCTTCTCGCTGAAGGTGCTGCTGGAGAACCTGTTGCGCACGGAGGACGGCGCCAACGTCACCGCCGAGCACATCCGCGCGCTCGCCGGGTGGAACCCGCAGGCCGAGCCGGACACCGAGATCCAGTTCACGCCGGCTCGCGTGCTGATGCAGGACTTCACCGGCGTCCCATGCGTGGTCGACCTCGCCGCCATGCGCGAGGCGATGGTGGCGCTGGGCGGCGACCCCGCGACGATCAATCCGCTGAGTCCCGCCGAGCTGGTCATCGACCACAGCGTCATCGCCGACGTCTTCGGCCGCCCCGACGCGTTCGCGCGCAACGCCGAGTTGGAGTTCGAGCGCAACGCCGAGCGCTACCAGTTCTTGCGCTGGGGCCAGCAGGCCTTCGCCGACTTCAAGGTGGTGCCGCCCGACACCGGCATCTGCCACCAGGTCAACCTCGAATACCTGTCGCGCGTCGTCTTCGACCGCGACGGCGTGGCCTACCCCGACACATTGGTCGGCACCGACTCCCACACCACGATGGTCAACGGATTGTCCGTGCTGGGTTGGGGAGTCGGCGGCATCGAGGCCGAGGCGGCGATGCTCGGCCAACCGATCAGCATGCTGATCCCGCGGGTGGTCGGGTTCAAACTCAACGGCGAGCTGCCCGACGGCGCCACCGCCACCGACCTGGTGCTCACCGTCACCGAGATGCTGCGAAGGCACGGTGTGGTCGGCAAATTCGTGGAGTTCTACGGGCCCGGCGTCACGAACGTGCCGCTCGCCAACCGGGCGACCATCGGCAACATGAGCCCTGAGTACGGCTCCACCTGCGCGATTTTCCCGATCGACGACGAGACGATTCGCTACCTGCGCTTCACCGGGCGCAGCGAGGAGCGCATCGCGTTGGTCGAGGCGTATGCCAAGGAACAGGGCCTGTGGCACGACCCCAACTCGGAGCCCGAGTACTCCGAGCGGCTCGAACTCGACCTGTCGACGGTGGTGCCGTCGCTCGCCGGCCCGAAGCGGCCGCAGGACCGGGTGGCGCTCTCCGACGCCAAGCGGTCGTTCCGCGCGGTGCTCGGGAATTACGTGCAGCAACGCGTTCCCGACGGGGGTTCGCTCGACGCCGGCGCAGCCGAGACGTTTCCCGCGAGCGACCCGGTCGCGATCATGCGTGAGCACGCGAGTGACAAGCCGGTGTCGTTCGCCAGCGCGGCGATCGACCCGAACGGGCGGCCGAGCAATCCCGCGCGCGTGACTTTGTCCGACGGCTCCGACGTCGTCCTCGACCATGGCGCCGTGGTCATCGCGGCCATCACCAGCTGCACCAACACGTCTAACCCCTCGGTGATGATCGGCGCCGCGCTGCTCGCGAAAAACGCTGTCGACAAAGGGCTTTCTCGCAAACCGTGGGTGAAGACGACGCTGGCCCCCGGCTCGAAGGTGGTGACCGACTACTACGACGCCGCCGGCCTCACGCCGTATCTGGAGAAGCTCGGCTTCAACCTGGTCGGCTACGGCTGCACCACCTGCATCGGCAACTCCGGCCCGCTCGACCCCGCCATCTCGAAGGCGGTCAGCGACCACGACCTCGCGGTCGTCTCGGTGCTGTCCGGCAACCGCAACTTCGAAGGCCGCATCCACCCCGACACCAAGCTGAACTACCTGGCGTCACCGCCGCTCGTCGTCGCGTACGCGCTCGCCGGGTCGCTCGACATCGACATCACGACCCAACCGCTGGGGGTCGGGTCAGATGGTCAACCGGTCTATCTGCGCGACATCTGGCCCACCGAGAAGGAGATCGCGGACGTCGTGGGCAGCGCGATCCAGTCGCAAATGTTCTCGACCAGCTATGACGACGTGTTCGCCGGCGACGAGCGCTGGAACGGCCTGCAGATCCCTGACGGTGACATCTTCGAGTGGCAGGACGACTCCACCTACGTCCGTCGTCCGCCTTACTTCGACGGGATGGACCGGGAGCCAGCGCCGATCACCGACATCGAGAACGCGCGCGTGCTGCTGATGCTCGGCGACTCGGTGACCACCGATCACATCTCGCCCGCCGGCTCGATCAAAAAGGACTCGCCGGCCGGCAAATACCTGGTCGAGCACGGCGTGACCCCGCGCGACTTCAACTCCTACGGCTCCCGGCGCGGCAACCACGAGGTGATGATCCGCGGCACCTTCGCCAACATCCGCCTGCGCAACCTGCTCGCCCCCGGCACCGAGGGCGGCGTCACCCGGATGCTGCCGGACGGCGACGTCACCACCGTCTACGAGGCGGCGATGAAGTACGCCGAGGACGGCGTGCCGCTCGTGGTGCTGGCCGGCAAGGAGTACGGCTCGGGTTCGTCGCGGGACTGGGCGGCGAAGGGCACCGCGCTGCTCGGCGTCCGCGCGGTGATCGCCGAGTCGTTCGAGCGGATCCATCGGTCCAACCTGATCGGCATGGGCGTGCTGCCGCTGCAGTTCAAGGACGGCGAGACCCGCGAGTCGCTCGGGCTGACCGGCGAGGAGGTCTTCACGATCACCGGGTTGGCCGGAGCCGACCCGCTCCCGCGCGAGGTCACCGTGAAAGCCGGCGACAAGGAGTTCCGCGCGACCGTCCGGATCGACACGCCGGGGGAGGCCGACTACTACCTGCACGGCGGGATCATGCAATACGTGCTGCGCTCGATTTTGGCCAGAACCCAGGGCGGGGAGCGGGTGTGAGAAGGCCGTGACCTGGGCAGATGGCTCGCCGAGTGCTGGTGATCGCCACGGCCCGACGGACTAGACTCGCCCCACCGGCAGCGCCGGGGTGGCACTCCGCCCGTGGCTGCCTGCGTCGACTATCGGTGAGGTGAGGGTCCAGGTGGGTCTGCTCGAAACGATCGAAGGACCCGACGATCTTCGGCGCCTCGACGCCGCAAGCCTGCCCAAGCTGGCTGAGGAGATCCGCGACTTCCTGGTCAGCGCGGTGGCCAAGACCGGCGGCCACCTCGGCCCCAACCTGGGCGCGGTGGAGCTCACCCTCGCCGTGCACCGGGTCTTCCACTCGCCGACCGAGCCGATCATCTTCGACACCGGCCACCAGGCCTACGTGCACAAGCTGGTCACCGGCCGGCGCGAGGGCTTCGCGCGGCTGCGGCAGCGCGGCGGGCTCTCGGGCTACCCCTCTCAAGCGGAGTCCGAGCACGACTGGGTGGAGAACTCGCACGCCTCGACCGCGCTGAGCTACGCCGACGGCATGGCGAAGGCGTTCGCGGTGCGCGGGGAGAAGCGCACCGTGGTGGCCGTGGTCGGCGACGGCGCGCTCACCGGGGGTATGTGCTGGGAGGCGCTCAACAACATCGCCGCGGCCAAAGACCGCAGCGTCGTCGTGGTGGTCAACGACAACGGGCGCTCGTACTCGCCGACCATCGGTGGCCTCGCCGAGCATCTGACCACGCTGCGCACCAATCCGCGCTACGAGAAGGCCTTGCTGAAAATCAAGGAGGTGCTCTCCAACACGCCGCTGGTCGGCGAGCCCTTGTACGACGCGCTGCATGGGATGAAGAAGGGCCTGAAGGACTTCTTGACGCCGCAGGGCCTGTTCGAAGACCTCGGATTGAAGTACGTCGGGCCGATCAACGGCCACGACATCGCGGCGATGGAGTCGGCCTTCACCCGGGCGCGCCGGTTCGGGGGTCCGGTCATTGTGCATTGCGTCACCACGAAAGGTCTCGGTTACCAGCCTGCCGAGAACGACGAGCTCGACCACCTGCACGGCCCTGGCGCGTTCGACCCGGTCACCGGCGTCGAGCTGCCGAAACCGGCCGGCTGGACCGGCGTGTTCTCTGACGAGCTGGTGAAGATCGGCGCGGACCGGCCTGACATCGTCGGCATCACCGCCGCGATGCTGCACCCGGTCGGGCTGGCCGCGTTCGCGAAGGCGTACCCGAAGCGCACGTTCGACGTCGGCATCGCCGAACAGCACGCGGTGACCTCGGCCGCCGGCATGGCCATGGCAGGGCTGCACCCCGTCGTCTGCGTGTACTCGACGTTTTTGAACCGCGCCTTCGACCAGCTGTTGATGGACGTCGCGCTGCACCGCTTGCCGGTGACGTTCGTGCTCGACCGCGCCGGTGTCACAGGGGACGACGGGCCCACCCACAACGGCATGTGGGACCTGTCGATCCTCACCGTGGTCCCCGGCATCAGCATCGCGGCGCCGCGCGACGGCGCACGGCTGCGCGAGCTGCTGCACGACGTGGTGCGGATTGACGACGGCCCCAGCGTCGTCCGGTTCCCGAAGGGCGCGCTGGCGAGCGAGGTCGACGCGATCGACCGCGTTGGCTCGCTCGACGTGCTGCGCCGCGACGCCGACCCGGATGTGCTGATCGTGTCGTATGGGGCGATGGCCGGCTTGGCGCTCGAGGCGGCGCAGCGGCTGGCCGACCAGGGTGTCGCGTCGACCGTCGTCGACCCGCGCTGGGTGCTACCGATCGACGGCGCGCTGACGACGCTCGCCGCGTCGCACTCATTGGTCGTCACGATCGAAGACAACGGCCGGCACGGTGGCGCGGGCGCCACGCTCGCGGGAGCGCTGCGCGACCGTGGCGTCGACACGCCGGTGCGACTGCACTCCATCCCGCAGCGGTTCTTGTCGCAAGGCAAGCGCGCCGAGGTGATGGCCGAAATCGGGCTCACCGCGCAAGACGTCGCCCGGCAGGTCGTCGAGGCGGTCGCCAGCCTCGCCTCGTTCGAGCAGCGGCCGTTCATCGCCGACTGAGCCGGACCGCCTACCTGGACCGCCTACCCGGGCCGCCTACCCTCGGGACCGCGCCCTCACTGCGGCGAGTGGGCGAAGAATCGCCTTGGCGGCTCGGCGCGCCGCGGGCGTTTGTGCCCAGTCGGCCGCTGCATGAGGGGATCCGGCGGCTGCTACTAGTGATACAGGACGTCGCGCAGCCAGCGCTGGTTGTCCGGCGCCGGGTCGCGCAGCACGATCTCGGCCGGCTTCCCGCCGGGCGTCGCGACCGCGACCTCGTCGACGGTGAGCAGCACAGGCCGGGGGAAGCCGCGTTCGTCGTCGTTCGCGATGGCGGCGGCCGCCTGCACGAAAGCCGGGTCGATGCGCGACAGCTCGAGCCAGCCGCGGTGCCGCACCGGAACGGCGACCGCGCGCATCCCGCCCGCGTCGGCGCACAGCGCGCCGCGAAACACCTCAGACGCGAGCAGCGTGACGACGTCGCAGTCGCCCATCGGCCGCAACGCCGCGGACGGCGCCCGCCGCCAGCGCGAGATGGCCAACGCGCCCATGTTCTCCAGGTACTCGGTGGCGCCGCGCCACCACGGCGTCGGGTCGACCTCCGTCGCGTCGAGCACCGACTGCGCGACGACGACCACCCGGTCGCGGTCGCAGCCGTCGAGGCCGACGAACCCGGCGCCGAGCTCAAGGCAGCCGCCCAGCACGCGTTGCCGCACCCAGTCCTCGCCGGGGTGCAGCTCGTGGCCGACCGGCAACCCGACCGGCCGGATCGTCTCGGCGAGCTCGTCAAGAGACCGTTCGGCGACCGCTCGCCGTGCGGCGAGCCACCGCCCGAGTCGCCGCCGTGCGCGACCCGTCTCGGGGTCGGCGCCGGCGGCCGCGCGCCACAGATCGTCGTCCGACACGAAAATCTCGGGCAGGCCAGGCAACACGATGCCGCCGTCGGCGGGCCGGATGTCGAGGTCGGACAGCACGCTCACCGCGAGGGCGCACCGGCGGACCGCGACGCGGTCGTTCGCGGTCGGTCCCCCCACGGGCGTCGACATGCCAGTGACGGTACCCGTTTAGGTGCTGGGCTGAATAGCGCGATCGGGTGAAGTGTGCGTCTGCGCGCGCGACAACGCCCGCCCCAACGGCCCGGCCACCAGGTCGACCTGCCATTCGCGGGCGCCGAGCGCGCGCAGCGCGTCGCCGACCGAGGCGGCGTCGAGCGGCTCGGGCGGTTGCCAGGAGAGCCGACGGACGAAGTCGGGCGCGAGCAGGTTCTCGGCGGGTAGGTGGTGCTCGTCGGCGAGCGCCGCCACCGCCGCCTTCGCCGCCGTCAGCCGGTCGGCGGCCGCGCGATCCCGTTCCGCCCAGCGGTGGGCCGGGGGCGGCCCGTCGGTGTGGCGGGTCTGGTGGGGCAGCTCTGAGTCGGGCAGCGCTAGCGCGGCCTCGATGGCCTGCCACCAGTCGTCGAGGTGCCGGCGCGCCCCGCGGCCGACGAATTCTTGCGACGAGGCAAGGGCTTTGGCGCTCTTTGGCAGCAGGGTCCCGGCGTGGATGATCGACGCGTCGGGCAGCAGCCGGGTCGGGGAGACGTCAAGGGCGCGGGCCAGCCGGTCGCGGGTCTGCCACATCGCCCGGACCACCGCCAGCTGGCGGCGGCCGCGCACGCGGTGGATTCCGGACACCCGCCGCCAGCGGTCGACCGCCGGCGCGGGCGGCGGCGTCGTCCGGACGTGCTCGAACTCCTCGCGCGCCCATCCGAGCTTGCCCTGCCGGTCGAGCTCGGCTTCCAGCAGGTCGCGCAGCTCGAGCAGCACCTCGACGTCGAGGGCGGCGTAGCGCAGCCACGGCTCTGGCAGCGGCCGCTTCGACCAGTCGGCGGCGGAGTGGCTTTTCTCCATGCGTTGGCCGAGCAGGTTCTCGACCATCGTCGCCAGCCCGACCCGAGGAAATCCGGCGAGCCGGCCGGCCAGTTCGGTGTCGAACAAGGACGACGGGCGCATGCCGACCTCGGCGAGGCAGGGCAGGTCCTGGTTCGCCGCGTGCACGATCCACTCGGCGGCGCCGACGGCGTCGCCGACTTCTGCCAGGTCGGGGCAGCCGACCGGGTCGATGAGAAAGGAGCCGGCGCCGTCACGGCGAAGCTGGACCAGGTACGCCCGGTGGCCGTACCGGTAGCTGGACGCGCGCTCCGCGTCGACCGCCACCGCTCCACGGCCGGCGGCAAGCGCGCGCGCCGCGACGTGCAGCGCGTCGGGCCGGTCGATCACCGGCGGCACGCCGTCGCGCAACACCAGCAGGGGCGCGAGCTCCTCGGCCAACACCGGCGTGATCGCGTCGGCGAGCGTCGTGGCGGGGGTCAGTTGTGGCGACGGCGCCGGTGCGGGTGCAGGCCGGGCCGCCGATTCGGACATAGCCCTACGGTACGACGGGAGGTCGTCGCCGAGCGTGCAGGTGCGGTCGTGTTCCGACCGCGCCGGACTAGCGGATGACGCCGGCGCGCATGGCGAGCGCGACCATCTCGGCGCGGTCGCCGGTGCCGAGCTTGCGGGCGATGCGGGCCAGGTGGCTCTTCACGGTGAGCGCCGACAAGCCGAGCTCGTCGCCGATCTCCTTGTTCGAGCGACCGTCCGCGACCAGCTTCAAGACCTCTACCTCACGGCCGGAAAGCTCGCCGACGCCCTCGTTGGTCGGGCTGTTGCGAAGGCCGGCGGCCAGCAACGACGCGACCGACGGGTCGGCGTACACCCCGCCGTCCAACACCCGGCGGACGCCGTCGGCGACGACGACCGGTGAGGCGGACTTCAGCAGGTAACCCTGCGCGCCTGCGACGAACGCGGCGCGGACGGAATACGGGTCGTCGGCGGCCGACAGCACGACCAGCCGCGGCCAGCCGGCGCTGCGCAACTCGGCGAGCAGGTCGAGGCCGGAACCGTCGGGCAGGCCGACGTCGACGACGCACAGGTCACGGGGCCCGCTCGCCCGGGCGCGGGCGCGGGCCTCGGCGACGCTTGCCGCCTCGACGATCTCGCGCGCCCCCATGGCGGTGAGGCGACTCACCATCGACTCGCGGACCAGCGGGTGGTCGTCGACGACCATCGCGGTGAATCCGGCGGAGTTCTCCGGCTGGGGCGGCACGTGCTCGACCAACGCCGTCACCCCGGACCTCCTCGCGTGCAGGGCCGCGTTCTCATCGCGGCCGACCTGTCCCCGAACTGCTTACGAACCATCCATCGGACGGCGTGGGCCGCGGCTGAAGCTTTGGCGCAATCCGGCTGCTGCGAGTGCGCGGCCCGGCTACTCCCTGAGGTCGCGGCTAAGGTCACCGCACGGTTGCGCCGAGAGGGCTTGCGAGCGCTGTGCGGCTACTCCGACCGGGCGGTATCGGCGCGTGACACAACAGATGGGCGCGCGGAATGCCGACACAGATCACGGAATCCGACTGCGCTGGGGAGACGAAGGTGACTGTGATCCGCTCTGCCAACAAGGCCAACCGGCTGCTGGCGGTGGTTTCGGCGTTCGGGCTGGTGAGCGGCTTGTCGCTGGTCACCGGCGGATCCGCGCTCGCGGCGAGCGGCGGCTCGGCCGGCGGGGGCCACCAGCAGGCGGTCGTCGCCCTGGCGGGCGGCTCCGCGGTCACCGTGCCGGGCGTGCGGGTGCAGGCGCTGCTGCCCGCGGTGCACAGCGAGATCGTCACCGGAGACGCGGCTTCGCTGGCCGCGCTCGCGCAGGCGCCGGGCGTGCTCGGGGTCTCCCCGAATGCCGCCGCGCATCTTGAGGGCTACGGCTACGGACCGGCTCAACGCGACAACCGGTGGGACCACAGCGACAACGGCAAGCATGGCAATCCGCACGACGCGCCGTCGCCGGCGGACGGCGGCGTCCTCGCGGCGTCGACGCTGGGCGGCAGTGCGGGCCAGCCGGGTGCCGGTGACGGCGTCACCGTCGCCTTGATCGACACCGGCGTCACCGACACCGACGCCCTTAACCGCGCGTCCGGCCGGCTCGTCGACGCGGTCGACACCTCCGGTTTGAACAACGACGACGGCGTCATCGAGGAGCACGGCACCTTCACCGACGGCTACGGCCACGGCACGTTCATGGCGTCGCTGATCGCCGGCGGCGTGGTCGACGGCACAGGGGACCTCGCGCTTGGCGTCGCGCCGGGGGCCACGGTCGACGTCGTCAAGGTCGCCGACGACGAGGGCAACACCTCGCTGGCCGCCGTCCTCGCTGGGTTGAACTGGGTGGCCACCCACTCCGACTCCGTCGACGTCGCGAACCTGTCGCTCGCCGTTGACCGGCCGAGCGGCCAATACGGCATCGATCCGCTGAACTTCGCGGTCACCCTCACCCGCGCGGCCGGCGTGACCGTCGTGGTGGCGGCGGGCAACACGCCAGGCGTGGTCGGCGACCCAGGCTTCGACCCGGCGGCGCTGACCGTCGGCGCCGCTGACACCACCGGCGACCAGGCCGCCGTCGCGTCCTTCAGCGGCTACGCCAACGTCGACGGCGTGGCCAAGCCGGACGTCGTGGCAGCAGGCGTGAACATCCTCGGCGAGATGCCGGACGGCGCGCTGATCAGCCAGCAGCACCCGACGGCCCGCCAGCCCAGCGGCCTGTTCCGCGGCTCCGGGACCAGTCAGTCGACCGCGCTGGTGAGCGGCCTGGCGGCGCTGTACCTGCAGGCCCACGAGGGGGCCAGCCCGTATGAGGTGAAGGCGGCGATCCGCGGCGCGGCCACCAAGGTCGGCAACGGCAAGACGGACGGGCAGGGCCTGGTCGCGGTGCCGACCGGCACGGCCTACGACCCGTCCAACACCGGCGAGCAGGGTCTGAACCTCGCCAAGTGGTACTCGACCGCCAACATTTGGGGCCCGTTCTGGCTCGGCGCCGACCCCGACACCGACGCCTGGAACGTGCGCAACTGGACGGTGCGGAACTGGACCGTGCGCAACTGGACGGCGCGGCACTGGCTGGCCCGGAACTGGACGGCGCGCAACTGGACCGCGCGCAACTGGACCGCGCGCAACTGGACGGTGCGCAACTGGACCGCGCGGAACTGGACGGTGCGCAACTGGGCCGCCGCCTCCTGGGACGGCGGAGTCTCATGAGCCGTGGTTGGCGGTTGCGGGCGGTTGACCTACTGTGCGTCGCCGCCGCAGCGCTGCTGCTGCCCTCGACGCCGTGGGGTCACCCCAGCGCCGTCGGCTTCGCGCTGCTGCTGGTGGCGATCGGGTTCTCCAACACCGCGCTCATCCATGTCACGGTCGCGCGGCAGCGGGTCAGCTTCACCCTCACCGAAGGTCTGATCGCTGGCGCCTACCTGATGGCGCCGGGCGCGTGGATCATCGTTCCCGCGGTGGTCGGGCTGATCCCGATGCTGGTCATCAACAAGTCGTCGGCGTTGAAGATTCAGCACAACGTGGCGCAGTACATCGTGGCCACGTCACTCGCGTCGTACGTCGTCCACGCCCTGCACGACACGATCCCGGCCTGCGTTGTCGGCATGGCCGCGTGGTGGGTGGCGAGTCAGATCATGTCGGCCATCCCGCTGTCGATCATGAGCGGCGAGAGCTTCCGCACCATGCTCTTCGAAGACGCCGCGCTGCACGCCGTGCACGCCGGCGGCACCATGAGCATCGGCCTGTTGGCCGCGTGGCTGTCGATCAACGCGCCGTTCGGCCTGCTCGGGCTGCTGGTTCCGATCGTGCTGCTGTGGATCTCCTTTGACGAGCAGACGTCCAAGAGCGGCGAGGCCCGGCTGTTCGCCGAGCTGGCCCGAGGCCAGGAGCAGGCCATCACCCACTCCGTCGACGTGTCGGCGCGCGTCGTGCTCACCGCGGCCGCGCGGGTGCTCGGCGGCGCGGACGTCGAGTTGATCGTCGTCGAGCACGAAGGACCGGTCATCTACTCCGGCGACGAGTCGGGCCGCACCGACCGGCGCGGCGACGAGAACGCGTTCGACCTGCCGTGGGTGCTGCGCGCGCTTGGCGCGCGCGGGGTGCTGACCGGCGTCGAGGCCGGCCGGCCGTTCTGCTCCGCTGTCGTCGGCGACCACGACCAGCCGATGGCGGTGCTGATCGCGCGCCGTCCGGAGGGCAGCGGCGGGTTCGGGCGGCGTGAGGCGGCGTTGGCCGGAGTGCTTGTCGGGCAAGCGAAATCGTGGCTCTCGGTGGCCGAGCTCGCCGCGTCTCGCGATCAGGCGGTCGCCCGGGCCGACGCGGCCGACGAGGCCGCGCGCTCCATCGGCGACATGGGCGCCGACACCGCGCCCGCCTTGGGCATGCTGCGTGACTCGGCGACCCGGCTCGCCAGGCTGGCGACCACGTCGTCCGCGCACGAGGCGGTCACCGACATCGTCGACGAGCTGCACTCCGTGGAGCGCGCGGTGGCGTCGCTGCTCGGCGCGATCGCGCTGGCCGCCGACCCGTCGCTGCGCGACCTTGAGGACGAGCTCGACCTCGCGGCCGCTCCCGTGCGCCGCGACGAAGACTGGACGACGACGGGCCTGCTGGCGCCGTCCGAGCTGGTTCGGTGAACGCGCGCCGCATCAAAGAGGGGCTGCCGCTCGCTGTGTGGGCCGGCGGCCTCGTCGGTTTCGGCTGCCTGGTCACGATGGGGGCGATGATCGTCGGGCTGCACGCGGCCGGACGGCTCGACCGCTCCGCGCTTGTCACCCTCGGCGTCGCGCTGTTGGCGGCCTCCGTGGCCACCTCGTTGGGAGCGTTTGCGGGCGCGCGGTTCGCCAGCGTCATCCGGCAGCTGCGCGACGACGCGGTGCGCCGGCTTCAAGACCCGGCCGGCGCCGGACTCGATTCCACCGAGGGCCGCATCGCGGTCAGCGCGAGCGTCGAGTTGCTCGCGCTCGCGCGCACCCTCGACGCGTTGCACCTGCGGGTCAGGGTCGCGGACGACGTGGCGGCGCGGCACCGCCGCACCGCCGAGACGGCCAGCGCGGGCATGTTCGAGCTGCTGTCCGGCCTGGTGGCCGCGGAAGAATCCGCGCGCGGCCAGCTGTCCGCGGAGTTGCACGACACGGTCGCCCAGACGCTGATGCTGGCCCGCAGCCGGCTGTCGGCGCCGGACGTGGACGCCCGCGATGTGCGAAACGCCGGGGAGTTGGTCGCCGAGGCCGAAGACCAGGTGCGCGCGGTCATGGCCCGGACCCGACCGCCGGCGCTGCGCGACGGCGACCTGGCGCAGGCCGTGCTCGCGCTGCGCGACGATCTCAACCAGCGGTACGGGCTCGAGGTCGAGATCGAGTGGCCGAGCTCGCCGTATCCGTTGCCGCTGGTCACGGCGGTGACTCTCTACCGGTTCTTCCAGGAGTCGCTGCTCAACGTGGTCAAGCACGCGGACGTCGACCTCGCGTCGGTCTGCCTCGCCGTCGACGAGCAGACCGTGCAGGCGAGCGTGCACGACGACGGTCCCGGGTTCGACCCCGAGCAGGTGAGGCCCGAGCGCGGCCGGCACGTCGGTCTTGGGCTGTTGCGGGAGCGGGTCCGGCTGGCCGGGGGGTCGCTGTCGGTCGACTCGTGGCCCGGTCAAGGGACGACGCTCACGCTGTCGATGCCGCGCGCCTCGTTGTCGGGCGCGCCGACGGCGGGGGCGGCCTACGTCAACCGGCTGGCCGACGCCGGCTAGCTGTACTGATCGAGCACGTCAGCGGCGGCGGCTGGGCAGCGCGGCGACGCCGGGCGGCAGCGGGGCGAGACCGGCGGCCGAGGCCAGCACGTCGCCCCACGCCTCGAGGTGCGGCCCGAGGTCGTCGCCGTCGGGAGTCCAAGACACCCGAAGCTCGACGTGGGCGATCGGCGGACGGGTGGCCATCGTCCCGTAGCTTTCCGAGCTGACCCGCGTGACCGTGCCGCCGAGCGCGCGAAACCCCTGCGGCGGGAGGCGTTTTCCGAGCGCCTCGGTGAGCCAGGTCCAGGCGACCGCGGCCAAGAACGGATCGGCCGCCAGCTCCGGCTCGAGCTCCGCTCGCACATACGCCACGATCCGCGTGCAGCCCTGCCAGGAGTCTTGCCCCGCGGGGTCGTGCAGCACGACGAACCGGCCGGTGGCGATCTCGTCGGCGTGCGGGTCGCCGACGTCGGCGGTGAGGGCGACCGCGAACGGCGCGAGTCGTTGCGGCGCAGGCGCTTCGGCCAGCCGGATCTCCGAGCGCATGCGGATCGGTCGCAGGCTTTCGACCGCGCGCGCGAAGACCGCCGGCAGCTCCCGCTGCTGCGCGTCCTTGGCTACCACACAACGAAGCGTAGGTCGACGGCGGCCTAATCGGGCAGCGCCGCGCCGCGTGGCTGTCATAGGCTCACCGACCGTGACCGCCGTGCTCGCCCTCCTTGCGAGCCTGGTGTGGGGATGCTCCGACTTCGTGGGCGGGCTGGTCAGCCGGCGGGTGCGACCGCTTGTCGTCGTCGGCGCCGCGCACGTGATCGGATTGTCGGCTCTGCTGGTGCTCGCGGCGGCCACCGGTGAGTTCTCGGCCGGCCTCGGCTATCTGCCCTGGGCGGTCGCGGCCGGTGGATCCGGGCTGGTCGGCCTGGTCGCGTTTTATCGGGCACTGTCGATCGGGACGATGGGCATCGTCGCGCCGATCGCGGGCACCGGCGCGGTCGTCCCGGTGGCGGTCGGGCTGGCCACCGGAGACTCGCCGTCGGCCCTTCAGCTGGCCGGAATCGCGGTGGCGTGCGTCGGCGTGGTGCTCGCAAGCGGTCCGGAGATCTCTGGCGGGGATCCCGCAGGGCGTCGTCCGCTGATCTTGGCGTTGGTCGCGGCGGTGGGCTTCGGGCTGGTGTACGTCTTCATCGACGGCGGGTCGCAACACAGCGTTGTCATGACCCTCGTGTTGATGCGCGCGACCAGCGTGACGCTGGTGCTGTGCGTTGGGATTTTCCTGCTGCTGAAGGGTTTTCGACCACGAGGAGCGGCGGCGCCTTCGCGGGGCGAGCTCCTTGCGATCGGCTTCGTCGGCTTGACCGACCTCGCCGCGAACGGCCTCTACGGCCTCGCCACCCGGCACGGTCTGGTCAGTGTCGTCTCGGTCCTGGCGTCGCTTTATCCGGCGGTCACGGTGCTGCTCGCGCGGGTGATCGAGCGCGAGCGGATGCGGCGCATCCAGGGCGTCGGCGTGCTGTTCGCGTTGTTCGGCGTCGTCTTGCTCGGCGCCGGATGAGATGCGCCACATGGACGCGCGACGGCGCTCGACCGGATGAGCGCCCTGGACCAATCCGCTGCGTGAAAACATGGGCGGGTGAACTCCCCCTCCGAGAGTCTGTTCGTTCGCGCCTGCCGGGGGCTGCCGGTCGAACGGCCGCCGGTGTGGTTCATGCGCCAGGCCGGTCGCGCGCTGCCGGAATATCGCGCCGCGCGCGACGGAATCCCGATGTTGCAGGCCTGCGCCACGCCCGAGCTCGTCGCGGAGCTGACCCTGCAACCGGTGCGGCGGTACGGCGTCGACGCGGCGATTTTGTTCAGCGACATCGTGGTGCCGTTGAAGGCGGTCGGCGTCGATCTCGACATCGTGCCGGGCGTCGGCCCCGTGGTCGCGTCGCCTGTCAGATCAATCTCGGACGTCGAGGCGCTGCGCGCCCTTTCGCCTGACGACGTGGCGTTCGTGACCGAGGCGGTGCGGTTGCTGGTGGCGGAGCTGGGCGACACTCCGCTGATCGGCTTCGCTGGCGCGCCGTTCACCTTGGCGAGTTACCTCGTCGAGGGCGGCCCGTCGCGCGATCACCTGAAGACCAAGGCGTTGATGTACACGCAGCCCGACGTGTGGCACGCGCTGCTCGACCGACTCGCGGGCATCGCCGGCGCGTTCTTGCGACTTCAGGCGTTGGCCGGGGCTGCCGCGGTGCAGCTGTTCGACTCGTGGGCGGGCGCCCTCTCTGTCGACGACTACCGTCAATTCGCGTTGCCGCACAGCGCGAAAGCGCTTGCCGCGGTCAACGACCTGAACGTCCCCCGGATTCACTTCGGCGTCGGCACCGGCGAGTTGCTCGCGTCGATGGGCGAGGCAGGCGCCGACGTCGTGGGGGTCGACTGGCGGGTGCCGCTCGACCTCGCGGCGCAGCGGGTCGGAGGCCGAGCGGTGCAAGGAAACCTCGATCCAGCAATGGTTTTCGCGCCTTGGGACGT
>DASVDW010000059.1:0-17093 GCA_036380925.1 Acidothermaceae bacterium
CTCGCCACGCGTCACGACTCCCACGTCCGGCACCACAACGACCGTCGGCGTCGGCGGCGCGCCCTGGTCGGACGACGGCGCCGCGGGCGCCTCGTCGGCGTGCGCGATCGGGCTGGTCTCGTCGAAGGCCACTCGAAGCGCCTCGGACGACGCCGCGGGCTCGGTCCGCGGAACGTCGCCGACCGGCTCGCCGGACGCGAACCTCCAGCAGTCGCGGCCAGCCGCCTTCGCGTCGTACAACGCGTTGTCGGCGCTGCGCAGCAACTGGCTCGCGTCGCCGCCGTGATCGGGGAACACGGCGACCCCAACGGACGCGGTGACGGGCAGTTCGTGGGCGGTGCCTTGGCAAAACGGCGCGGATCGGATGACCGCGCCCAGCCGCTGCGCGGTGCGCGCGCCGCCGTCTGCGGCGGTTTCGGGCAGCACGACGACGAATTCCTCGCCGCCGTACCGGGCCAGCGTGTCGACCTCGCGAACCTCCGCGCGCATTCGGGCGGCGAGCTCGATCAGCACCGCGTCGCCGACTTGGTGACCATGCCGGTCGTTGATCTGTTTGAACCGGTCGAGGTCGAGCATCAGCACCGTCAGGGGGCGACCGAACCGGGTGGCGCGCTCGATCTCGTGCCCGAGCGCGAGCGTGAGGTAGCGGTAGTTCCACAAGCCGGTCAGCGGGTCGGTGAGCGACAACCGCTGCGCTTCTTGATGCAGCAGCACGTTGTCGACCGCGACGCTCGCCTGCCCGGCGAAGGTCAGCAACGCGTCGAGGTCCTGCTCGGTGAACCGGCGCGGGCCGTCGGTGACCGGTTCGCCGTCAAGGCCGTCGGCCGGCGACTTGTCGTACAAGCTGAGCACGCCGACGATGCGGCCGGATTGTTTCAGCGGCACCGCGATGACCGTTCGCGCCGCCGGCTCCGCCGGATCTGGCCGCAGGCCGGGGCCCTCGCCGACAACCCCGCGGACGGGCTCACCGGTCTTCGCGACGCCGCCGGCGACTCCGCTGCCCACCGGGATCCGGACCTCGGCCGGCATGTCGGCGGTGATGTCGCCGCGACGCGCGCGTGCGGTGAGGTTGTGATCGGCGTCGAGAAACATGATCACGCCGCCGGTGGCCTGCAGGGCGCCGATCGCGGTGTCGAGCACGACGTCGAGGATGCCGCCCAGGTCGTGGGTGTGGGCGAGCGTCGCGCCCAGCCGGTCGACGTTTCGCCGCAGCTCGTCGCGGCTTTGCTCCAACCGCCCGATGTAACTGCGCAGCTCGGCGGTCATCCGGTTGAACGCGGAGGCGAGCCGCCCCACCTCGTCGCGCGACCGCACGGGCAGCGCGATGTCGAGGTCTCCGCCGGCGACCCGCCCCGCCGCCTCGGACAGCTCGACCACCGGGCGGCTGATCAGCCGCGCGAGCAACCGGCCGATGAACAGCCCTGCCGCGATGGTGAAGACAACGACGCCGACCAGCAGCCAGGTGAGTTTGGACGTGCCAGGAGCCGACTCACTGACCGCGACCCCGTAGGGCTGGCCCTGGCCCGGAGGCGCGAACGCGGCGATGCGGGCGCCGACGTCGACGGTCTTCGTCAGGTCGCCGCCGTGCGCCGCGTACGCGGCGGCCAGCTTCGCCGCGATTTCCGCGTTGAGGCTGGTCGAGACGACCGAGTGATCGGACAACAACGTGACGCCGGTCGGGCCGTCGAGCCGCGACCCCAGCTGGGTGGCGGTCGCGGCGTCGACCGGCCAGGCCACCGCCACGTCGCGCAATGTCGGCTGGTCGGCGATGCGCAGTTGCGCGCGCGCCGAGATCGCGTAGGTCGCGCCCGCGCCACCCCTGCAGCTGTCGAGCGCGGCGGGAAGCGGATGGGAACCGGCTGTCGATGGCGCGGTCGGCAGCGAGCCGGCGCTGGCGACCAGGTTGCCACCGGTGTCTTCGACGACGGCGTAGCCGACCCCGGAGCTTTCCACCAGCTGACGCACCGCGGCTTGGGGGCCCACCGCCGCGACCTGCAGGCCGAGCAGCTGGGCCGCCTGCGCCGCTTCGTTGCAGCGCGCGGCCAACGCGTCCGTGACGCTCGTGCGGGCGGTCCGCAGCCGGGCGGCCGCCTGATCATGCAGCGCGCTCGGCGCGACCACCAACACCAAGATGGCGCCGACGACGACGGGCAGCAAAACAACGAAAACGAAGGCCAGCGAAAGGCGTGTGCGTAATGCCACCCGCACCTCCGCTGGCGTACCAAGCCCACCCGAATCGGGCCCATCAGGCGTAACCGTTGCGCAATTACCCAATGCGATGCTCGCACGCAACGCGCAATTCTGCGTAGACGCTAGTCGGGCGACAGCGCGCGGCGTGTCGAACGCCCACAGCTGCCGCCTAGACTTGCGCTGACCGTCGAGGTCGGCGCGGACCTCGGTGACTGGAGGTGGCGCCGCGTGTCCGACCCGTTGGTGGACCCGGCTCTCGACGCCGCCGCCCGCAAGCGGGAGCTCCGCCGGCGCCTGCTGCTGGCGCGGCTTGACAGCGCGCGCCTCGCGGCCGGTTCGGCTGGCGCGGCCGCCCGGTTGGCCGCCGCGGCGTGCGAGCACTTCGCCAACCGGGGGTGGCCGTCGTCGGTGGCCGCGTATCTGTCGGTGGGCTCCGAGCCCGGGACCCGGCCGTTGATCGAGGCGGTCGCGGAGCGCGGCGCCCAGGTGATCGTCCCGGTGCTGCGGCCGGACGGCGACCTGGACTGGGCTCGCTACACACCTGGTTCGGAGCTGGCGGCCGGCTCGCGCGGCACGGTCCACCCGATCAGCGCCAGCCTGGGCGTCGAGGCCATCTGCGCGGTCGACGTCGTGTTCGTCCCCGCGCTGGCGGTCGATCGCGACGGGCGTCGGCTCGGACGCGGCGGTGGCTCATACGACCGCGCGCTCGCCCGGTTGCGCGAAGCGGGTTCACCCGCCGCGGTCATCGCGATCGTCCACGACGACGAGCTGCTCGACGAGGTGCCGACGCACGCGCACGATCAGCCCGTCGACGGCGTGTTGACGCCGGCCGGACTGGCGGTTTTTGACCAAGACACGCCACGCTAGCGGCGATGGGAAGCGCCCGGCTCGATGCGATCTTGCTCCTGGGCGCCGTTGTGCTCTTGGGCGCCATCGTCGCGGTGCGCTACGCCGACCGCATCGGTCTGCCGAGCCTGCTGGCCTACCTCGGCATCGGGCTGCTGCTGCAAAGCGTCGTCCGGTTCGACAGCGCGTCGCGCGCGCAAACTCTCGGGCTCGCCGCGCTCGTCTTGATCTTGGCCGAAGGTGGCCTGACCACTCGCTGGGACAACGTGCGCGACGCGGTGCCGATGGCGATCCTGCTCGCGGTCGTCGGCGTGGGCGTGAGCATGACCGTGACCGCGGTCGTGGCGCACTGGATCATCGGCGGCGACTGGCGGCTGGCCTTCCTGCTCGGGGCCATCGTGTCCTCCACCGACGCCGCCGCGGTGTTCTCCGTGCTGCGGCGGTTGAACCTGCCGAAACGGCTGACCGGCGTGCTCGAGATGGAGTCCGGTCTCAACGACGCGCCGGCGGTGATCGCGGTGGTGCTGTTGAGCGCGCACCATCCGCAGACCAATCCGGTGCTGATCGCCGGGATGGTGGTCTACGAGCTGGTGGCGGGCGGCGTCATCGGCTTTGCGGTCGGCTGGCTTGGAGCGCGCCGGTTGCAACAGGTCGCGTTGCCGGCGTCCGGCCTTTACCCAATCGCGGTGGTCGCGCTCGCCGTCGTCGGCTACGCCGCCGCGTCGCTCGCGCACGCCAGCGGCTTTCTCGCCGTCTTCGTCACCGGCATGCTGCTCGGCAACGCCCGGCTGCCGCACCGCCCGGCCACCCGCAGCTTCGCCGAGGGACTGGCCTGGCTGGCCCAAATCGGCCTGTTCGTCATGCTCGGCCTGCTGGTGACGCCGTCCGCCCTGGAACACCAGATCTGGCCAGCGATCGCCGTCGGCGCGGTGCTGCTGTTCCTCGCCAGGCCGGCCGCGGTGGCGGCGTCGATGCTGCCGCTGCGGGTCCCCGCGTTCCGGCGGCGGGGCGACCGGTACGGGATGACGTGGCGCGAGGGCGCGTTCCTGTCGTGGGCCGGGCTGCGCGGCGCGGTGCCGATCGTCTTGGCCACCGTGCCGATCACCTCGGGCGTCGCGCGCAGCAGCCAGTTGCTGTCGCTGGTGTTCGTGCTCGTCGTCATCTTCACGTTGGTGCAAGGCCCGACCTTGCCGATGGTCGCCCGCGGGCTGCGTCTCGGCGCGGCCGGGGAGACCGCCGATCTGGGCGTCGAGACCGCGCCGCTCGAGCACCTGGACGCCGACCTGCTGCAGCTCACCATCCCGCCCGACTCGCGGCTGCACGGAGTGGAGCTGTTCGAGCTCCGCTTGCCGCCCGGCTCCGCGGTGACGTTGATCGTTCGCGACGGCGTCGGGTTCGTGCCTAACCCGGAGACCCAGCTGCGGGTGGGTGACGCCCTGCTGATCGTGGCCACGGCGAACACCCGGCTGGCCGCCGAGCGCCGGCTGCGCGCGGTGAGTCGGCGCGGCAAGCTCGCGGGCTGGTTCGGCGACCGGGGCGAGGATCGCGCCTGACCCGAGCCTCAGCCGTCGGCCGGCGTCAGGCGGCCCAGCTCAGCGCCCTGACTGTCGGCCTCCGAGGGCGCCGTCGTCAGATCGCGCATGACGGCGAGAACCGTGACGTCATCGCGGCTGTAGTCGTCGGCGTGCGCGCGGGCCGCGGCGGTCAGCGCCCTGACGGTGGTGTCGACGTCGCGGACGGCGGCGCGGCTGAGCGCGTCGCACAAGCCCTCCACGCCGAACTCCTCGCCGGCCGCGCTGCGCGCCTCAAGCAACCCGTCGGTGAGCAACAGCAGCACCTCGCCGGGACGCAGCTCGTCGTGACCGACCTCCCAGCCGCGGGCCAGCACGCTCAGCAGCGGGCCGGTCGGCTGCAGTTGCCGCAGCTGGCTGGGCTGGATCGCGAGACCATGGTGGCCGGTGTCGGGAACCACAAGCGGCGGCAGATGACCGGCGTTGGCGTAGGCGAGCTCCCCGGTCGCGGTGTCGATGACCACGATCGCACAGGTGGCGAACCGCTCGTCGAGCCGCACGTGGTCCGCGGCGACGTCGAAGGCCGCGGCCGGGTCCTTGCCGAGCCGAAGCGCGGTTCCGATCACCTGTTTCAACGTGACGGCTTCGAGGCCGGCGACGGCGCCGTGGCCGGACACGTCCGCGACGACGACCGCGACCCGCCGCTCGTCGATCGCGACGACGTCGAGCAGATCGCCCGCCACCACGCCCTCGGCCGCGTGCAGCGCGCTCGCGATGCGCAATCCCGGAATCGGCGGGGCATCCGCCAGCCGCAAGCGGTCGGACAGCCCAAGGACGACCGGACCACGTTGTTCCAACGCCTGCCGGACGCTCTCGCTTCTCTCCAGCTCGCGCACCAGCCGAGTTCGCAGCGATTCAACGTCGCTCGCGACCTCGCGCAACTCAGGTGGGCCGGCCTGCTCGATGGGCTCCCGAAACGCGCCGGCGGCGGCGCGCCGCAACTGGTCTTGCAGCGCCAGCAGCGGCCGCAGGATCCACAGCTGGACAAAGAAAAGAAACAGCACGGTGAAGACGCCGCCGATGATGAGCGTGGCGAGAAACGCGCGGTCGAGCCGGGTGATCGCGGCGTTCTCGATGGCCTCCTGCTGCGCGGCTCGCAAGCTGATGTCGGACAGCAAGGTGGCGGTCTTCGTGCGCAAGGTGTCGAACATCGTCTGGCCGACAGCGCTGCCCACCAAACGCTGCGCGCGGCTGAGGTCGCCGGCCTCGACCGCGGCGATCTCCGGCTGGGCCACCTCGGTGAGCCAGCGCCGCCACTGGTCGTCGACCGCGGTGAGATCACTCGCGACCGTCGGATCATCGCCGACGAACGCGCGGATTCTGGCCAGGTCCTGGGCAGCGGCCTGCCGGCCTTCGGTGTACGGCGTCAGAAAGCCGGAGTTCGCGGTGATGACATAGCCGCGCTCGCCGGTCTCTTGGTCGACCAGGTGGGCCAGCAGCTGCTCGGCCGCCGTGGTGGCCGGCGCCCACTTGCCTCCGACCTCCTTCTCCGCCGCGTGAGTGTCATGCAGCACGGAGGCGATCTGCAGGCTGGCGAGCAGGATCCCGACGGCGACGATCGCGAAGCCGAGGATCACTCTCAGCCGCATCGTCATGGCGGCACGCTACCGGCCCAGCGGGCGGTTGCGCTCCGCAAGCCGACGTGCGATTGCCAGCTGTTCCGTCCCGTCAAGAACCGGCGCGAAGGTAGTTTGGCAATGTGGAGGAAAACCAGGCGAGGCGGGTCGTCGACGCGTTGAGGGAGCGCGGGATCGACGCACACATGGCGAAAGAGGGCGCCTACCAGATGGGCGTCCGGGTCGACCTGCGCGACGGCCGACAGGCCGTCTGGGACTCCGACGACACCGCCGAGCTCGAGGCGCAGGTCATGCGCGACGGCATGCTCGTGGGCTTCGTGCCGGTGATCCCGGGGTCGGCCGACTTCGACGACGCCCAGATCGTCGACGCGATCGCGCGCGCCGACTACGACCAGCCGATCGGGCGCGAACGACCCACCGCTCCCCCGCCGGCGGCGCCGCTGCCTCGCGAGGGCGGGGTGTTCCGGCGGTTCCTCGGCGGCTTTCGCGAAGGCTGACCGTGACGCAGCGCGCTCAGCCCCAAAGACCGCTTGGCAGGTAAGGCGACATCGGGCCGAGGCGGTGCGACTCCCGCTCGCGCACGCACCGGCTGCCGCCGGGCCGCACCGACAATCGCGCGTCGAGCGCGACGTCGATCGCCCACTGTTGATCCCGCGAGAGCCAGGCCAGCTCAACCGGCTTGGCGGCCTCGGCTGCCTCGGCGAGCGCGGTCCAAAGCACCGCGGCCGCAGCTTCCGGCGACGTCGCGCCCAGCACCGAGACGCCGTGTGTGCCGGTCACCACGTATCCGCGACCGCGCCGCGAGTCGGCGACGAAAAGCCGGCTTCCGGACTGCGCGAAGAAATCGAGGTCGGCCCCGTGCGGAGCGCCTCTTTGCGCGCTGGCAATTGCTTCGACGAAGTCGCGGTCGTCGTCAAACGCTCCCTCGCGCACGCCGTTGGACGACGGGAGCAGCGAACGATCGACCGTCCCCCGCGCCACGTACGCGGGCACCAGGTCGAACCCGGCGCGGCGGTACCGCCGCAGCGCCTTCGGATCGCTGCTCGCGCACAGCATCCCGACCTTGTCGAAGGTGGTCAGCGAGGCGTCGAGCAAACGCCGTCCGACGCCTTGCGATTGAACGTCGGTGGCGACGGCGAGCAGCGACAAGAACCACAGCGACCCGCGCCTGGTGGCCAACGAAACACCGACGACCTCTCCGCCCCGGTCGGCGACGAACGCGCCATCGGGATCGTGCCGCGCGGCATGTCGAATCCGCCGCTGGCCGCGCTCACGCACCGCGTCGTCGAGTTCCGGAGTCTCCCAACCGTAGGCGAGGCCGGCGTTTCGCAGCGCGTGGTAGGCGGTCAACTGGGCGGCCGCGACGTCACCGTCGCGCAGGCTCCGAATCTCGATGTCCACGCGGCGAATCTAACCGCGGCCGCCCAGTGATCGCGTCAGGTTAATCCGAGCGCGGCCTTGAACAACTGCGGGTCGAGCGTTTCTTCGATGGTCAACGCCTTGCCTCCGACCCGCACCAGCTGCGGCGTGCCGACGTTGCCGTCCTTGCTCGCGCGATCGTCAACCTTGGCCACCCAGCGCGCGTACTTCATCGTCTTGACCGCGTCGACGTACTGCGGACTGTTCAGCCCGACGCTGCGGCCCAGCGCGATCAGATCATCGATGGTGAAGCCTCCGGACCGCTCCGGCGGCTGGTGCGCGTACACGGCCTCGCGAAAGGCCTCGAACTTGCCGTCAGCCGCGGCGGCCGCGAGGGCGTTGGCGGCACGCACCGACTCCACGCCGATGAACGACCGCGTGCGGTACTCCACGGACACTTTTCCGACGCGGATCGCGGCCTGCAGCGTCGGCCCGTTGATCTCCTCGAACTGCTTGCAGACCGGGCATTGAGGGTCTTCATACGCGATCAACTTCAGCGGAGCCGACACGCTGCCGACCACGATGCCTCCAGCCTCGGTGGCGCCGGGCGGCGCGACCACCGCGGCCGTCGATTTCGCGGACGACGAGGCGGCGTTCGCGGCTATCCCGCCGATCGCGGCGCCGCTCAACGCGACCACCGCGACGGTGATGGTGGCCCACCCGCGAAGCTGCTGCCTCCGACGCGATTGCGCCTCGCGCACCTCCTCCAACTTGCGACGGCGGGAGCCCGACATGCCGGTGGGCATTGGCTTCGCGACCGGATCAGCGGCGAGCCGGCCGTCAACCGACAGGGGGCTACGGTTGGCGAAGACCACCGCCAGCAAGACGAGGAACAGCAGGGAGTCGCGGCCGATCTCCAGCAGGTAGTGGGTTTGCGCCACTTGCCCGCCGCCGCCGAAACACCCGCAGTCGATGCGCAGTCCTCGCAATCCCGCAGACGACACGGCGCCGATGAAGACGGCGAGCAGGCCGGCCGCGATCGCCCCGACCACACGGGTCGCGACGCCAAAGAGCAGCAGCGCCGCCAGCACGATTTCGAACGCCGGCAATCCGTACGCGACGGGATGGACCAAGGCCTCGGGCAGGATGCGGTACGCGCGGACCGCACGCACCCCGCCCGCGGGATCGCCGATCTTTGCGACGCCCGCGTAACCGAACACGCCGGCGCCGACGAGTCGCGCGAACAACGACGCCCACGGAAGAGCGGTCGCCAGCCACCGCCAACGCGTGGATTTACTTGGGACTGAAGGGATTTCATCCGGATGTGCCGGATGCTTGATCTGGGTTGACATGACACTCCTGAAAGTCGAGACGAGCGGCGACCGCTCGTCTCGCCATCAGGAGAACGACGCCGCGGCCACCAGGGACGAAGACGGGGGGCCGACCGGCGGCCCGCGCCGACCGCACTCGTGCGACAGCAGCAGCCGACCAGGTTGGCGTGGCGGAACCCAGGCCGCGACAAAGCTCGTCGTGCGTTGGACGGCCGGCGGCAAGACCGCCGCGGCGCTGGTTTGGAGCAGGCGGCGAAGCGCTGTGACGACGGCGAGCGTCGGGCGACGAACGAGCCGCCAGCATGCTGCCTCGCCCCCGCGCAGGACCAGTGCGAGAACGAGCGCGACCACCAGCTGCACGCCCAACAGCAGCACGCCGCCGCGATCCGTCGGCGCGCACGAGCCATTCGCCGCGCTGGCCGGGCTGCAAAACAGTCCCGCCCCGCCCGGATGGCTGAACTGGCCGGTGGTGGCGAACAGGTATCCGACGTGCAGCAGCAGTTGGGTTGTCAGCAGCGCCGCGACCACGGCGAACACGCCGCGTTCGCGTGAGCTGAGCGCCCATGCCGCCAGCACGACGACCGCGAAAGACCCGAGGACGACGCCCAACGGCGGGTTGTCGCCGTCCGACTTCGCGCGCAACGCCAGCAGCAGGACAAGCGCGACGACGGCGAAAACGACGGCGCGCGACATGCGCGCCGGGACACCGGGCTCCGCGCTCACGTCAGACGACCTCCGCGACCAGTATCGGCGCCACTCCGACGGGCCCAACGGGCCGAAAGTCCTGAAGTTGAGCAGGTTGGGTTCAGCGCCGGTAGTACCCGCCGCCACGCCACGGGTTGTCGTGCCAGTCGGCGCGGCGCGCGCGCCCGGACCCGCCACACCGGGCGCCTAAGAAGACCCGACCGAAGATGAACGCGAACGCGATCAGCGCGACGAACGGAAGCAGATGCAACATCAACAACACGCCTGCCACCACCAGCAGCGCACTCCCGATCGACGAGAGCATCACCTGGCTGGACGGCCCGCGACGCTGCACAGCCGCCGGCTGGTCGAGTCGGGGAAGATCGGCGAACAACACCCGCAGGTCTGCGCCGGTGCGCGCCCGCAACGCCCGCGCGATGCGCTCCTCGTGCTCGTCTTGGGTCAGCCGGCCATCGGCGAAGTGCCTCGCCAGCGCGGCGATCGCGGCGTCGCGCTCGGCGTCGCCGATGCGAAGTGAATCGTTCCTCATAAGCGCGCCCTTCCCGTCGCGTCCAGCCTCCGTCCGCGAGAGCCGTTGCGCAAGCCGCTAGCGTTTGCCCATGAAAGCGATCATCTACCGACGCGACGACCCGGCGCTGCGACTCGTCGATCGAGCCCAGCCCGCTCCCGCCGACGGCGAGGTGCTGGTTCGCGTGGCGGTGTCCGGTGTGAACCCGACCGACTGGAAGGGCCGTCGCAACCCGTACCCGGGGACGCCGGCCGGCGCCGACCTGGTTCCGAACCAGGACGGCGCGGGGACGGTCGTCGACGTCGGGGCGGGCGTCGATCGAGCGCGGGTCGGCGAACGGGTGTGGCTGTGGGAGGCGGCCTGGCAGCGCACCGACGGCACCGCCCAGGAGTTTGTCGCCATCCCCGCCGACCACGCGGCGCCGCTGCCCGCGAACGCGTCATTCGAGCTGGGCGCGAGCCTCGGCATTCCTGCGATGACGGCGCATCGCTGCCTCACCGTCGCGGAGGGCGGCCCCGATCAATTGTCGCCAGGCGCGCTCGCCGGTCGCACGGTGTTGGTGGCGGGAGGCGCCGGCGCCGTCGGGCACGCCGCGATCGAGTTGGCCCGTTGGGCCGGGGCGCGCGTCGTCGCCACGGTGAGCAGCGAGGAGAAGGCTCGGCTGGCGCGCGCCGCAGGCGCGCACGCCGTCGTCAACTACCGCGAGGCAGCCGCGGCCGACGCGGTGCGCGCGGCGGCGCCGGACGGCGTCCACATCGTCGTCGAGGTCGCGCCGGTGGCCAACGCCGAGCTCGACACCGCCGTGCTGGCGGCGGGTGGTTGCGTGGCCGCCTACGCGTCGGGCGCCGAGCCGAGCGTCGCGCTGCCCGTCCGGCAGCTGATGGGTCGCAACATCAGGTGGCAGTTCGTGTTGGTCTACACGATGCCGGACGACGCGAAGCGACGTGCCGTCGCGGCGATCTGCGCGGCGCTGTCCGGTGGCGCGTTGCACGCCGGCGAGGACGCCGGACTGCCGCTGCGACGATTCCCACTCGCCCAAACCGAAGCCGCGCACGACGCCGTCGAGGGCGGAGCGATCGGAAAGGTGCTGGTCACGGTCGGCGAATAGCGCCGCGACGCCCCTAGCCACCGCGCAGGTCGCGTCGAGTGAACGCGGCCACGCCAACAGCCGCCGCAAGGAGTCCGGCCCCAACCATCACGACGATCGCCGTCGCCGTCATGGGTTGGCTCGGGAGGCGGGCGAGGTGGTGGAAGGGCGAGACGCCCACCACGGCGGCCGGCCACCTGAGGGAAGAGCCGATCATTTCGAGGATGTAGCCGAGCACCGCGAGCGTCACCGGCGCGACGATCGTCAGCTGCGGCATCGCGCCGAACATCAAGACCGCGATCCCAATGAACAGCACGACGATGGTGAGCGTCCCAGCGAACGGCTGCACGATCTGCGCAACGCCCACAGGGGCGCCCGACCACCTCACGCCCGCCCACACACCAAGCGTGGTGACGACGACGAGCACGGCGGTGGCGAGAAACGCGTCGACGGCGGTCATCGCGAGCCAGCGCCAACGCACGACGCCGCGCACCAGCAGGTTGGGCAGCCGGCCGGCGCACTCCTCTTGCCAGGCCGCGCCGACGCGCCAACCGGTGAACGCGGCGAACGGCAAGGCCGTGAACGCCGCCATGTAACTGACGAAGCCGACGGCGGGATCGGACAGGTCCATGCCCATCGACTGGATGAGTTTGCGATAGCTGTCGTCCTGGTTGATGAAGTCGACGATCGCCTTGGTCATCAAGCCGAAGACCACCGCGCAGACGGCGAGCGTGATGCTCCACGCGAGCAGCAGGCCGCCGCCCAGGCGCCAGCCGAACCGCGCGGGACCGCCCAGCAGACGCAAGCTTGACTCCGGGCTTTCTGTCGACCGAAGCAGCGCCGCCCCGGTGTCGCGGCGGGCACGCAGCAAGACCGCGGTGATCCCGAGCAAAGCAGCGAAGACCGCAGGCGGCGCCAGCCATTGCCAATCGTCGCCGCCGTAAACGCGCACTCGGTCGAGCCAGCCGAACGGACTCAGCGCCGACAGCCAGCTTCGGGAGTGGCTCGAATTCGCGACCGCGCGCAACAGAAAGGCCAACGCGACGAAACCGAGGCCAGCGGCGGTGGCTAGCCGCCGCGGCGCGAACACCTGCGCGGCCAGCGCGCCTGCGGCCACGGCCACCGCCGTGAACAAGAACAACCCAATCGCCCACGCGGCCGCGCCCGCAGCCGGTTCGCCGAGCACCACGAAGGGCAGCGCGCCGAAGGCGCCAACGCCGGCCGCGGCCAACGTCAACACCAGCAGATTGGCCGCGAGCGAGTGACGCGCGCTGAGCGGGCGGCTCAGCGCGAGTTCGGCGCGTCCGACGTCCTCTTCCCCTCTGGTCAGCCGGACGACGTTGAGCACCGCCCAGCTGGCCACGACGAGCATGACCATCCAGCCGGCGTCCCAGACCGCGAAGCCGCCCGCGGTGTCGATCCGGCCCGGCACACCTTGCATCACCCGCACCGCGGTCGAGGACGACAGTTCAAGCAGTCGTTGGCGGGCGGCGGTGGTCGGGTAGGCGTGGCGAAACACCAGCACCTCGACCGCCATGTAGACGGCGACCGAAAGCCACAGCAGCGTCACGCCGCGGCGGATCAGCCGCCAGGTCAGCCTCGTTTGGCCGGTCAGGATGGGCCGCCGACTTGGTTTCGTGGAGGGCAAGGTCGCGGGCGCGACGACGCTGGTCACCGTGGGTCCCGCACGCCGTACAAGCCGAGAAAGACCTGCTCGAGATCGGGCTCGCGAGTCTTGATGGACACGACGCGGCGCCGGCCAAGCTCCGCGAGCACCGCCTGCGGCGAGCCGCTGACGGAAAGCCGCAGCGCCGCGCCGTCCGGCTCTTCGCTGACGACGCCGGGGATGTTCGCGAACGACGGCGCCCGACCGTCGAAGACAACGTCGATGACGGTGAGGTCGTGTTGCGCGTTTCGCAGCGCGTCGAGCGAGCCGACCTCGACCAGCCGCCCGGCGCGAAGCAACGCCACCCGGCCGCACACGTCCTCGACCTCGTCGAGGATGTGCGACGACAGAAAGACGGTCTGGCCACGCGCGGCCGACTCGCGCACGACGCGTTGGAATTCGGCTTCCATCAAGGGATCCAGACCCGCACTGGGCTCATCGAGGAGCAACACGTCGGGCTGCGACATCAACGCGGCGATCAACGCGACCTTTTGCCGATTTCCTTTGGAGAGGCTGCCAACACGACGGCTTGGGTCGAGGTCGAAGCGCTGCAGAAGTTCGTCTCGGTACGGCTCGTTGACGCCGCCTGACAGCGCGCCAAGAAAATGCAGCACTTCGACGCCGGTGAGCTGCGGCCACAACGCGACGTCGCCGGCGACATACCCGATGTGCTGATGCGCTCGCTCCACGTCGTCGACAGGGACGCCCATGATCCATGCGCGGCCGGCGGTCGGCCTGATGAGACGCAGCAACAACCTGATGGTCGTCGTCTTGCCGGCCCCATTGGGCCCGAGGAATCCAAAGACCTCGCCGCGCTCGACGCACAGGTCAAGACCGTCGAGCGCGACGACGTCGCCGAATCGCTTGGTCAGCCGCTCCGTGCGGATGGCAACCGCGTCGTGTTGGCCAGCCATACCCGCACCTCACCTCAGTCACCGTCCAGCTAAGCGGGCGAATTGCCGGATGGACACGGCCATTGGTCCCGGCTGGCCGAGGTGAGGGCGGCAGGGCGACGGCAACCTCAGCCGCTGTGTTGCGCTGCGGCCACGACGCTGTCGGCAACCGCGGTTGGCCCGCCGTAGACCAGCAGGGCGGACGGAGTGGTGGCGGCCAAGTAGTTGCTGACGACATTGGGCAACGACGTCGGCGCGACCAGCAGCATCGGGTCGCCCATGCCGCCGACCTGCACGCCGCCGGCGAGCGCGTCAGGATAGTTGAGCCCGTCGGCGAGCCCGGCCGCGCCAGGCTTGGAGAACAGCGCGTTCGCGACCGCGACGCTGGTCGCGTATCGATCGGCGCCGACGAGAGGCGTCGCGCTCGGGACCGCGCGCGCGGCTGGGCCACCCACCGCGTAAACCGGAAGGTCCGGATGCGCGCTGAGATAGTCGGCCGATGAAGGCGGAAGGACGTCGCCGTCCGTCAGCAGAACGACGCCGCCGAGGTGCGCCGCCGCCGCGCCCGCGGCGAGCGCGTCGGCGAATCCCGTGCCGGTCACCAGCAGGATCGTGGTTGGCGAGCCGATCGCGTCGGCAATCGCCCCGGCGGTCTCGTCTCGGTCAACTCCGGCCATCCGCCGCACGCTGAACCCGTCGGTCGTCAGCGCGTTCGCCACGCCATCGGAGATGGCCGTGGCACCGCCGAGGATCGACACATTGCCACCGGCTGGCAGCACGCGTTTGATCTCAGCTTCCGTCGTTGGGTCGAGCGAGGTGGACCCGGTGAGAAGGAGCGGTGCGTGCATCGAGCTCGCCAACGCGACGCCGGCGAGCGCGTCGGGGTAAGAATCGGCTCGAGCCAACACGACGCCGCCGGCGGATCCGCTGGTTGGATAGTCCTGCTTGGACACCGCGATCGCCGTGGCGATCCGGTTATCGCCCGACACCCTGGTGGCCGAGGGCGTGGGGCTTCCGGCCGCCGCGACGGACGTCACGACCGCCTTGCCGATCCGATTGCCTTGCGACTCTGTGAACCACAGATTCCCATCCGGACCAAGCGTGATCTCTTGAGGGCCCGCCCCAGCCGAGATGCCTGTCGAATACTCCGTCACCGCTCCGCTCGTCGTGATCCGGCCGATCTTGTTCTTCGTGTAATCGGTGAACCAAACCGTGCCGTCAGGACCGGTGAAAACACCCAATGGCTCGCTTAAGGCCGCGAGCCCGGAGGTGTATTCGGTGATGTCGCCGTTGGGAGTGATCCTGCCGATGCCCTTGAGGTCGATGCTGAACCACATGTTGCCGTCTGGGCCACTCGCGATGCGCGACGGATTGTCGCCGGGCGCCAGGCCAACGGTGAATGAGGTCACGACACCGGACGTTGTGATGCGGTTGACGGATCCCGAGTACGCGCCGACGTACCAAAGGTTTCCGTCAGGGCCCGCCGCAATGCTGAGTAACTCTCCATCAGCCACCGCCGGGAATTCGGTGACCACGCCAGCGGGCGTGATTTTGCCGACGTGGCCGTCCCACTCGGTGAACCACATGTTGCCGTCGGGGCCAGCGGTGATCGAGTAGGTCGATTTCGAGATGCCGGCGGTGAACTGGGTGATGTTTCCGGTGGGCGTGATACGGCCAATGCACTTGCAGTCGGTCTCGGCGAACCACAGATTGCCGTCGGGGCCCACCGCGAGACCCGTCGGCGTGGCTCCAGCCCCAAGGCCAGCGGAAAACATCGTCACCGTACCGGTCGGCGTGATCCGGCCGATGCTGCCGGTTCCGCTCTCGGGCAGGCTGGTGAACCACAAGTTGCCGTCAGGCCCGCTGACGATTTGGTCGGCATGACCTCCCGCGGGCAGCGGGTACTCGGTGATCGCGACCGACGTCGCAGCGTGGGCCGTCGAAGCGCCGAACGCGAACGTCACGGCGCCACAGGTCACGCACAGCACAGCTGCAAGCGACGCTCTGATCGTCATCCGAGCGAAGTGGCGGCGCATCGATTCCCCCATGTCTTCAACGGCAGCCGTTGAAGTATCGCGGGCAGATAAGGCTTGGTGCCAGCGTTCGCGACGCCAACCCGAAGATCCGACCAATCTCGCCCGTCACTTTTCCACCCGAACGGCGTAACTCCGACAATGCGGCGACCCTCTTGCGACGTCACCGGGAGGGGTAGCCGACGGGGATGAGGTAGCGCACGTCTTCGTCGGGCGGCAACGCCAACGCCGTCCTGATCTCGCGCGCGTTGAATCCCCCGATAGGAACCGCCGACAGCCGCAGCGCGGTGGCCTGAAGCAGGATGTTCTGCGCGGCGTGGCCGACCTCGATTTCGATGAAATCCCGGGCCTGCGCGCCATATTTCGCCGCGGTGCGCTTGGTCACCGACGCGATGACGATGACCGCCGGCGCCGAGCCCACAGCGGGTTGGTCGAGCGCCGCGGACATGAGCGCCCCGCGCATGTCGGCGTCGGGTCGCGACTCAACGCGGTGCTTGTCCGGCAGATAGTGCAGCGTCTCGCGCGCCGTCACGACGTACAGCTCAAGGGGATAGCGCCCACCGGCCGATGGCGCCGTTCGCCGTCCGGCCGCGTCGGTGACGCCTTGCGCCGCCCACAGCAGTTGACCGATGACGGCGACCGGTAGCGGGGTCGAGGCGAACTCGCGCGCCGAGCGGCGCTGCTGCAGCGCCGACTCAAGAGGCAGCGCGCCGCTGGTGTCCGGCGACGGCAGGGCGACCGCCGCGCCAAACGGCGCGCCGCGCAACATGGCGGTTGGGGCTGGGGAGGCGCACGCCGACAGCAGGGCGGAGGCGACAACGGCCACGACCAGTGCTGCGGCGAACTGACGCCGCACGCGTGTCACGAGTCCTCACCGCCCGGGTCGGGTTTCGCCTGCCGGACGGCGGCATGCAGCGCCCAACCCCCGAGCCACAACGCGACCGCGGGTGTCAGCAGCAACAGACCGATCAACGCGGCGACCGGACGGCTCACATAGACGAACAGCGTCGCGTCGGGATTCGCCAACACCAGACCGATCCCGAGCAACCCCGCGACGGTCAACGCGCCGCCGGCCGCGGCAACCGCGATGGCCAACCGCGCGGTCGAACCACGACGACGGAGTCTCGCCGGCCCGCGTGCGCGCGGTGGCCAAACGCTCCGTGGCCAAACGAGCGCGGTCAGCAGGCCCGCGGCGGCCACCAGCCCGCCGGCCCATGCGGTCCGGTCGTTGACCGCGGCCGGACACGCGGCCGCGCGGGTCAGCACGACGCTGGGCGAGTCGGCGGCCGTTAGATCCAGCAGATCTTGCGCGCGCCACGACTGCCAA
>DASVDW010000060.1:0-4119 GCA_036380925.1 Acidothermaceae bacterium
GCGACGCACGAGTTGCTCGAGGTGGGCGTGATCTCACCTGACCCAAGGCCGACCGAGGGCCTTGGCGTCGGCGAGGTCGGCTACTTGATGACCGGCGTGAAGGACGTCCGCCAATCCCGGGTCGGCGACACCGTGACCACGCAGAACAAGCCTGCGGAGACGCCGCTCGCCGAGTACCAGCACCCGAAGCCGATGGTCTACTCGGGGCTTTATCCGATCGACGGCAGCGACTACCCGCTGCTGCGCGACGCGCTCGACAAGCTGCAGCTGAACGACGCCGCGTTGACCTACGAGCCAGAAACCTCGGCGGCGCTGGGATTTGGCTTCCGCTGCGGGTTTTTGGGCCTGCTGCACTTGGAGATTGTGCGGGAGCGGTTGGAGCGGGAGTTCAATCTCGACCTCATCTCGACCGCGCCAAACGTCGTCTACCGGGTCGTCAAGGAAGACCGCAGCGAGGTCGTCGTCACCAACCCGAGCGAGTACCCCACCGGCAAAATCGCCGAGGTGTACGAGCCGGTGGTGCGTGCCACCGTGTTGACGCCGAGCGACTACATCGGCTCCATCATGGAGCTTTGCCAAGGACGACGCGGAAACCTTCTTGGCATGGATTACCTGTCCGAAGACCGCGTCGAGTTGCGGTACTCCATGCCGATGGCCGAGATCGTGTTCGACTTCTTCGACCAGCTGAAGTCGCGCACCCGCGGGTACGCGAGCCTCGACTACGAGCCGACCGGCGAGCAGCTCGCCGACTTGGTGAAGGTCGACATCTTGCTGCAGGGCGAGCCGGTCGACGCGTTCAGCGCGATCGTCCACAAAGACAAGGCGTATTCGTACGGCGTCGAGATGACGAAGAAGCTGCGTGAGCTGATTCCGCGGCAGCAGTTCGAGGTGCCGATTCAGGCCGCGGTCGGCTCGCGGGTCATCGCGCGCGAGAGCATCCGCGCGATCCGCAAGGACGTCTTGGCCAAGTGCTACGGCGGTGACATCACCCGAAAGCGCAAGCTGCTGGAGAAGCAAAAAGAAGGCAAGAAGCGCATGAAGATGGTTGGCCGGGTCGAGGTGCCGCAGGAGGCGTTCATCGCGGCGTTGTCGACCTCGCCGACCGCCGCGAAAGACTGACCAGCAACCGACTTACCGGCGACCGACTCACCAGCAACCGACTAACCGGCGACCGACTCACCAGCGACGAGCTAGCTGCTCGCCCGGCGCGGGCTCGCCAGCGTCAGGCCGGCGTCCGCCAACGCGGCTTGCACCCGCAGCCGCTCGGCCTCGTGCTCGAAACCGCGGGTCTCCTCCAGCGACTCCGCGACGTCGAGCGCGCGGCAGGCGTCGGCGAGCACCCGGTCGTAGGCGAGCAGGGTGGCCGTCACCTTGGTCGCCTTGCCCGGCAGCGGCGCCGATTCGTCGTAGAGGTCGAGCCAGTCCTGCAACCGGCGCAGGTTCGCGGCGATCTGCTCGATCGGCGGGCCCAGCGGCAGCTGCGGCGGCGTCCGCCATCGCCGGCACCGTCGCGCTATCGCGTGAGCGAGGTGCCAGCGCGCATTCGGCCGGCTGGGCGACACTCGACCGCCTCCTCAGGGGCGTGCCTCAATTGTGCGCCCTGGCGGCCCAACCCGCACCATGGAAATGTGCCATCGACATTGCCGCAAGGCGATCCCGCCCCGCTGGACGGCGCGCTGCCGGCGCAGCTCGCGCCGCGGCTTGGCGCGCGGCCGTTCGGGATCTACCTGCACGTGCCTTACTGCGCGACCCGGTGCGGGTACTGCGATTTCAACACCTACACCGCCGCCGAGCTGGGCGGGACCGCCAGCCAGGCCTCGTACGCGCGCGACGCGATCACCGAGATCGGGTTGGCCCGCCGGGTGCTAGGTGACGCCGATTTGCCGGTCGCCACAGTGTTTTTCGGCGGTGGCACGCCGACTCTGCTGCCGACGACCGACCTCGCCGCGATGCTGCGCGCCATCGCCGACAACTTCGGCTTGCAGCCTGGCGCGGAGATCACGATCGAGGCCAACCCCGAGTCCGTCGACGCGGCGTTTCTCGCTCGGTTGCGGGCCGCGGGCTTCACCCGGATCAGCTTCGGCATGCAGTCGGTCGCGCCGCACGTCCTCGCCGTCCTCGATCGACGGCACACGCCCGGCGCGCCGCAACAACGCGTCGCCGAGGCGCGCGCCGCCGGTTTCGAGCACGTCAGCCTCGACCTGATCTACGGGGCGCCCGGTGAGTCGGACGACGATTGGCGGGCCTCCCTCGCCGCCGCGATCGAGGCCGGGCCGGACCACGTCAGCGCCTACGCGTTGATCGTCGAGGACGGCACCCGGCTGGCCGCGCGGATTCGCCGCGGCGAGCTGCCGATGCCGGACGACGACGTCCTCGCCGACCGCTACCTGATCGCCGACGAGCTGCTGAGCTCGGCCGCCTTTGGTTGGTACGAGGTGTCGAACTGGGCGCGACCCGGCGGGGAATGCCGGCACAACCTCGGCTACTGGCGCGGCGACGACTGGTGGGGCGTCGGGCCTGGCGCGCACAGCCACATCGGCGATTTGCGGTGGTGGAACGTCAAGCATCCCAGCGCTTACGCGTCGCGGCTGGCTGCCGGCTCGTCACCCGCGCAGGCGCGCGAGCTCTTGGACGACGAGACCCGCCGGTTCGAAGACGTCATGCTACGGCTGCGCCTCTCCGAGGGGCTCGACACCGCGGTGTTGGACGACGTGGGGCGCAAGGCGGCTGAACTCGAGGCCGACGACGGCCTGCTGGACGCGTCGGCGTTGGCGCGCGGCCGAGCGGTGCTCACCTTGCGGGGCCGATTGTTGGCGGACGGCGTCGTGCGCAGGCTTTTCGGCTGACGCCGCGGGCCGGCTGACCGTGGCCGCCGGGCCGAGGACACCTGACAGCACCCGAAGACACCCCTCGAGGAGTGTCCTCGGATGTCGTCAGGTGTCTAGGGGCCGATCCCCGACCAGCCGAGCTCGTCCCGGGGCGCGGCGACGGTGGCTGCTGGGCTGGCAACTACCCGGCGATGTCCGTGGCCCGCTCGTCTGCTGGCGCAGGAGGTACCGGAATCGAGCCGGTCGCCGCGGCGCGGGCTTCTGCGTCGTCCAGGATCGTCGCGGTCGCGGTCGCGCCGAATCGGGTGACGCCGATCGCGATGAGGTCGAGCAGCCGGTCGAGCGTGCGCACACCGCCGGCCGCCTTCAGCCTGACCGCCGGGCTGGTCGAGGCGGCCATGATGAGCAGGTCGTGCATCGTCGCGCCCGAGGGCGCGAACCCGGTGGAGGTTTTCACGAAATCGGCGCCGGCCGCCTCGACGAGCCGGCTGCCGCGCGCGATCTGCTCGTCGTCCAGGTAGGCGTTTTCGAGAATGACCTTCACCAGCGCGTCGGCTGCGTGCGCGACGGTGACCACCTCGCCGATGTCCGCGCCCACGTAGTCGTCGTCACCACCGCGCAGCGCCCCGATGTTGACGACCATGTCGATCTCGACCGCGCCGTCGGCCAGCGCGCGCTCGGCCTCGTAGCGCTTCACCGCGGTGGCCGAACTGCCGTGCGGAAAGCCGACGACCGTGCCGACCCGCACCGCCGTGCCGGCGAGAGCTGCCGCCGCCAACCGCACGTCGGCGGCCTTCACGCACACGCACAACGTGCCGCGGGCGGCGGCCAGCGCGCAGCCGGCTCGCACGTCGTCGGCGGTGAGTTCGGGACGCAGCAGCGAGTGGTCGATCATCGCCGCGATGTCGGCCGGACTCACCGTGTCGGGTATCACTCGCCCGTGCAGGGTCGTTGGTGTCACGAGCCAATGTTCCCAGCGCTAGCGGGCCCTTGGACACCGGGAAGCGCCCGAGGACGGTCGTCGACCGGTGTCCTCGGGCAATTCGGGATGTCTAAGGCCGGTCGGTCGGCTCTGGCGCGCCGTACTGCGGCTGGGCGTGAGGCTGCTGAATCCCGAAGCGCGCCGGGTCTGGGACGCACGGCTCGCCGTACTGCGGAAAAGCGCCTGGAGCCGCCGTCGGCATGGCGGACGTCGGCATGGCGGGCGCCGGCGACTGCGCCGGCAGGCTCGCGACGCGGATCAGCACCCCGATGCCGACGATCGTGCCGGGCAGATAGACGTGCGCGGCCA
>DASVDW010000061.1:0-2532 GCA_036380925.1 Acidothermaceae bacterium
GCCC
Source organism: Acidothermaceae bacterium (assembly GCA_036380925.1). GTDB lineage: Bacteria > Actinomycetota > Actinomycetes > Acidothermales > Acidothermaceae > JAICLV01. The sequence continues at coordinate 5 of DASVDW010000061.1, forward strand.
ACAGCAGTTGACCGATGACGGCGACCGGAAGTGGGGTCGAGGCGAACTCGCGTGCCGAGCGGCGCTGCCGCAGCACTGACTCGAAAGGCAGCGCGCCGACGGTGTCCGGCGACGGCAGCGCGACCGCCGCGCCGAACGGCGCGCCGCGCAGCATCGCGGTCGGGGCTGGGGAGGCGCATGCCGACAGCAGGGCGGCCGCCACGACCAGCGATCCGGCGAGTCGGCGCATTGCGCGTGTCACGAGTCATCGCCCCCGGCGTCGACGTTCGCGTCCCGGGCGGTGACGCGCAGCGCCCAACCCCCGAGCCAAAGCGCGACAGCTGGCGTCAACAGCAACAGGCCGATCAACCCGACAACCGGACGGCTCACGTACACAAACAACGTCGCGTCAGGATTCGCCAGCAGCAGACCGATCCCGACCAGACCCGCCGCGGTCAAGAGGCCACCCACCGCGGCGACGGCGATGCCCAGCCGGGCGGTCGAATCGCGACGACGGAAACGAGCCGACCTACCTGCGCGCCACGGCCAAACGAGCGCGGTCAGCAGGCACGCGCCCCCGATCAGCCCGCCGGCCCATGCGGTCCGGTCGTTGACCGCGGCCGGACACGCGGCCGCGCGGGTCAGCACGACGCTGGGCGAGTCGGCGGCCGTTAGATCCAGCAGATCTTGCGCGCGCCACGACTGCCAATCAGCCCTGCCGCTCACGACGTCGAGCGCCGAGCCGCACGATCGGGCCGCGCCGTCGCGGCCGGCCACTCGGACGTCCAGCACGGCGAGCAGCGCGGCGACCGCGAACAAGACCGCGGCGACCGCGGCACCGATCCGCCGCCACGGAAGCGCGAACACGACGCCTCCCTCCGAACGACGTCCGGCAGGGACAAGCAACGCTCCCGTCGTCCGGCACCACGACGCTAGGGGCTGAAGTCACCCACCGGGGCGACGTTGATGGGCCGGCTTTTGGTCGCTACTCGGAAGGCCCGCGCCAACCGCTCGTTCGCATCTCGGCCTCGATCTCGCGCTCATCCGCAACGCGATCGCGCTCGTCGGCCATCCGCTCGCGCACCTCCGCGTTTTGGTCGCGTTGGTCGGCCACCCGCTCCCGTTCGTCAGCGCGACGGGCCCGCTCGGCGTCTTTGGCATCAGCCCGCCGCTCGCGTTCGGACTCTTGCGCGTCGCGCCCGGTCTTGGGCGGCCTCTCGCTCGTCCGCGCGGCGCTCCCGCTGGTCGGCCAGCGACTCTCGCATCTCCGCCTCGACCTCGCGCTGGTCCGCCAGCCGGTCGCGCTCGTTTTCCAAGCGCTCCCGCTCCTTCGCTGGCTGCGTCTGCCGCCCGGCGTCGGGCCGCTGTTCAGGCACGCTCACACGATCTCATCGCCGAACCCGTGACGCCATCACGGCGAGGCGCGCGAGGCGCGAATTCTGGACGCCGGCCCGATCTTGGCGCATCATTAGCAGTCGAAGGTCAAGAGTGCCAGGAGGCGAGCCCGTGCCGACGTACCAGTACGCGTGCACTGATTGCGGAGAACCGTTCGAAGTCGTCCAAAAGTTCACCGACGACCCGCTCACCGAGTGTCCAGCCTGTCAGGGCAGGTTGCGCAAGGTCTTCAACTCCGTGGGAATCGTGTTCAAGGGCTCGGGCTTTTACCGCACCGACAGCCGCGACTCGAGGTCGAAGGCCAAGAGCAGCTCGGACGTCGCGGCGACGTCGGCGTCAAGCACTTCCTCGGAGTCGTCGAGCTCCGCGTCGTCCGCGTCGTCGAGTTCGACCAGCACCTCGGGATCGGCGTCGTCGGCGACGGCCGCGAAAGCAGCGTCGGCCTAGCGCGCCAGCCGGACGTCGGGCGACGCGGTGAGGTCGATGACCCTCGCCGGCGCCGCGGGTCGCACGCAGTCGCGGCCGTCCGCCTTGGCCTGATACATCGCCGCGTCGGCCGCCGCGATCAACCCGTCGAGCGTGTGGATGCCGCCGTCGAGGTGCGCGACGCCGACCGACGTGGTGACACCGACCCAGCTGCCTTCGTCACACCGGACTCTCACCGCCGCGACGTCGGCCCGGATACGTTCCGCGGCCGCCGTCGCCTCGCTTGCGGTAAGCCCAGCCAGCAGCACCGCGAATTCCTCGCCACCGAGGCGTCCGACCAGGTCGCGCGGCCGCACCGCGCTGCTGATCGCCCGCCCGGCGGCCGCGAGCACCGCGTCGCCGACGAGATGGCCGTGGGTGTCGTTGACCGCCTTGAAGTGGTCGAGGTCGACCAGCAGACACGACAGCGGAGAGCCGCTGGCGCGGGCGCGCGCGAGCTCGCGAGCGGCCACGTCGCGCCAGTACTGGCCGGTGGCCACCTCGGTCAGATGGTCGGTGCGGACGGCGGAACGCAGGCCCGAGAAAGCCTGGTGCTGCATATAAAGCACCGGCACGGCGGCGAGCGGCAGCAGCCACGGGTTAGTCACCCACACAACCGCGACGACCACGCCCATGCCCAGGTCGACGGCATCGACCATGAGGCTCTCGCGGCTGGACACTCCGCGGGC
>DASVDW010000062.1:0-14826 GCA_036380925.1 Acidothermaceae bacterium
GGGAGCGGCAGCCCGCCGCTCGTCGCCCGCAAGTCGGGACCTTCGACCCTTCGGCCGGCCGCACCGCGACCGATTGCATGAGTGCGTCATGGTTGAGGAACGACGCCGCGCGCGGCCGGTGCTGCGCGCCCCACGCCACGACGTCGCGACGCGACCGTTCATCGTCATCTGGGAGTGCACGCGAGCCTGTGCGCTGGCCTGCGTGCACTGTCGGGCCGACGCGGAGCCACGGCGCCAACCGGGGGAGCTGTCGACCGAGGAGGCGGCCGAGCTAGCCCGCCAGGTGGCGGCGTTCGGCCAACCCGCCCCGCTGTTCGTGATCACCGGCGGCGACCCGTTCGCCCGCGACGATCTGTTCGACATCGTCCGCGCGGCCGTGGCGCACGGCCTCGCGGTCGCGGTTTCGCCGTCCGGCACGCCGTCGTTGACGATGGCCAACCTCGCCGCGCTCAAGGACGCCGGCGCGACGGCCATCTCGCTCAGCATCGACGGCTCGACGGCGGCGCGCCACGATGAATTCCGTGGCGTCTCCGGGGTTTTCGACCACACGATCGCCGCGTGGGACGCGGCTCGCGACATCGGGCTGAGAGTGCAGATCAACTCGACGGTCTCCGATCACAACCTCACCGACCTGCCGGCGATCGTCCGGCTGGTCGCCGAGCGCGGGGCCATGACGTGGAGCGCCTTCCTGCTGGTGCCGACCGGCCGGGCCCGCGACCTGAACGCGCTCGACGCCGCGACCGTCGAGGACCTGCTCAACTTCGTCTACGACGCGGGCGATTTCATCCCGGCGCGGACGACGGAGGCGCATCATTTCCGCCGGGTGGCGCTGCAGCGCGACATCCTCGCGCGCAGGGGGCTCGACCCGGTGGAGGTGTTGGGCCTCGGCCCGCTGTATCGCCGGTTGTCCGAGGATCTGACGACCGCGCTGCGCGACGTTTCGCGACGTGCCAGGCGCGCGCCGATGGACGTGAACGCCGGCCGCGGATTCGTCTTCGTGTCACACCTCGGCGACGTGCACCCGAGCGGCTTCCTGCCCCTCGCGGCGGGCAACGTGCGCGACCAGCCGCTGACGGCTGTCTACCGCGACTCGCGGCTGTTCACCGAGTTGCGCGACGTCGGCGGTTACCGCGGCCGATGCGGCCGCTGCGAGTTCGCGGCGGTGTGCGGCGGCTCCCGATCGCGCGCTTACGCGCTGACCGGTGATCCGCTGGCAGAAGAGCCGTGGTGCGGCTATCAGCCGGCCAGCTTTCCCTTCCAGGACGACGTGGCGGAGCTGCTCAGCGCTGCCGGCCGGCGCTAGGGACCAGCGGTCCGCCGGCGGCGGCCTCCGCGCTGGTGAGCTTGGCGACCAGCGCGCCGAGCTGGCGCAACTCCGCGGGACTCAGCCGGGTCAACGCGACCGGCGGGGTGTCGCACACCTCCCGCGCGGCCCGGGCGGCGGCGCGCCCGGCGGCGGTGAGGGCGACCCGCTTGCGACGGCGGTCGCGCGCGTCGGGTTCGCGGGTCACCACCCCCAACGCCTCCAGCCGATTGACGATCACCGTGGTGTAGGGACGGTCGACCTGCAGCGCGTCGGCGATCTCGGCGAGCGTCAGCGGCTGCTTTTCCAGCAGCAGCAGGACTTTGACTTTCCCGCGGCCGGAGCCGAGGGCGGCGCCGAGTTGTTGGCGCAGCTTGGCGCGCGCGGAGTTGTCTTCGACGAACGACTGCAGCGACGCCCACAGCTCGCTGGGCGTGTCAGCCCGGGACGAGGTCACGTTGAGCTCCTTCCCTGTCGAACAGGCTCGTGCCGTGGCCGGTCGTGCGGGCGGCCCAGCGGCTGGTGCCGGCCACGCCCAGCAGCGCGACGCCGACCCCGCAGCCGACCATCAAGGCCCACACCGCGTGACTCGCCGTCGCCAGCCGAACTCCGGAGGCGCCTGCGAGCAGGCATCCGCTGATCGCCACGCCGAGCGAGACGCCGATCTGCCGGCAGGTCGACGCGATCGCCGCCGCGACGCCGGCTTGCGAGCGCGGCATCCCGGACGTCGCGGTGTTTGTGATCGGCGCGTTCACCACGCCGAATCCAAGCCCGGTGATCCCGTAGGCGACGAGCAGCCACGGCACGCCGGTGTTGACGGACAAGCTCAACAACATCGCACCGCCGAGTGCCGTGGCGCCGCCCGCCACCAGGAGGGGGATCCGGTCGCCGTGCAGCGCGACCAGACGACCCGACAACGGCGAGCTGATGCCCGCCACCAACGCCATCGGCAGGGTCAGCAAGCCGGCCTCGATCGGCGAGTAGCCACGCGCGCTTTGCAGGTAAAGGGTGTTCACGAACAAGAACATGCCCAAGGCCGCGAACGCCGTGATGGCGGTGAGCGTCGCCGCGGAAAAGGGGGCGGACCTAAAGAACCTCGGGTCGATGAGCGGGTCGTGGCGTCGAAGCTCGACGGCGAGCAACGCGAGCGCCGCGACCGCGCTCGCGACGAAGAGCCCGATGGTGAGCGGCGACGACCAGCCGCGCGCCGGCGCTTCGATGATCGCGTACGTGAGCGCGCCGAGCATCACCACGACGAGAGCCTGCCCTGCCGGGTCGATCGCCCGTGGCCGCGACGCTCGAGACTCAGGGACGAAGCGGCGGGTCAACGCCAGCGCGGTGAGCCCGATCGGCACGTTGACCCAAAACACCGACCGCCAGCCGGCCGCCGCGACCAGGGCTCCGCCGACGACCGGGCCGAGCGCCATCCCGAGCCCCATGACCGCGCCCCACGCCCCGATCGCGCGGGCCCGCTCGCCCGCGTCGCGGAACGTGTTGACGATGATGCCCATCGCCACCGGGTTGAGCATCGAGCCGCCGACCGCTTGCACCATCCGAAACCCGACCAGCCAGCCGGCGCCCGGCGCGAGACTGCACAACAGAGAACCGACCGTGAACAACACGAGGCCGGTGCGAAACACTCGCCGCCGGCCCAGCCGGTCGCCGAGCGCGCCGGACAGCATGAGCAGCGTCGCCAGCACGAGGGTGTACGCGTCGACGGTCCACTGCAGCCCCGACAGCGACGTGCGCAAGTCTGTGTGAATCGACGGCAGCGCGACGTTGACGATCGTGTTGTCAAGGCTGACGATCAGCAGGCTCAGACAGCAAACGGCGAGCGTCATCCATCGCCGGTCGAGCTGATCAGTTGTGGTCACACAATCATTGTGTCGGTGCAACGATTCGGCCGGCAACCGGTTTGGCAGCCGTTCGCTCGATGGCGGGCCGGGCAACCCGGCGTCGAGGCGCCCGCGAGAATGGTCGGATGGCATTTCACCTCGCCCGGTTGGGCGACGCTGGTCACGAGCGCCCTTATGCGCTGCTCGACGGTTCCGCATTCCCGATCGATTCGCTCACCACCGACATCGACGGCGCGTTCTTGGCGGCCGACGGCGTCGAGCGCGCGCGGGCAGCGGTCACGTCGGGCCGCATTCCGTCGTCCGGAGATTTCGGTTCGCTGGGCTTGCGGATCGGCGCGCCGGTAGCCGGGGTCGGCAAGGTCGTGTGCATCGGCTTGAACTACCGGGACCACGCCGCCGAGACCGGCGCCGCATTGCCCACCGAGCCGGTGATTTTCCTCAAGGATCCAGGCACCGTCGTCGGCCCGCACGACGACGTGCGCATTCCGCGCGGTTCTGTGAAGACCGATTGGGAGGTCGAGTTGGCCGTCGTGATCGGGAAGACGGCGAGATATCTCGATGACGAGGAATCAGCGCTTGAGAGCGTCGCCGGCTACGCGGTCGCCAACGACGTCTCAGAGCGGGAGTTTCAACTCGAACGCGGCGGCCAATGGGACAAGGGCAAGAGCTGCGAGACGTTTAATCCGCTGGGGCCGTGGCTGGTGCCCGCGGCGGATGTCGATGAGCCGCAGTCACTCGGGCTGCGGCTTTGGATGAACGGGGAGCTCAAACAAGACGGCAACACGCGTGACATGGTCTTCGGCGTCGCGACAATCGTCCGCTACGTGAGTCATTTCATGGTGCTCCGGCCGGGCGACGTCATCAACACGGGAACACCTGCGGGCGTCGCGCTCGGGCAACCAGAGCCGAAGCCATATCTGCGCCCCGGGGACGTCATCGAATTGGAGATCGACGGGCTTGGTCGCCAGCGGCAACGTCTCGTGCAAGCGTGAGCCCGGTTGAAACGACTGCAACGCCGACGAAAAGTCGTGTCGCGGTTATCGGCTGCCTAGGTTGTAGGCATGACGAACAGTGAGTGGTGGCGCGACGCCGTCATCTATCAGATCTACGTCCGCAGCTTCGCCGACAGCGACGGCACGGGAGTCGGTGACCTGCCGGGAGTCACCGAACGACTGCCCGCGCTCGCCGAGCTCGGCGTCGACGCGATCTGGCTGACGCCGTTTTACCCGTCGCCGATGGCCGATGGCGGCTACGACGTGGCCGACTATCGCGACGTCGAGCCGACGCTGGGCGCCCTCGCCGATTTCGACGCGCTCGTCGTCCGAGGGCATGAGCTGGGGCTGAAGGTGATTGTCGACCTGGTGCCGAATCACACCTCCGACCGGCACGAGTGGTTCCAGCAGGCGCTGGCCTCGCCGCCGGGATCCGCGGCTCGCGCCCGCTACATCTTTCGCGACGGCAGAGGCGTCGACGGTGACGAGCCGCCGACCGACTGGCACTCCAACTTCGGCGGCTCCGCGTGGACCCGGGTCGCGGACGGCCAGTGGTACCTGCACATGTTCGCGCCGGAACAGCCGGACCTGAACTGGACCCATCCTGAGGTGCACGCGGAATTCCAGTCGATCCTGCGGTTTTGGCTCGATCGCGGCGTCGACGGCTTCCGTATCGACGTCGCGCACGGGCTGGCGAAGAACCTCGAAGAGCCGTTGCCCGACCTGGGGGCGGCGTCCGTCGACAAGGCGATGCGTTACCGGATCGAAGACCATCCGCTTTGGGACCGCGACGACGTCCACGAGATCTACCGGGAATGGCGCAAGGTGCTCGACGAGTACAGCCCGCCGCGTATGGCGGTCGCCGAGGCGTGGGTCGCGCCCGGCCGGCTCGGCCGCTACGTGCGCGGGGACGAGCTGCATCAAGCCTTCAACTTCCCGTTCCTGCTCACTCCATGGGACTGCGCGGCGTTCGCCGACGTCATCGACGCGTCGTTGGAGGAGGCGGCCGAAGTCGGTGCCACGACCACGTGGGTGCTGTCCAACCACGACGTCATAAGGCATGCCACCAGATACGCGCTGCCAGCCGAGACCGACCACGCCGCGTGGCTGATGAGCGACGGCGCCCGGCCGCGAGTCGACGAGGCGCTGGGCCTGCGCCGGGCCCGCGCCGCGACGTTGCTGATGCTCGCCCTCCCGGGTTCGGCGTATGTCTACCAAGGCGAGGAACTCGGTTTGCACGAGGTCGCCGACCTACCCCGCGAGCTGCTGCAAGACCCGACCTGGGAGCGCACCGGTCACCGCGACAAGGGCCGCGACGGTTGCCGGGTGCCGCTCCCGTGGGAACCACACGGGCCGTCGTTGGGTTTCGGCCCCGGTCCGGCGTGGCTTCCACAGCCGGCGAGTTGGTCGCGCGTCGCCCGATCCGCGCAGGAGGGCGACGGCGAATCGACGCTCTCGCTGTACCGCGCCGCGTTGCGGACGCGCCGCGAGCTCGGCGGCGCCGACGGGCTGGAGTGGATCGAACGCGGAAACCACCGGCTGGTCTTCCGTCGGCACACCGGTTTGGTGTGCGTGGTGAACTTCGGCCCCAATCCCGCCGATTTGCCGGCGGGCGAGGTCCTGCTCAGCAGCGGTCCGCTCGAGGATGGCCGACTGCCCGCCGACACCGCCGCGTGGGTTCGCGGCTGACGGGCCCCCCCGAATGGGGGGTAGTCACGATCTCACCACGACGCTAGGTTGAGGCCGTCTTGGTGAGGGGGTGGCCCGGTGGGGGGCCTGCGGTGGTGGGCGCAATCGCACTGGATGCGAGAGCAACGACGCCAGTGGCGCGAGCACGACGCGCGGTTGGCCACGTTGTGGCACGCCGGCGCCGACCTCGATGAGGAACCCGAGCGGGTCATCGTGCTGCCGGACGTCGTCGTGCTGTCGGACGTCGCCGTGGCGCCGGATGTCGTCGTGGCGCCCGAGTCGGGCGTGCGCCTGACCACCCCGTCGGGCTGACCACCCCGTCGGGCTGACCACCCCGTCCGGCTGACGCCAGGACGGGCCGCCCCGCGCGTCGGCGCCGTCGGTGACAATCGCCCCATGGACACGGCCACCTCGTTGACCGCGCTGGTCGAGGTCTCGCGCGCGGTCGCCGCGACCCCCGCCCGATCGCGCAAGGTCGGCTTGATCGCCGATTTGCTGCGGACGACGCGAGCCGACGACGTGGCGATCGTGGTGGCGTATCTGGCGGGTGAGTTGCGACAGCGCCGGACCGGGGTCGGATGGGCGTCGCTGCGCGACTTGCCACGGCCTGCCGCGCAGGCGACCTTGACGGTCGCCGAAGTCGACGCGGCTTTCGAGCGCATCGCGGCCGCCACCGGCGGCGGCTCACAGGCAGCCCGGATGGCGCTCCTTTCAACGCTGTTCGGGGCCGCGACCAGCGAGGAACAGGACTTTCTCCGCCAGTTGGCAACCGGCGAGCTTCGGCAAGGAGCCCTCGATGGCGCCATGACCGGGGCGATAGCAAAAGCGTTCGCCCTTCCGTTGTCCGACGTGCGACAGGCGGTCATGCTGCGCGGCGAGTTGCCCGCGGTGGCCGCCGTCGCCGCCACGGAGGGCGCCCAAGGGCTGGCCACCATCGATTTGCGGGTAGGCCGCGCGGTGCAGCCCATGCTGGCGCAGTCGGCGCCAAGTGTCGCCGCTGCGATGGCGAAGCTGGGTGGCGGCCCAGTCGCGGTCGAGTGGAAACTGGACGGCATTCGCGTGCAAGCGCACCGGGAGGGCGATCAGGTCAGCGTGTTCACCCGAACCCTGGACGACATCACCGCGCGAGTGCCGGAAATCGTCGAGGCGGTCGCCGCGCTCGAGGTCAGGGATGTGGTGTTGGACGGCGAGGCGATCGCGTTGGACGCGCGCGGCCGGGCGCGGCCATTCCAGGAGACGGCGGCGCGCACCGGCAGCAGGCTCGCGGTTGGCCAACTCCGGGAGAAGATCCCTCTCACGTTCTTCGTCTTCGACGTGCTGCACCTCGATGGCAGGCCGCTGCTGGCGCTGCCGGCCGAGCAGCGGCAACGCGAACTGGAACGCGTCGTCCCTGGGCCGCTGCGGGTGCCGCGGCTGGTCAGCGACGATCCCGGCGCCGCCGCCGGGTTCTTCGCCGACGCGGTCGCTCGTGGCCACGAGGGCGTCGTGATGAAATCGCTCGCCGCGCCGTACGAGGCCGGACGTCGCGGCGCCGGCTGGGTCAAGGTGAAGCCGCGGCACACCCTCGACCTCGTGGTGCTCGCCGCGGAATGGGGGCACGGGCGCAGGCGCGGGACGTTGTCGAACCTGCACCTTGGCGCGCGTGACGCCGCCGGCGGGTTTGTCATGCTGGGCAAGACATTCAAGGGCCTCACCGACGAAATGCTCGGCTGGCAAACCCGCGAGTTCCTCGCCCGAGAGACGCACCGGGACTCCCACACCGTGCACGTGCGACCGGAGCTGGTCGTGGAGATCGCGTTCGACGGCGTCCAGCGCAGCCCCCGCTACCCGGGAGGAGTCGCGCTGCGGTTCGCTCGGGTGCTGCGCTACCGACCCGACAAGACCGCCGATCAGGCCGACCTCATCGACGACGTCCTGGCCATCCACGAGGGAGCGCGGCCGCCGGTCACTCAGGATTCGTTCAGCGACTGCGGGCAGACTTGACCCGTGCGCATTCTCGTCGTCGATGACGATCCCGGCGTGAGGGACTCCTTGCGCCGGTCGCTGGCGTTCAACGGCTACGAGGTCGAGCTCGCCGAGGACGGCCAGCGGGCGCTCACCGCGATCGCGCTGCGACGGCCCGAGGCGGTGATCCTCGACGTCATGATGCCGGGCCTTGACGGACTGGAGACGTGCCGGCGGCTGCGCGCCGCCGGAGAGGACATTCCGGTGTTGATGCTGACCGCGCGCGAGTCGGTCGCCGACCGCGTCAGCGGTTTGGACGCGGGGGCCGACGACTACCTGGTCAAGCCCTTCGCGCTCGACGAGTTGCTCGCCCGGCTGCGGGCGCTGCTGCGCCGCACCCTCGGTGGCCCGGACGCCAATCAGCAGTTGAAGTTCTCCGACCTCGTGCTCGACCTCGGCACCCGCGAAGTGTGGCGCGGACAGCGGTCGATCACCTTGACCCGCACCGAGTTCCATCTGCTCGAGCTGCTCATGCGTCACCCGCGACAGGTGCTCGAGCGCGGGCAGATTCTCGAGGAGGTCTGGGGTTATGACTTTCCGACGACCGCCAACTCCCTTGAGGTGTACGTCGGGTACCTGCGGCGCAAGCTCGAAGCCGAGGGTGAGCCCCGCCTGATCCACACCGTGCGCGGCGTCGGCTACTCGCTGCGCGAGCTGCCGTCGTGATCTCGCCGACGCCGGTCGGACGAATCACCGACAAGCTGCACGGGTTCGCCGGGCCGACCTTGCGGGCTCGCGTGTCGCTGTTGGCCGCGGCCACCGCCGGCTTCGCGGTCGCCGTCGTGTCGCTCGCCGCGTACTTGACGATGCGCGTTGAGTTGTTCCACCAGCTGGACGTGTCACTGAAGTCACGCGCCAACGCGGCGGCCGACCTGCGGCTCGACCCGCAGTCGACGTTCTTCGACCAGTCGAGCCTGTTCTTGCTCACCGCGGAGAACAAGGTCTTCTTCGTCTCGTCGGACGGCGAGGTCTTCGGCTCGACCCAGGACAGGTCGTTCGCCAAGCCGCTTGCCACCGGGTCAGAACTCGCGGTGGCGCGAGGAGACCAGGCTTCGTCCATTCGGACGTTGCGCGTCTCCGGCAGCGACTATCGGGTGGCCGCCGTCCACTCAGGTCCCGGTCAAGCGGTGGTGCTCGCCAGGTCGATGACCGAGACCACGACCACGCTCGAGCACCTCGGCGTGGTGTTGCTGTCGGTCGGGGTCGCGGGCATCGCGCTCGCCGCGATCGCCGGCCTGGTCGTCGCACGCGCCGGTTTGCGTCCGGTCGAGCGGCTCACCAAGGCGACCGAGGACATCGCGCGCACCGGTCAACTCGAGCCGATCGACATTCAAAGCGACGACGAGTTGGGCCGGCTGGCCACCAGCTTCAACTCGATGCTCGTCGCACTCGACGTGTCTCGCACCCGGCAGCGGCAACTGGTCGCCGACGCCGGTCACGAGTTGCGCACGCCGCTCACCAGCCTGCGCACCAACCTCGATCTGCTCGCGCAAAGCGACGCCGCCGGTGACCGCGGCTTGTCGCCTGCCGAGCGGCACGCGTTGCTGGTCGATGTTCGCGCGCAGGTGGAGGAGCTGTCCGGGCTGGTGTCCGACCTGGTCGAGTTGGCGCGCGACGAGGCGCCATCCGCCACGTTCGAAGACGTCGACCTCGTCGCGGTCACCGAGCGCGCGATCGAGCGGGTGCGTCGGCGCGGTCCGGACGTTCGAATCGACGTCGTGCTGGAACCTTGGACGGTGCACGGCGAGGCGTCGACCCTCGAGCGCGCGGTCACCAATCTGCTCGACAACGCGGTCAAGTGGAGCCCGCCGAACGGACAGGTGCGAGTGCGTCTCGCGGGCGGCCGGTTGACCGTCGAGGACGACGGCCCGGGCATCTCGGACGCCGATCTGCCGCACGTGTTCGATCGCTTCTACCGCTCGACCGACGCCCGCGCCATGCCGGGATCCGGCCTCGGCTTGGCCATCGTGCGACAGGCCGCCGAGCGCCATGGCGGTAGCGTGTCGGCGGGTCGAGCCGACAGTGGTGGAGCGCTGATGGCGCTCGACCTGCCCGGACGTCCAAGCGCCGGGGACTCCGCCGAACCGGGTGACGCCTGGTTCTACCGAGCGGACGACCTGCACTCGTCCTTCGGTTCAGGAAGCGCACAACGCGATTCTGGAAACACACAGCGCGATGCGGGAGCGTCAGCCTCATGACCGACGAACACCGGCCGTCAGACGAGCAGCGGTGGGACGCCACCCAACCGCTCGAGCGAACCCAGCCGCTCGAAAGCCCCACCTGGTGGGCCCGCCCCACGCCGGCGACGCCACCGCACGATGACGTCTTCCAAGAAAGCGCCGGATCGGACGACGCGCGGTCGGGTGCGGCGAGCGACGCGCCGTCGTCGTCCGGACTCAGCCAGCCCGGTCACCCGACGCCGCCTTACGGGCAAGCCGCGTACGGGCAACCGCCTTACGGGCAACCCTCGTACGGGCAAGCCTCGTACGGGCAAGCCTCGTACGGGCAAGCAGCGTCCGGGCAAGCAGCGTCCGGGCAACCGCCGTCCGGGCAGCGGCAGCAGAGCTTCTGGGAAGGCGGCTACGGCCAACCGGTGATCGCGGGCGCCACGAGCGGGCGCGAGCGACGCGCGCGCAGCCTGCCGTCGTTGCTGCTGGTCGCTTTGGTGGCGGCGCTGGTCGGCGCGGGCGTCGGCAGCGGCGTGGTCGCGGCCACGCACGACTCGAAGACCTCGACGGCCGGCGCCTTCGACTCCCCGGCGAATCCGGCTCCCACCGTTGTCGCCAGCCTGCCCGCGGGATCGTCCGCCCAAGTGGCGCAGTCGCTGCTGCCATCGGTGGTCTCGATCATTGTCACCGGCTCGGGATCCCAAGACGAAGGCACCGGCATCATCTTGACCGCCGACGGTCAGGTCGTCACGAACAACCACGTCGTCGAAACCGCCGCGTCGGGCGGTGTCATCGCGGTGACCTTCAGCGACGGCCGCACCGCCAAGGCGTCCATCGTCGGCCGCGACCCGACGTCGGACCTCGCGGTCATCAAGGCCAAGGACGTCGACGGCCTGCACCCTGCGACGCTCGCCCAAAACCCTGCTGTCGTCGTCGGTCAACAGGTGGTGGCGGTGGGCTCACCGCTCGGGTTGTCCAACACGGTCACGTCGGGCATCGTGAGCTCGCTGAATCGCCCGGTGTGCACGCAAAATTGCAGCGGCAGCGGGAACGGCACCACGCCGACGGTGCTCGACGCGATTCAAACCGACGCCGCGATCAACCCTGGCAACTCTGGGGGACCGCTCGTCGACATGGCGGGCGACGTCATCGGCATCAACACCGCGATCGCCACGCTGGATCAGCAACAGGCTGGCCAGTCAGGCAACATCGGCGTGGGGTTCGCGATCCCGATCAGCGAGGCGAAACGTGTCATCGCCGAGCTGCAGCAAACCGGTCACGCGAGTCACGCCGTCATCGGCATCGGCGTCAACGACTCGATCGACGCGACCTTGCACACCCCCAACGGCGCGAAAATCGTGTCTGTCACGTCCGGTGGCCCGGCCGACAAGGCCGGCATCAAATCCGGCGACGTCCTAGTGAAGTTCGGCGATCGCACGGTGGTCGACGCCGACTCGCTGATCGCGGCCACGCATGCCGCGGCGCCGAACTCGACCGTGACCGTGACCTACGTGCGCGACGGCGACCGGGCCACCGCGTCGGTCAAGCTCGGTTCGGCGACCAGCACCTGAGCGGTCACAAAGTCGCCCGCTGCAGCGCCTTGGAGATCGCCTCGCCCGCGGCCACCAGCGCGCGCGCGTGCAGGCGACCGGGGTTGCGGGTCAGGCGTTCGATCGGCCCTGACACCGACACCGCGGCGATGACCCGTCCGGCGGGCGAGCGCACCGGCGCGGACACCGAAGCGACTCCTGGCTGTCGTTCGGCGACGCTCATCGCCCATCCCTGGCGGCGCACCTTTGCCAGCGCGGTCGCGGTGAAAACCGCGGCCGCCACGCCCTTGTGCAAGCGGTCTGGATCCTCCCAGGCCAGCAGCACCTGGGCCGCCGAGCCCGCGGTGAGCGGCAACCGCGCGCCGATCGGCACCGTGTTCCGCAAGCCCGCGGGCAATTCGGCGGCAGCGACGCAGACTCGGACGTCGCCTTGGCGGCGGTACAGCTGGGTGCTCTCCCCGGTCGCGTCGCGCAGTCGCGCGAGCACCGGGTTGGCGACCGCGATGAGCTTGTCTTGCCCGCCAGCGCCGGCCAGCTCGGTGAGCCTTGGCCCCAGTGTGAACCGGCCCTCGGCGTCACGGGCCACCAGCCGATGCCTCTCGAGCGCCACCGCCAAACGGTGCGCCGTTGGGCGCGGCATCCCGGTGAGTGACACCACCGTTGCGAGCGACGCCGGGCCGGCCTCGAGAGCGGAAAGTATGGCAACTGACTTGTCGACCACGCCGACACCGCTAGACTCGTCCATGTACTGATACTGACGTCTCAAAATGTAAGACGCAAGTTCCGCGCGAGTCGAAGGGTGAGGGCATGGGACGCACGTTGGCCGAGAAGGTCTGGCAGGAGCATGTCGTTCGAAGCGCCGAAGGGGAGCCGGACCTGCTCTACATCGACTTGCACCTCATCCACGAGGTGACCAGCCCGCAGGCCTTCGACGGCCTTCGGTTGTCGGGGCGGGGGGTTCGCCGTCCGGATTTGACCATCGCCACCGAGGACCACAACGTGCCGACCCTCGACATCGACCGGCCCATCGCTGACGTCGTGTCGCGAACCCAGGTCGAGACGCTGCGCAAGAACTGCGCGGAGTTCGGCATCCGGCTGCATCCGATGGGCGACGCGTCGCAGGGCATCGTGCACGTCATCGGCCCGCAGCTGGGTCTGACCCAGCCCGGCATGACGATCGTCTGCGGCGACTCGCACACCTCGACGCACGGCGCGTTCGGCGCGCTCGCCTTCGGCATCGGCACGAGCGAGGTCGAGCACGTGCTGGCGACCCAAACGTTGCCGCAGTACAAGCCAAAAACGATGGCGATCACGGTCAATGGCGTATTGCCCGACGGCGTCACCAGCAAGGACATCATTCTCGCGGTGATCGCGAAGATCGGCACCGGCGGCGGCCAGGGCCACATCCTCGAGTACCGCGGGGAGGCGATCCGCGCGCTGTCGATGGAAGCCAGGATGACCATCTGCAACATGTCGATCGAGGCGGGCGCCCGGGCCGGGATGATCGCGCCGGACGAGACCACATTCGCTTATCTGAAGGGCCGACCGCACGCGCCGAGCGGCGCCGACTGGGACGCCGCGGTTGAGCACTGGCGCACGCTCGTCACCGACGAAGACGCCGTCTTCGACGCGGAAGTCGTCATCGACGCGGCCGAACTCACGCCATTCGTCACGTGGGGCACCAACCCCGGTCAGGGCGGCCCGCTCGGCGGCAGCGTCCCCGACCCGGCGACGATCGAGGACGACGTCGAGCGCGGCGGCGTCGAGCGCGCCCTTGAATACATGGGGCTGCGGCCGGGCACAAAGCTGCGCGACATCAAGGTCGACACGGTGTTCCTCGGATCGTGCACGAACGGCCGCATCGAAGACCTGCGCGCCGCGGCCGCGGTGTTGAAGGGCCGCAAAGTCGCCGAGGGCGTGCGGGTGCTGGTCGTCCCGGGATCGATGGCGGTGAAGCGGCAGGCGGAGTCGGAGGGGCTGCACGAAATCTTCGTCGAAGCTGGCGCGGAGTGGCGCAGCGCCGGCTGCTCGATGTGCCTGGGCATGAACCCCGACCAACTCGCCCCGGGGGAGCGGTCGGCGTCGACGTCGAATCGCAACTTCGAAGGCCGACAAGGAAAAGGCGGGCGCACCCATCTGGTGTCGCCCCTGGTCGCCGCCGCCACCGCGATCTCCGGCCATCTGTCCGCGCCGTCCGATCTCGACTGACCGACAAGAGACGAAAGGCTTTCCACCATGGAGAAGTTCACGACACACACCGGTCGGGCGGTTCCGCTGCGGCGCACCAACGTCGACACCGACCAGATCATCCCGGCGGTCTACCTGAAGCGCGTCACTCGCACCGGTTTCGAGGACGGCTTGTTCGCCGCGTGGCGGCAAGACCCTGATTTCGTGCTCAACCGTCCCGAGTACGCCGGGGCGGACGTGCTCGTGGCCGGTTCGGACTTCGGCACTGGGTCATCGCGCGAACACGCGGTGTGGGCCTTGCAGAACTATGGCTTCAAAGCCGTGATTTCCCCTCGCTTCGCCGACATCTTCCGGAGCAACTCCCTCAAGGGAGGGCTGCTCACGGTGCTGTTGCCAGAGGCTGAGGTCGAGCGGTTGTGGCAGGCGATCGAACGCGATCCGACGACGCCTGTCACGGTCGACCTCGTCGAGCGGCAGGTGCGTTACGCCGACGTCGTGGTCCCCTTTGAGATCGACGACTACACCCGTTGGCGGCTGATGGAAGGCCTCGACGACATCGGACTCACGCTTCGCCACGCCGACGCGGTGGAAAATTTCGAGCGGGCTCGGCCGGCCTGGAAGCCCCGGACGCTGCCGGTCGCGGGCTGACTCGCGGCTGCGCCGAACGGTCAGCGCGAGCTTCATCGGAACCGAAGAATCGTTGCTGCGTAAGGCGAATTGGCACGTCCGTCGGCCCCGCTCGAGCCAGCGGCCGGTTGCTTCGACTCCGGGCGGCGTGCGCTAACCGGCTCCCGCCCCCTGGTTCTCCGCCGGTTTGCTCGGCGACACAAGGAAAATTGTTGGCCTCAGGTCGTTGTCTTGCGGCGTGTTCGGGCCTAAGTTCGCCCCGAGTCGAGTATGGGCTCGACGACATCCTCCGGAGGGGCATGTGAACACGGCGGAGTTAATCGACTCCATCGCCGGTCGCCTCGGCGACAAGCGGACCGCAAGCGAAGCAGTCGAAGCTGTCATCGACACGATCACCCGTACGGTGGCTCGTGGCGAGAAGGTGGCCATCACCGGCTTCGGCATCTTCGA
>DASVDW010000063.1:0-13035 GCA_036380925.1 Acidothermaceae bacterium
TCAGGCCAGCCCGGGTCCGCCGGCAACCTCGGTGGTGGTGGCGGTGGCGGTGGTGGGGGTGGCAACCTGCTGCCCTCTGGCGATGCCGTGAACATCCCGAAGTCGGACATCAACTATGTGCAAAACGACGGCTGGGTCGAACTCGACTTCGACGAGCAGCCGCTGGCACCGCAATTCATCCTGCCGACCGAGAAGGTCGAAATCCCTGCTTCTTCAACGACATTCGGCATTCGCTCCGTGGGTGCGAACGGCATCCCCTCGGCGACGTACTCGTTGGTTGATGCGCCATCGTGGGTGAGCGTCGACCCGAACACCGGCTACTTCACCGCCAGCGGCTATCGGCCCGCGGCGTCGGGCGCCTACACGTTTTACGAAGTCGCGACCAACAGGCTCGGCACCTCCACCTTGACCGTCACCTTCACCGTCGACGCGCCGCTGTACATCGCACCGACCGGCTCGGCGACCGCCACGGTTGGCGAACCGTTCAGCTACACGGCACACGCGGCCAGCTACCCGAACGCTCCGACGTACTCGCTTGGCGGCGCGCCGACGTGGTTGACCATCGATCACAGCACCGGTGAGGTGACCGGCACGCCGCCGTCCGGCAGCCAAGGGACCGACCACTTCTACGTCTTCGCGAGCAACGGCGTCGACCCGATGCTGAACCAGTACGTGACGCTCACGGTCGACCCGGCGCCGCTGTACGAAACCGACCCAAGCACACTGCCCGACGCGACGGTCGGAACTCCCTACAGCTACAGCCTTTCTGCCACCGGGGGCGTCGCGCCCTACACCTGGAGCATGCTGAACAACTCGCTCCCGGCCGGGCTGTCGCTCGACCCCTCGGGCGCCATCACGGGCACGCCAATCGATTCGGACGCCGGAACCACGGCCGGTGTCGCCGTTCACGTGGCCGACAGCGCGGGTAACGCGACGTCGAAAGTGTTGACCTTGAACGTGAAGGCAGCGCCGGCGCCCACGCCCACGCCGGCGCCGACGCCGAGCCCGTCGCCATCTCAGACACCGACTCCGACGCCGAGCCCGACGCACACGTCGCAGCCGACCCCGTCGCCGACCGCGTCGGCCGAGAATGTGTCGGTTTCGCTTCGGCACTACGGAACCATGCGGCCAGGCGGGCTCGTGCTCTACCGAGTCACCGTCAAGAACAATGGACGCCAGACCGTGCCAGCCGGCACGACCGTCACTATCACGCTGCCTTCAACGGTGACGCCGAGATTCGTCGTCGGGTTCGGGTGGCACTGCGAGGCGCACGGGCACGTCATGACGTGCCGGCTCAGCGCGGCGTTGCGACCGCACCACCCTTGGTCGCTCGGCATCGTCGGCACGATCAGCTCACACGCGACCGGCACCCTGACGACCACGGCGAAAGTCGAACCGTCAGGCCAGACCGCGACTGAAACAGACCGACTGGCGGCACACCGCTAAGAGTTCACCAAGCTCCCGCGACCACTGCCCGATCCGCAGTGGTCGCGGGAGTCTTTGGGGGCACCATAGCGGCCGGCGTCCGAGAAAGGCCCAGCCGAGAAAGGTCGCTGGCGTATGGGCTCGGCCCTGAACCGAGCGGCGATCGCGTTGCCGGCTGTCCGCTGAATAGGGATGCAGCCGGACAGACTGTGGGTCATGCTGCGGGTATGAGTCAGGTTGCTTACGAAGACGATGGCGCCCGACGGTTCGTGGTGCGTCGCTACGCCTTCGACCCGTTGCGACACCAGCGCCGCCACATCGTCGTCGGTGTGGTTGACAACCACGGTGAGTTTGAGGCGCTCTGCTACTTGCTGAATGAGGACCTCCAGCGTCGGCGGGCGACCGGCGAAGCCGTCGATCCTCGGGAGCACATCAGCGGAGTTGTGATGGAGCCGGGATACCTCGCTCGCTCGGCGAACGGCCATCTGGTGCGTCGCGCCCTCGCGCGCGGTGTCTTCCCGGCGCGTCTGCGGTCGCTGGAGCTGCCGCGCAGCATGGGTGTGCTCCACGCCGACGGGCAGAAGTAGCGCGTGGCGTGGCGACCGTCGCGGATTGTGAGCTGGTGCAGACGAATTGGTTTCGTGCTAGGGCACTCGAACTTGGCGGCGCGGTGTGGTCGGACGACGGCCTCGTGTGGATTGACGGGCCGGACGGTGTGAACCTGATGTTTCCTCGCAAGCTGACGCAGGCCGCGGTGCTGCGGGGCGTCGAGCGCGCGCACGACCTTGGCCGCCGCAGCGTCGGAGCGTGGCTGCGCGCCGACGTCGATCCGACCTGTCTGGCGCGCGCCGGCTTCGAGCGGGGGTGGTCGCCGTGGTGGATGACGGCTGCTTTGGACGACGTTCCGCAGGTGGCAGATCCGAGGATTCGACTCGAGCAGGACAGCCTCGATTACCAGGAAGAGCACGCCGCGTACCGCGATCTGCTGACGCTCACCCGTCTTGAACCAGCTCGCTTTTGGTACGCCGCCGCTCACGTCGGTGAAGCAGGGTGGTTTGCCGGACGTGCGTGGTCTTTCCTGGACGGCGACCTTGCCGGCATTTTCGACATGGCAGTGTGGCCGCGATTCCGGCGGCGTGGCATCGGTCGGGCGCTGCTTTCGGCCGTCTGCACGGCTGCGGTACACGCCGGCGCGCGCGATGCGGTCTTGAATGCGACTCCGGAGGGCAAGTTGCTTTACAGCGCTTGCGGTTTCCGGCAGATCGGCGAAGGCAGCACGTGGTGGCACCACCCAAAGATGCCTCAGAGCTTGCGAACACCGGCGTAGCCCATCCCGTTCACGTTGGCGGCGGGCGCGAAGGTGGCCGGATCGGTATCGAGCCCACGACGTCGTCGGTGCACCGGCTTCGTAGTGCCGGCTCGCCAGATGCGCCATCAGGATCGCGCCGGTTGCGAGATCTGCGCCGTCGGTGGGCGGCTCATACCCGAGGCCTCGAAGCTGCCGGGCCCGCCCGCACAGTTCAGGTCGCACACGCCCCACGGGGTTCGTGTTCACCGAGGAAGGCCCCGCCGGCGCCGGCGGGGCCTTCTCGCCTCCGCCAGCCGTCGGCGAGGAGGCACTGCCGATCACACCGGCGCGGGCACGATCTTCGGCGGCGGAGCAGCCCACGAGCGACCCGGCCTCCCCGCTTAGCTCACCTGGTCGTTCGCCCGCAAGGACGAGCGCTCCTACTCCCGCGACGTTACCGACTCGCCAGCCGCCACATCGACGACGACCGCAAGCTCGCGCTGCGGTTCGAGCTGCCGGCTGACGGCGTCGAAGACCCGGCCACCGGCATGACCGCGGTCATCCGCACGACTGACTGGTGCACGATCAAGCAAACCACACATATTCTGGTCGGCCTTAGCCGCAATTCCCCACGGCGAGGACTAGTTGATCAGAAATATTCCTAGGCGCACGCTCCTCGGCATCCTTGCGGCGCTGGCGACTGCGGGTTTGCTCACCGCGGCGATGCTCCCTTTCCGCAGCAACATCAGCATTGCGACCGCAGGCCTGGTGCTCGTCGTCCCGGTCGTCGTTGGAGTGGTCACCGGTGGCTTCATCGCCGGTATCGTCAGCGTCGCCATCGGATTCTTGATCTATTTCTTCTTTTTCATCCCGCCGTACTTCACGACGGCGGCCGGCGCGACCGAGAACTGGACGGCGCTCGGCGTCTACGTCCTTGTGTTGATCCCTGTCGCCCGTGTGGTCGACAATATGATCAGGGCTCGAGCGCAGGCGAACGAACGGGGGCTGCGCCTTCGTCAGTTGTTCGAGATTTCGGGCTTGCTCGTCGAGGACAAGCCGGTCCAAGAGCTTCTTTCGACCATCGTCTCCACTTTGCGCGACGCGGTCGACGCAAGACAGGTAAGCATCTTGTTGCCGCACCGCGACAGACTGGGAATAGTGGCAACCGCTGGCGCGCCGCTCACCGTTCGCGATCAAGATTTTCTCGAGCAGCTGAGTATCGAGACCGACAACGTGTCGATCGACAACTGGTTCGTGCTGGCGCTCCGCGCTGCGGGTCGGCCGGTAGGGTTGCTCGCGATCTCCGCCGCCGCACTCAACGAGCAGCAGCGTGAATCGCTTCAGCTCTTCGCCAGTCAGGCTGCCCTCGCTATCGAGCGCGCACAGCTTCGCGAAGAGACCGTGCGGGCCGAACGTCGCCTAGAACGTGGACTGCTGTCCGTCCCGCTGATCGCCGATGACAGCCCGCTCACCGTGGTCAGCCGATACCTGCCCGGCCGGGAGCACGCGCAACTCAGCGGTGACTTCTTCGACGTGATCCGCACTCCCGACGGCAGGGTGTGGGTGATGATCGGGGATGTCGCAGGCCACGGGCCGGACGAAGCTGTGATCGGCGTCTATCTGCGGGTCGGCTGGCGCGCCCTTGTGCTTGGCGGGCACGCACCACAGTACGTGCTACCCGCGCTACAAGATTTGCTCGAGAACGAACGACACCACGAAGAAACGTTCGCCACGGTCTGCATGTTCGTGATCGATGAACATGCATCGCGCGCAACGGTTTTCTTGGCCGGCCATCCGGCGCCGCTTCTGCTGTGCGGCGCGCGGATTCATGAAATGGACGTCGAGTCGGAACCGCCGCTCGGCATTGCCGCCGGCATCCACTGGACAGGCCAGACCGTCGAACTGGGCAAGGCGTGGTCAATGCTTTGCTACACCGACGGGTTGACCGAGGGATTCGACGACGGCCCGACGCGCCTCGGCGCCGACGGCCTCATCGCATTGCTCGCCTCGCGCGATCCCGACGAGGACGTCGACTACCTCGTCGACACCCTGATCAAAGATGTGGTCGCCCGCAACGGCGGTGCGCTTGCGGACGACGTCGCCATCTTGCACCTGTCTCGACGCTCTAGGGGCCGCTGAGCTCGGTGTTGACGCCGTCTGCCACGGCGCCAGTCAGCGTGTTGGTGCTCAACGGGTACCGGCCGCGGCACAGGCCGGGGTCGGTTCGCGGGTGCGCCGAGGCCTCCTCCTTGCACGTCCGCACTGCCGCTTGACCCTCGGCCTGACGGATCAGCAGTCGGCGCCCGCGGCTCGCCCGGTAGGCTGGGGCGGCGATCGACAGGGTTGTTCCTCGCGTTCTGCCCTCAGCGGTTCGCAGCGTTGTCCCCATATGCCGGGCCGTTAGCTCAACTGGCAGAGCAGCGGACTTTTAATCCGCGGGTTCCGGGTTCGATCCCCGGGCGGCCCACCGCACAGCGCCCTCGCACAGGCCCACCGCCCTCTTGCGTCGTCCGCCCACGATTGGCACCGCTCACAGTGGTCGGCAACGTCCCTCCCTTGACCGCTGCCGCCGGCGGCGCGCGCACCGCGGTTGACCGTGGCCGACCAAACGCGGCGGACCACCGCAACTGGGAGCACCGCCTACCGCGCGCCCGAATCCCATCGAGGATCGGGCGCGCGTCGGCTTCCACCAATCGGTTGCGTCACCGCCCGTCGTACGTCCGGCGCATCTTGGGCGTTGCGATCGGCGCCCGCAACCGATTGGAGTCCTCTGCGATTCCTGCCGGCTGTGCGTACCGTCGCGCGATCAAGCGTTCCGTCGCGCGATCAACGTGTGCGTCGGGTCAGCGCCGTTGCGAACATGCCGGCGCCGAGCAGAACAATGACGGCGCCGACGGCGACGTTGGAGATCCAGGCGGCGGTGGTGTAGTTGCTGTCGCGGATCACCCACGGCGCGACGATCAGCCACGCGCCGACGAACGGCACCATCCACGCCAGACCGTGGGTCCGCTCGTACGCGGTCGCGAATCCGTAGCCGAGCAAGAGCACGCCTGCTCCCACGATCAGGTTGTTGATGGCGAGTGGCGCCGACGTCGCCTGGAATCCCAGCACCCACGCCGAGACGGCCGCCCACAGTCCCGCCATCACGGTCAGTCCTTCGACAAACCATGCGCGAGGAGTCTCGCTCACGATTTCGTAGCGAGCTCGCAAAGCCATGACGTCGGGGTGTTCCGCGATCGACAACGTGTGTTCTTCCTTGCCTGTTGTCATGGCAAGTCGCCTCCTAACAGTCGCCACTTTGCTCTGGGCGTGGCGCGGCGCTAGTGGCGGCTGTCCCAGCTCGGTAGGACGTAGGTCACCGGTCGAGCGGTCCTTTTCAGGCGACGGTCGCGGACGGCGCCGGCAGCGGCCCATGGGCGTCGCGGTTGCCGCGGGCGCGAGCGGCAGGTCGGGTTGGCCGTTGAGCCGCCGCGAAAAAACCGGGCACCGCCTCGGCTTTCAGCGGCCGGGCGAAGTGGTATCCCTGGCCGAGGTCGCAGCACAGCGTGCGCAAGATTTCGTGCTGCCGGCGCGTCTCGATCCCTTCGGCCACGGTCTGCATGTTGAGGGTGCGCGCCAACTCGGCGACCGTGCGGACGATCGCCGACCCTTCGACCGATGTCTCGATGGCGTCGATGAACACCTTGTCGATCTTCAGCTCGTCGGCTGGCAGCCGTTGCAGGTAGGCGAGCGACGAGAACCCGGTGCCGAAGTCGTCGATGGCAAGTCGGACGCCGAGGGCCTTGAGCGGACGGATGCGGTCGATGGCGCGCTCAGGATCTCTCATCAGCACCGACTCGGTGATCTCCAGCGTCAACGCGGACGCCGGGAGCCGGGTCTCTGCGAGCACCGTCGCGACCAGATCGGCGAACGCCGGATCGTCGAGTTGACGCGCCGAGACGTTGATGCTGACGCGCAGGTCCGGTGTCGACGTCGCCCGCCACGCGGCGGCAGCGGTGCAGCCGTTGCGCAGCACCCACTCACCTATCTCGGTGATGACGCCGTTGCGTTCGGCGAGCGGGATGAACACGTTCGGTTGGATCAATCCCCGGGTGGCGTGCTCCCAGCGCACCAAGGCCTCGACGCCGACGGCGGCGCCGTTGAGCAGATCGATGATTGGCTGGAACTCAAGCCGCAGCTCGCCCCTGCTTGCCGCGTGGTAAAGATCGGGTCCGAGCTCAAGTCCGTCGATCGCCTCGGTGTGCATGGTCGGTTCGTAGACGAGCGCGTCCCCGCCGCCGGTTCGCTTGGCCCGGTACATCGCGATGTCCGCGTTGCGCAGCAACTCGTCGGCGGTGCCCGCGCCGTCGCCGCTCCAGGCGATCCCGACGCTGGCGGAGACGAAAAGCTCGCGGTCCGCGAGGCGCAGCGGCTCCCGAAGCGCGCGGCTGAGCCGGTTCGCGACCGCCCGCCCCGCGCTGTCGCCGACGGTGTGCTCAAGCAGGATCGCGAACTCGTCGCCACCGAGCCGTGCCGCGGTGTCCTCACCCCGGACGCTTTCGCGGATACGGCGGGAGAACCACGCGAGCAGCTCATCGCCCGCGGCGTGACCCAGGCTGTCGTTGACGTCCTTGAATCGGTCGAGGTCGATGAACAGCACCGTCACCTGCGTGCCCTGGCGGGCCGCGACCTGTAGCGAATGATTAAGGCGGTCCATGAAGAGCGCGCGGTTCGGCAGGCCGGTCAACGGGTCTTGGTACGCGTCGCGCATCGCCTCCACCGTCCGCGCGTCCGTGAGGGCGACGCTTGCCTGCTCGGCGAACGCGGTCAGTGTGGCGCGCCAATCATCCACGTTGGCGTCGTCCGAACTGGCGACGGTCACCAAACTGCCGGCCGCCTGACCTTCGATGTGCACAGGGGCGGCCAACGCCGTGTAACGCGTGGCGGAACCGTCATCGTCGGTGCGCGTCACGAGCTGGTCGTTCGCAACGGCCTGCGCCGCGGTTGCGATGACCAGCGCGGTGTAGTCGGCGCCGTCCCACGCGGGGGTCGACGCCGAGACGACCCGGTGCTGACCGTCGACGGGCGACGCGATCACGAGCGCGAGAAAGGCCCCGTCAAGCAGCTGCGAGGCGCCTGCCGTCACGGCGTCCAAGACCGTCTGCGACGGCGCGCGGTGGGAGATCGCCCGCTGGATCGTGAGCATCGACTCGAGCAGCCGCTGACGGCTGCCGAGCGTGTCGAGCAGTCGCAGCCGTTCGGCCGCCTCGAGCTCGCGCTCTGTTCGCAACGTCCGCTCGATCTGAAGCGCGCGCAAACTCCGCAACGCCAGTCCCAGCACCCGCGCCATACCTTGCAGGAGCTGGCGTTCCTCTCCGCTGAACTCGTTGTCGATCCGGCTGATCACCAGATACTCGCGGGCGTCGTCGTCGAGCCAGGCGGCGACCGAGTGAAGCAGACCCAATGGCGGGACGTCGATCACGGCTGCGCCGTGAATCGCGGGACTGATCGCCTCGACCGCGGGCGCGGCCCGGCCGAGCCCCACACACGCGACGACCTGGTCGTCGCGGATCATCACCCCGAGTTCAGCGCCCAACCCTTCGACGGCCCGCTCGACGGCGCCGCGGATCGCGACCCATTCGTCGTCTTGCGAAGTGACAGCCTCGAAGTACTCGGTCAGCTGGTGGATGGACCAGTGATAGTCCACCGATCCCCCCTCACGCGAATGCCACCAACACCAACGTGAGGTGGTGCATACCTTGAGCGCCGCGCCAGCGAGCGATCTCGCCCATCGTGTAAAACCCCGCGAACGGCACGTCGCCGGCCTTGTCGACGAGCCTGCTCACCTCGTCGGCGACGCCGTCGGCGCCAAGAAAGAGGTAGCGCGCGCCGCAGTCGAACGCGAACAAGCCGAGGGGTGGGACGCCGTCGAGCGGCGCCACCGCGTCGGCGTAGGCGTCATCGACGCTGCGCAGCAGGCCGTCGCGGTCGGATTCCATCATCCACAGCAGCGCTCCCTGCGGAACGTCGGCGACGCACTGCAGCGATCCCGACTCGACGTTGCCCGCGTGGATGACCCGGATGTCTTCGCCGCTGCGCCGCGACAAGCCCAGTGGACGTTTCAGCGCGAGCTCCATGAACTTCTGCTCGTCCGCGGCCACCGAGCGGTCGACGCCGATTCGCCCGGCGAACACGTCGAGCGCGGGCTCGCCGTCCAGCTCGTCCACCCGCCCGCCGGCGCTCTTGGTCGCGACCATCGGCTCGCCGGTCTTCTGCCAGCCGTGCGCGACCCCGACACCGATGGGAGCGTCGGAGCCGATCGCGGCGGCGACCATGGCGTCGCGCAGCACCCGAACACCGTCGCCGTCGCCGTAGAACTGGAAGGTGCTCTCCCAGTGGAAGTCGTCAGCGGCGCAGCCGCCGGCGAGCGGCACGGTCGCGCCGGCCACGCTGTAGGCACCGCGCACCAGCTCGTGTTGCTCGCCGGCGAGGCCGTCGGCGAGCAAGAGCAGCAGCTTGTGCTCACTCGTGAGCGTCTCCACCGTTTCGGCGACGCGTTCGCCAGCGGCGCGCTGCCCGTCCGACACGTTCGTGGCGACGCTGGTCTTCACCTCGAAACCCTCGCCACCGAGAGCCGACACCACGACGCACGGCTCCACCGGACCTCCCGAGGCGAGATGCGCGATGCCGCTGCAGCCGATCAACGGAACTCCGGCGGCCTCCGCCGAAACGCCGTCAAGCATCGCGTCGAAGTCGAACTCGGCCGGGCAGAAGACCGTCACCAGCGAGGCGGACCGCCCCGCCAGGGCCTCGCGGGTGGCTTGTGCGCCCGCGGTCCGCGGGTCCGGGTGCGCGCTGCGACCGACGCCGAACCAGCGCCGCTGGGTCGCGGCCGCGCCACGAGTTTTCGAAGCTTCCTCGCGAGTGATCCCGAGCACGCCACTCGACACTGACATCGACCAAGCCTTCCGCAACGCGCCCAGACGGGCCCCAATGAGCCCCATATCGGCGCGGACGCGCCGGAGGTGAGAACTACCCCTTGGCGGACGCTCGATTTTCCCCGCGCGTGGACGACGTCCGCTATCGCTCCAGCACCATGCCCGCGGCGCGCAGCACCCGCGAGATGCCGCGCCCCGCGGCCACCACAGCGGGTGCGATCGCGGTCGGTGGCACCTTCGCCGTCACCACGAGGGAAACCGCCGCGACGACGGCGTCTTCGGCGTCGCGAATGGGCGCCGCGACAGACAGCGCGTCCATCGTCACCTGCCGATCGCTGATCGCGAACCCTTGCTGTCGCACGTCGGCGAGTTTGCGACGCAGCAGCGCCGGATCTTGGATCGTCTTCGGCGTGAAGCCGGCCAACGGCGCGTTCATGACCTCTTCCTGCAGCGCGTCGTCGGCAAAGGCGAGCAGCACCAGGCCCACGCCCGTGGCGTGCAACGGGAACCGCAGCCCGACCTGCGTGAGGACGCCGACCGCGCGTCGTCCGGCAATGTGCTCTATGTAGACGACGTCGTGGCCGTCGCGAACGGCGAGCTGCACGTTCTCATGGGTGGCCTCGTACAGGTCTTCGAGAAACGGCATCGCCGCCTCCCGTAGCCCGACGCCGCGCGGAGCGTGCGCGGCAATTTCCCACAGCCGCAAGCCAATTCGGTACCGGCCGTCGGGATCGCATTCCAGCACGCCGACCCGGCGCAACTCGTGCGCGAACCGGTGGACCGTCGTCAGCGGCAGGCCGCTCCGCCGACTCATCTCGGTCAGGGTCAGCCCCTTCGCGGCGGACGTGAACGCGTCGAGCAGCTGGAAGACCCGCGCGGTCGAGGAGCGCATGTCACAAGTCGAGCACGAGCCGGGCGCCGCGCGCCCGCGAAACGCAAATCATCATGACGTCGCCGGCCGCGCGCTCGGCTTCGGTGAGCACGCTGTCTCGATGATCCGGCGTGCCCTCGAGCACCTCGGTTTCGCAAGTTCCGCAAGTGCCTTCCTGGCAGGAGGAGAGCGCGAAAACACCAGCCGCCTCGACGGCGTGCAGGATCGACGTCCCTGGCGGCACCGTCACCGTCTTGCGCGAGCGGGCCAGCTCGACCTCGAACGGCTGGTCGTCAGCGCTTTGCGCCGCGCCGGCCGGCGCGAACCGCTCGACGTGCAGCGTGCCGGCCGGCCACTCGCGGGCGCGCTCTTCGACCGCCTCGAGCAGCGGCGCCGGGCCGCAGCAATACACGAGGGCGTCGTCGATTCGGTTGGCCGCTATGTCGTCGAGCGGGAGGAGGCCGCGCCCGTCTTGCGGCCACAGCCGAACGCGATCGCCGTAGGTGGCGAGCTCGTCGAGAAACGCCATGGACGACGAACGGCGGCCGCCATACCAAAGCTGCCACCGCGCGCCTGTCTGCGTCGCGGCCCGAAGCATCGGCAGTATTGGCGTGATGCCGATGCCGCCGGCGATGAACAGGTAATTCGCCGCCGGCGCAAGGGCGAAATGGTTGCGCGGCCCGCGCACGGTGAGCCGGGTTCCGTCGGCCAGCTCGTCGCAGACGTACGCCGAACCGCCGCGGCCGCTTTCCTCGCGCAGCACGCCGAGGCGCCATTCCTCGCGGTTCGCCGGGTCACCGCACAGCGAGTATTGCCGCACCTTCTTGCTTGGCAGGACGACGTCGATGTGCGCGCCCGGCGACCAATCAGGCAACGGTGATCCGGCGCCGCGGAGCGCAAGCGACACCGCGTCGTCCGCGATTTTCTCTTTGCGGACGACGACAACGTCGAACTCCGCTTCGGTGGGCATCGTCAGCCGCCGCGGACGCCCACCAGCGGCCGCGGGTCGGCACGTGGTGGCGCCTCGCGCTGGTCGTGGCCCACCGGATGGCCGGTGAGCCATTGCCACAACTCGATCGGGTCTTCCGACTCGCGTTCGGCGCCGCACCTGCATTGCCCGTGCAGCAGGTCGGTGCCGAGCACCCAGTCGACCCGGTAGGTGACGGTCGCGCCTTGCAACTGCGCGCGTGAGATTCGGGTGGCCATCGGTCAGGCCGTGGTCGCCGTCGCCGGCGCGCGCGTGTTGTCGCCGGCCGCGATCTGCGCCGCGAGCATCCGTCGGGCGGCGAGTCCGCCGGTGTCGATGTTGATGCTCAACTCCTGGTAGCCAGGCGGTTCGGTGGCGATGACCGTCTCGAGCAGGTTCAGCGCCGTGACGTCTTGCAGGACGACGGTGCGGTTGTTCTCGGCGAGGAAGTCCGACACGCTCTCGTCGTCGCGCGCGAAGTCGCGGGCCACCGCCCAGAAGTCGTGTGTGCTCGTCTCGGTCTCCGGGGTGATCGCATAGACCACCTCGACGTGGAACGCGTTGCTGTCGTCGCCGCCCGGATCCGGCTGGACACCGACGGGCGCGACCCGGCTGTGCAACAGGTACAAGCACGGCGGGCGGTACTCAATGTCCTGCCAGCGGTCGATGCGGCCCTCGATGCCGGTCGACTTCGCGTAGAACGGCGGGCAGGCGACGTTTTCCATGTGTCGGGAGACGAACACGATGCCGTGCTCTTCGTCGACCTCGGTGGTGATCGGCGTCTCCGCGACCTCCGGGGTGCCGATGTAGCCGCCGTGCAGGTACGTCTCGTGTGACAGGTCAAGCAGGTTGTCGACGAGCAACCCGTAACGGGCGGCGAGCGGCTCCATGCCACACACCGTCGTCCACTCGTTGGACGCGAGCCACGGCGCCCGCGGGATGTCTTTCGGATCGGCGGCGGCGTCATCGCCGATCCAGACCCAGATGAAGGAGTCCTGCTCGACGACCGGGTACTTCTTCACCCGCGCCGTGCGCGGAACTCGGCGCTGGCCCGGCACCTGCACGCAGGTGCCCTCGCTGTCATAGGTGAAGCCGTGGTAGCCGCAGACCAACAGGTCGCCGTCGAGCGCGCTCGCCGACAGCCGGTACTGCCGGTGCACGCAGCGGTCGGCGAGGGCGACCGGCTCACCGCTCGACGTCCGGTAAAAGACGATCGCCTCGCCGCAGATCTTGCGGGCGAGCAGGCGACGGCTGACCTCCGCGCCGTACGCGGCGACGTACCACTGATTTCGCGGGAACTCGGTTCTCAAGGTCGGCCTCCGGGTGCGTGGTGCTGGCTCCTTGGCCGCATTGTGAACAAGTGTTCGCAGGCGGTGAAGCCAATCTTCCGGCCAGCGGAAGGGCCAAATGCGGCGACGCCCGGCCGTCTCGCGCGGCGCTGCGAATCACCCCCGAAGACGACAGTCCGCTCGACCAGTGACCGCGCGGCGGTCAGTCGCGATCCCCGGGAACCGGCGCGTCGGGTCGCAGCAGCGAGGCGGCCCGCAAGCGGGTCCAAAGCTCGCTT
>DASVDW010000064.1:0-4287 GCA_036380925.1 Acidothermaceae bacterium
GCCCGACGGGTTTCAGGAGTACGTCGTCGCACGCCAAGGCGACCTTTTGCGGTTGGCCAGGATGCTGACAGGCGATTGGGCGGGCGCCGAGGACCTCGTGCAGGTCAGCCTCGAGCGGGTCTGGCCGCGATGGAACCGGATCGTGCGCGACGGTGATCCCGACGCGTACGTGCGGCGGGTTTTGGTCAACGCCCATTTGAAGTCCGGACGGCGCCGCTGGCGCGGGGAGCAGCCGGTCGCGGACGTGCCTGACCGCCCAGACGGCGACCCCTTCGAGGCGGCGGACCTGCGGCAGACCGTGCAGGCGTTGTTGCCGTCGCTGCCGCCGCGGCAGCGCGTCGTCCTCGTTCTTCGGTATTTCCTCGACCTGACTGAGCCGAGCGTCGCCGACCTGCTCGGCTGCAGCGTCGGAACAGTGAAAAGCCAATCAGCAAAGGGATTGCGCAAGCTTCGCGAAGAGTGCGGCCGACGGGCGGTGACGCCATGACCAACGCCATGAGCAATCCGGACGACGACGTCATCGCGGCGCTGCGGCAGTCTCCCGGCGACCCTCCTCCGGCCGACCTGTACGCCCGCGTGGCAAGCGGCGTGCGACGGCGCCGTCGGAGGCGCGCGTTCGGAACAGCAGGGGTCGCGGCGTGCGTGGTGGCGGCGATCGCGATCGTGCCCGCGGTCGTGGGCAATGGCCGGACGACGAACTCACCGCCGTCGGGACCGGTGCAATCGGCGGCGTCGGCCCCGACGTGCGCTCCGACGCTCGACGCGCAACCGTCCGGCGGCCCAACCCCGGCCGGCGAAGGACTGGTTCCTGGAGCTCCGACGGCCGCGGTGCTGTGCGAGTACGACCAGATCGACCAGCCGCTGGCGTTGAAGCGGCACGCTCAGCTCGCGGCCGGCCAGCTCGACGAGATCCTGGCGACGTTGCGTGAGTTGAAGCTGACGAACGAGGTGGCGTCATGCCCGCTGCAGCCGACCGTCGACCTCCTGACGTTCGGCTACCCCGACGGCTCGGCGGTGACCCTTCGCATCGGCTGCGCGATGGTCTGGCGAGCCGACAACGCGCACGCGATGCTCAACGGCCAGGTGATGGCCGAGGTCGACCAGATCCTCGGCGCGGCGCCAAGCGCGTCACCGCCGTCAAGTGCGTCACCGCCGCCAAGTGCGTCACCGCCGTCAAGCGCAGCGCCGTCGTCGAGCGCCGCACCGGTCGTCATCGCCGGCGGCGGCGTCGTGCTGGAGCTTGACGACGCGCAGCAGCTCCGGATCGTGAACCTCGGCACCGGAGTGGCGATTCCCGTTGCGCTGAAGGGAATTCCGGGCGGACCGTCGATGATCGCGAGCAATCCCGCCGGTGGCTGGGTGGTCACCTACACGCCCGACGCCGCGCCGCAGTGGGGCCAGGCTTCCGAGCAACTCGCGCTGGTCGACGCCGCCGGGAAAGTGGCGCCGTTCGGGCCGGTCTATCCGGCCAGCACGCCGATCACCGGACTCGCGGTCAGCCCCGACGGGTCGCGGGTGGCGATTGCGCTCATGCAGGCGTACGGAGATCCGCTACCGGCTTCCATTGTCGTCATGCCGATGCCAGGGCATGCGGGGGCGACGCGCAGCTGGGTTGCCGATGACATCAACATCAACGAGATGATCGACCTGTCGTGGGCGCCGGACGGCAAGCGGCTCACCTACATCGCGGGCATGCAAACCGGCGCGGGGATCGCCGGCGACCCAGTCACCCTCGACACATCGAAGGCAGCCAAGGCACCGACGGCGTCGACGTGGACGCATCACGCCTGCGGCGGCGTTGGCGCGGCCTGGCTGGGCACCAGCGGGAAATACGCGATCGTCGACGACTGCGCTCCCAACGCGGTCTTCCGCACGGTCAACGTTTCCACCGGTGCGGCCGCAGGGCCGACGGTGCAGCTTCCGGGCCACGCCTGCCTCGAGGCGTGGGTGCATCCGTCGTCCGACGGCTCGCGATCGCTGATCGCCTGGTGCAGCCGCACTTACCTGGTTGCAAAGGGCAGCTGGACGGCCCTCGGCGACCACATCGCCGACGCCGCGTGGGGCGGCTAGCTCACTCGCCACCGTCAAATGGCGACTGGCGCACTGACCCTCCCTGCGGTGCCCCCTCCGAGGTTTGGTCCATCGTCGTCCGAGACAATGGGCTGTGAGCTATGGGCGCGCGCTGTGACGGTGCTGACGACGGCGCTGTCCGGTGCACGCACCCGTGCCCGCGCCGTCACCACCCGGGCGTCGCGGCACGTGCGCACCGCGCCGTATCTACGCAAGTGGCTGATCCTCGGCTGCCTGGTCGGCATCATCGCGGGTCTCGGCGCGGTCGCCTTCTATCAGGCGCTTTCGCTGGCGACGCGACTGTTCCTTCGTGATCTCGCCGGCTATCAAGTGCCGACCCCCGTGGCTGAGGGTTTGCGCAGCGGCGACAGCGGCTTCGCCAGACCGTGGGTGCTCCCGCTCATAGTCGGCCTGGGCGGGCTGCTTTCCGGGGCGCTGGTGATCGGTCTCGCCCCGGAGGCGGAGGGCCACGGCACCGACGCCGCCATCGACGCGGTGCACGAAAACCCGCGGGGCGTCAGGCTGCTCACGGTCGCGGTGAAGATCGTGGCGTCGGCGATCACCATTGGGTCGGGCGGATCGGGGGGACGTGAGGGTCCGACCGCGCAGATCAGCGCGGGCTTCGGCTCTTATCTCGCCCGGTCGCTCGATCTTTCGCCGTCCGACGGACGGATCGCGGTCGGCGCCGGAATCGGCTCCGGCATCGGTTCCATCTTTGGCGCGCCGCTCGGCGGCGCGTTGCTGTCGGCGGAAATCCTCTATCGCGACGACATCGAAGTCGAGGCCATCATCCCGTCGATGATCGCCTCAATCATCGGGTACGCGGTTTCTTCGGCGTTCATGGGATTCCAGCCGCTCTTCGGCTTCGCCGCGCCGGGGTTCCAGTTCGACGCCGCGCAACTGGGCTGGTTCGCGCTCATCGGATTGATCGGCGGCTTCATCGGCCTCGCCTACGCTGCTGGGTTCTTCGGAGTCGTCGACTTCTTCAAGCGATTGCCCGTGCCGCGGTTTGTGCGGCCCGCGATTGGCGGCGTGCTCGTCGGAACGCTCGGACTCGCGTTGCCCGGGGTGCTCGGCACCGGTTACGGCTGGGTGCAAAAGAGTCTTGGCCAGCCCTTGCTCGGCATCCCGTTGTGGGTGGTTCTCGCATTGCCATTCGCCAAGATCCTGGCCACCTCCTTGTCGATCGGTTCCGGAGGGTCCGGCGGAATTTTTGGCCCAGGCATGGTGATCGGCGCGTTCACCGGCGCCGCCGTGTGGCGGTTGCTCGAGCCGATCGCGCCCGCGGTGCCGCACGATCCCGCGCCGTTCGTCATTGTCGGCATGATGGCCACGTTCGGCTCGATTTGCCGGGCGCCGCTTGCCGTCATGTTGATGGTCGCCGAGATGACCGGCTCGCTGACCGCCCTCGCACCCGCGATGATCGCGGTCGGAATCGCGACCCTGATCGTTCGGCACTTCGACCGCACGATTTACACCAGCCAGTTGAAGAGCCGCGCCGACTCGCCGGCGCATCGGCTGCAGCGCGGAATGCCGCTGCTCCATTCCCTCTCCGTCAACGACTTCATGGCCGAACCGCGAGTGGTGCTCGCCGGTGACGAACCAGCCGCGCTCGCGTTGTCGAGATTGGACGTCGCGCGCGTGCCGGGCGCTCCCGTCATCGACGAGCGCGGCTTGTTCGTCGGAACCGTCGACCGAGCCGTCGTTTTCGAGGTGGCCGGCGCGACGCCGGACAGCGCGGTCGGGAAGGTGGCCGACCCTTCCGCACCGACCGCGACAAGTTCCGACCGACTCGACTCGGCGCTTGAGTCAATCGTCTCCGCCCGCGCGAACTGGATCACGGTGCTCGACGACAACCGCCAAGTGATTGGGATTCTCACCACGACAGCGATCGTGCGTGGCTACCGCAGTGGGCTGCGCTCGCAGTTGAAGCGACTGTCCGCGGTGGCGCCAGGGACGGTCGTGGTCGACAGTGAAGTCGCCGTCGCGTCACCGATCGCTGGAGTCGCGTTGCGCGACGCCGACTTGCCGCCAGGCACCACCGTGATGTCACTGCAGC
Source organism: Acidothermaceae bacterium (assembly GCA_036380925.1). GTDB lineage: Bacteria > Actinomycetota > Actinomycetes > Acidothermales > Acidothermaceae > JAICLV01. The sequence goes on from DASVDW010000064.1 coordinate 4,130, forward strand.
GCGGGACGACGTCGATGACGCCGCGCGGCGACACGGTCGTCGAGCCGGGCGATCAGCTGGGCATCCTCACCAACGCGGACGACGCGGCGCGGGTGCGACGGTTGCTCGAGCCGGAAGCAGACTCCCATGCCGCAGCGGCAGCCGCGACGAAGGACCCG
>DASVDW010000065.1:0-6397 GCA_036380925.1 Acidothermaceae bacterium
GGCGCCCGCCACCGCGTCTCGCAGCAGCGCGTCCCAGACCGCCGGCCCGGCGACGCCGTCGATAGCCAGCTGATGCGCATTCTCAAAGGCCATGATCGCGCCCTTGGTCATCACGGTCATCTTCCCCGGAGCCCAGAGCGACGCGAGCTCTTTCGGCGTCCGGTCGTATCGCATGGCGAAGTCGCCGGCCGGCGGATCAAACGCCAACGCCCCTTGCACCGCGGCGGTGTTGTCGATCGGCGCGTCCGGGGTGAACGTCAACGGCAGGTAGTGCAGGTCCGCGAGCAGCTGTTGCGCCCGCAGCAGCGAACCGTCCGCGACGCGGTAGCTGAACTGCTTGCTCCCCGCGCTCACCGTCACGGTGGTGTCGGGCGCGAACGGCACGGTCGGCGTGAACTGCAAGGTGGTCGGCGTCGGCTGCGACCACGCGCCTGCGGTTTGCGGGCTGATCTGCGGCGGCGCGACCGCCGGTGTGACGGCCGCGTCGAACGTGACGACGATCGGCTCGGCGCCCGACGCCCCGGACGACAGCGAGATGCCGGTCGCCTCCGCGGGCTTGACCACGACGTCGGACGACGATGGCGCGGCCGGACTGCCGTGCGGCGTCGAAGTCGGTTCGGTCGTCGCGGTGGCGGCTTGGGCGCCGGTCGAGCCGGTTCCGTAGCGGTCGGCCAGCACGGCGATTCCCGCCCCCACGGCGAGGGCGGTCGCCGCCGCGATGGCGACACTGGCCATGCGGCGCAACCGCGGGCGTCGGCGGTGCTTTGCCATCATCGTCGCGCGTGCTCCCGTTCCACGGACTGTCCGGCCTATAGACAACCACGCCCGGGGCGCCGCGCAGGTTGCTTACGGCTCGCGCTTCGCCCGGGCGCGCAGTTGAAGGTGCAGGATGTGCCGTCGAATCGCCTCAGCCCCCGGGCCGCCGATGTCGAACGCGACGACGGCCTCGGTCTGCTGGCCGTCGTCCACCGATATGGTCCGGACGACATAGCCAGGGGCCGCGACACGCTCGCGTCCGATGACCGTGCGGACGACCGTGCGCTGCAGGTCGGGAATCTCTCGGCGCGGCAGTCTCACCCGAAAGCCGCCTTCGGAGATGTCGACCGTCGTGGCCGGCACTGATTCGCCGTCCAGGTCAAGGACGACGTCGAGACAGGCGCGCACGCGGATGTATCGGCGGCGCTGAATGAGCATCGGCCGCCGCATCGGCCGCAGCCGCCACAGCTTGTTGCCCGATGAGCTCGTCGAGCCGAGCACGCGGCACGGCTGTTCATAGCGACCGCGCGGGGACATCCATGACAGCTCGACGTCCCGGCTGCCGCTGGCGAGCAGCACCGAGTTCGCGCCGGCAGGCGCGCGGACGACGACGGCGTCGGCCTCGACATCCTCGACCTGCGTCGCGAACTCGTGGCCTTCACCGACGAGCTTGCCGGACGCCGCGATGCGCAGCACGACCGGCGCGTCTATGCCGGGCGACGCCAGACCGCGCGACATGGTCATGCTCATGCGCGTGGACCGGAGCTGGGCGGGAGGCTCTCCACGAATGCCTTGTCGGCAGGACGGCCGAGTTACTCAAGCCCTCTATTCGACAGGGAGTGGAATCACTCGCAGTCGCGGCTCTTGCTTTGGAGCCTCTTCATACTTGTGGGCCGCGCCGATCACCTGCGCGCGATAGTCGCGCACCTTCTCAAGCAACTCCTCGACTGATTCGGCGACGACGTACTTTGTGCCGCCGATCAACGTCACGACGGTGTCCGGCGTGGCTTCAGCGCGCTCGATCAGGTCAGGGTTCAGCGCGAACGACGGTCCGGCGAGCCGAGTTAGGACGATCACTGGGGTTGCTCCGTTCGCACCGCGTCACACCCCCCGGTGACAACAACACTGCGAAGTCAATTTCGACCGGTGTGATGCGAATCTGAGCAGCCGAAAGAGTTACGCGGCGCCCGTGACGCGCCCGGCGGACCGCGCAGCGGGTGACTGCCCGGCGCTGATCCGCGCGCGGAAGTCCGAACTCGCGGCGATGGTGGCGTAGTAGGCCGCCTTGCGACGGGCGACGCAGCCGTCGGGGCGCGCCTCCGCCGGCAGCGCCTCGGGAGCGAGCATCGCGGTCATGCCGTCCTTGAGCAGGATCAGCGCCTCGGCCCGCATCTGCGAGATGCGCGACTCGGTGACCCCGAGCTCGGCGGCGATGTCGGCCATCGGTCGCTCGTTGAAGAAGTAGCCTTCGACGACGACGCGCAGCCGCTCCGGCAGCGCCGCGACCGCGTCGACGAGATACGACGTCCGCTCGCGGTTGAGCAGCACGTCTTCGGGACCGGGGTCTTGGTGGGGCAGCATGCCTTCGAGCGTTCCGGCGTCGGAGAAGCCCTGCAGGCTCAGCACGACCGAGCGGTGCACGTCCTCCTCTACCGCGGCGAGCTCGACGGGCGAGATGCCGAGGTGGGTGGCGAGCTCGGCTTGGGTTGGGTGACGGCCGAGCGCGGCGGCCAGCTCTTCCTCGGCGGCCGCGCGCTGGCGGGCCTTGATGCGCACCGAGCGGCTCGCCCAGTCATGGCTGCGCAACTCGTCGATGATGGCCCCGCGGATGCGCACCGTGGCGAACCGCGCGAACGGCACGCCACGCTCGGCGTCGAAGCCGCGGGCGGCCTGGGTGAGCGCCATCATGCCGGCCGACGTCAGGTCGTCGCGGCTCACGTGACCGGGGAGCTTGGCCGCGACCTCGGCGACGAGGTAGCCGACCAGCGGGAGGTTCTCCCTGACGAGGTGGTCCTCGTCCGAGCTTGCGCTGACCTGAGGGGTCGACTGGGTGAGTTTCTCGGTGCCTGCCATGCAAGTCTCTTCGCCGCTCGACCGGGGGGAACTTGACTCCGAATGGCGTAATGATCGGCAAACGGATTGGAAACGGCTCGGAGTGACTACTTCACGCGAAGCATCCGGCGGACTGGAAAATCGACCGGACGCCGGATTCACCGCCATCTTCGGCCACTATCGGGCGGCCCGGCCTGCCGATGGTCCAGGTGGCCGCGCTTCCGGCAGCATGGAGTCGGCAACACCATCCGCCTCGCCCGCATCCCGCGTCGAACAGGAGGACGAGCATGGCTGGCTTCGCCGAAGTCTCCGACGTCCTGTGGCGCGAGCGCGAGCTGCTCGACGTCCTCCTTTTCAAGCTCGGCCAGGAGCGGCTGCTTCTGAGTGAAGGCGGCGAGCAGGCGCTGCGATGGTTGGCGCGGGCCAGCCATGAGATCGACCTCGTGCTCGAGGAGCTGCGGATCGCCGACCTCACCCGCGCGGTGGAGGTCGACGCGCTAGCCGCCGGACTCGGCCTGGCCCCCGCTCCGACGCTGGCCGCGCTGGCCGAGGCCGCGCCGCCGCCGTGGGATGACCTGTTCGCCGCGCACCGGGCCGCGTTCGCGGGGCTGGTCGCCCAGGTGCGGGCGGCCGCCGAGGACAACCGGCACCGGCTGGAGGCGGCCGCGTTGGCCGTCCAACAGTCGCTGCTCGGGAGCGATCGGTGAGCCTGCCGGGCGATGAGCTCGATCGAGACGAACGGCTCACCAGCCTCGCCGTCTTCGAGCACGAGCTGGCCGCGTCCGACGAGCGCGCGGTGCTGCTTGAGGCGCTGCTCGCCAAGCTGGAGAACGCCACCTCGGACGGCGAGCGCCTGGACATCGAGCGCCCGGACATCGAGCGCCCGGACGTCGAGCCGGCGTTGCAAAAGCGCTGCTATCGCCAGGCCGCGGTGTCGCTTGCCGGTTTGGCCGGCCCCATCACGCGGTCGCTGGCCGACTTTCTCGGCTGACCGGGTTCGCCGCCTCGGCCCGGACGTCGTCCGCGGCCGCGACGTCGCGGTGGCAGGGGCAGCCGCTGCACACCGGCTTCAGCCGGTTCGAGGCGCGTAGCTGGCCATCGGGAGACCGAACCAACGAGCAATCGCAGGTCGGGCACGTCTCGACATAGATGACCTTCACCTGATGGCTATCGGCAGCCAGGGCGGTTCGGCTGAGGATGCGGACGGTTGCGGAGCTGGCGCCTTGGCAGGTGTCAGGTGGCGATTGGCGAGGTACAACCCCGCCGGGCCCGCTGCGCGGTGTGACCCGAACAGGTCATGCACGCGCGGTTGGGCAGGATTAGCGTGGGTTCAGGCGGTGACGCGGGCGGACGACGCGGGCGGGCGGACACGCTGCGCAGGCAGGTTACGCGAGCAGGGGAGCCGGGGCGGGTGGACGATGGCAAGCGCTGACGGCGTGTTGCCGCGCGACAGGCGTGATTGGCGGTCGGCTGAGGACGACGCCCGCGCCGAGCTTGACGTGCGGCTGCAAGACCCCGCCGCGTTGGAAGAGATCGAGCTGTACAGCGAGTTGATCATCGTCGCGGGTGAGAGCGACCACCCGCTGACGCGGGACCAAATCGACCGCGCCCTCGGCGTCACCAAATCGCCCACTCACTCCTAAACCAACTACGGCCGGGGTCGGCGCCGACCCGGTCGCAGAGCCCGGCGGGGCGGCGCGTTCGCGCCGCCCGTAGCATCACCCCCGGATCGCTGCCGAACTCAGGAGTTTCAGTGCGCCTGCGACTGACGCCGCAAGACACCGCCTTCTTCGACATGCTGAGCGCCTCGGCAGACAACCTGGTCCGAGGTGTCGAGGCCGCGGCCAAGATTTTGGCCCCAGGGGCCGACCGCGTGGCCGTGGGCGAGGAGGTGCGCAAGATCGAGCATGAGGAGGACGAAGTCACCCATGGCATCTTGCGCAAGCTGAACTCCACGTTCATCACGCCGTTCGACCGCGATGACATCTACCGGCTCGCCGGCCGGCTCGACGACGTCATGGACTTCGTCGAAGCCGCCGTCGACCTCGTCGTCCTTTACAAGCTCGACGAGCTGCCGAGCGAGGTGGCCGAGCAGGTTGACGTGCTGCAAAGGGCGGCGCTCATCACCGCCGAAGCGATGCCGCGGCTGCGCACCCGCAAGGATCTCGACGTCTACTGGATCGAGGCGAACCGGCTTGAGAACGAAGCGGATCAGCTTTACCGGCGGTTGCTCGCCAAGCTGTTCGACGGCCACCTCGACGCGCTGACAGTGCTGAAGGTGAAGGAAGTCGCCGACCAGTTCGAGGCGGCCGCAGACGCGTTCGAGAACGTCGCCAACGCGATCGAGACGATCGTCGTCAAGGAAACGTAGGGATGACCGCGTTAGCGATCACCCTCATCGTCGTCGTCGCTCTGCTCTTCGACTACACCAACGGGTTTCACGACGCGGCCAACGCGATCGCCACGTCTGTTTCGACGCGAGCCCTCACCCCTCGGGTCGCCCTCGCCATGGCGGCGGTGCTCAACCTGGTCGGCGCGTTCGTCGCGACCGGTGTCGCGGGCACGGTCGGGAAGGGCATCATCAGCGCGCCGCAGGGTTCCCATGGTCTGGTGCTCGTCTTTTCCGCGCTACTCGGAGCTATCACGTGGAACCTCATCACGTGGTACTTCGGCTTGCCGTCCTCGTCGTCACACGCGCTGATCGGTGGATTGGTCGGGTCGGCGATCGTCAGCGGTCAGCACTGGCGAGCAGTGCATTGGCGAGGCGTTGTCGAGAAGGTCGTGGTGCCGATGGTCATCTCGCCCATCATCGGCGGCGTCATCGCGTTCGTGCTGATGCTGGTGATCCTGTGGGTGTTCCAGCGGAACAACCCGCATCGCCTGAACCGCGGGTTCCGACACTTGCAGACACTGTCGGCCGCGGCGATGTCGTACTCGCACGGCACGCAGGACGCCCAAAAGACGATGGGCGTGATCACCCTCGCCTTGGTGACCGGCGGCTACCTGCACACCTTCGTGGTGCCGTGGTGGGTCAAGGTCGCCGCCGCCGCCGCGATGGCGCTTGGCACCTACTCGGGCGGTTGGCGCATCATGCGCACGTTGGGCCGCCGCATCATCCAGTTGGACCCGCCGCGTGGCTTCGCGGCCGAGTCCACGTCGTCCGCGGTGTTGCTCACCGCGGCGCACTTCGGCGCGCCCGTCTCGACGACCCATGTCATCACGTCCGCCGTGATGGGAGTGGGCGCGACCAAGCGGTTCTCCGCGGTCCGCTGGGGCGTGGCCTGGAACATCGTGGTCGCATGGGTGCTGACGATCCCGGCGGCCGCCCTGGTCGCCGCCGCGGTGCACGCCGTCCTGCTGCCGTTCTTCGGCTGAGCTCTCCCGGCTTCTGCGCCGAGTGAATGAACGGCGTCAGGGTTCGCCGCCCGCCCTGGGTGGCCGTATGGTGAGCCGATGACGTCGGTCAGGCAGTTCCAAGTCACCTTCGATTGCGCGCAGCCGGAGCGGGTCGGTCGCTTTTGGTGCGACGTGTTGGGCTACGTCGTTCCGCCGCCGCCCGAGGGATTTGCCAGCTGGGACGAGTTCGATA